>NZ_AWGA01000057.1 GCF_000471645.3 Candidatus Schmidhempelia bombi str. Bimp | reverse complement strand
CCCGCCATAATGGCAGCCATCGGGGCGTATTGCTGCGAACTTAATACGCCCACACCAAACGCATAAGCCACTTTATTAATTGGTCCACCCATATCAACGCACATCATACCACCAAGTAGCGCTCCTAAAATTACCGCATTAGCGCCTTGCATGTTAACTAACCAATCATTTAACCGTTCCATTAAATAAGCAATGGGTTCGCCAATAACGTATATCATAGCTAACCCAGTAATTAAACTAGAGATAAATGGTAAAATTAGAATCGGTTTAAGCGCAGATAAATTTTGTGGTAAACGAATATATTTCGCTAATAAATAAACTAAATAACCTGCTAGATAACCTGAAATAATCCCGCCTAAAAAACCAGCGTCAATTGATTTTGCTAGCATACCACCAATCAAGCCTGGGACTAAGCCCGGTCTATCGGCTATTGAATAGGCAATATACCCAGAAAGAAGGGGGACCATTAATGCAAATGCAGCCTCACCTCCGATCGAACGTAAAGCTTTAGCTAAACTACCTTCTTGATCGATACCGCCAACTGCAAAAGATAAAGCAATAATCAAACCACCAGCAACAACCATGGGTAGCATATAGGAGATACCAGTTAAAAGGTGTTGATATACCCCTTTTTTATCGTTTCCAGATTCAGTTTTAGCTGATGCACTATTATTTGAGTTAGGTTGATATATTTGCGCTTCGGCAAAGGCTTTATCAAATTCTTGAGCCGTTTTTTTCAGTGCTGGACCTGTTTTAGTTCGATACATTAATTTTCCAGCAAATTTAGCTAAATCGACTTCAATATCTGCCGCAACAAAGACTAAATCAGCTGCCTCAATTTCTTCAGGTGTGAGTTCATTGCCCACGCCTACAGATCCTCGAGTCTCAACTTTACATTCCCATCCTCTTGCATTGGCTTCTTTTTGAATAGCTTCAGCAGCCATGTAGGTATGCGCAACGCCAGTTGGACAGGCAGTAACAGCAATGATTCGTTTAGTTTCATGTTTTGATAAGGTAGCAGGCGTGCTGATAGCTTGTTCCTGATCATAAAGTGTTGCCTTATTTTCTGCCTGTTTTAGTGCATTGACTGTATCAGCAAATACATCAGCAATGTGAATTAGACTTATTTTATGCCCAATAAATTGGGTATTAGATATAATCTGGTTACCTAGGATGATAATTAAATCAGCTTGTTTCACCTCATCAACTATTTCCCACTGTAACTGCTCTGCTGCCAGTTTCAACTCTGCTTTAGCGAGCTGACTCTTAATAGGACCAATACTTGAATCATCCGTTAAAAATATATTCATATTATCACCTAAACCTACTTAATCTTTGTTAATATTACTTTATCCATCATTTTGGACAGCTCGTCATGGTTAGAAACACCAACATTAGATTGACCAACAGATAAAGCAGCAATAGCGGAGGCTAAACAAAGCGTTTTATCTACAGATTGTTGTTTAAGCTGACCATATATAAGACCGGCTACCATAGAGTCACCGGCTCCAACGGTACTTACCACTTTACAAACTGGTGGTTCTGCTAACCAAACTTCTTTATTTGTCACCCATAGGGCACCTTTGCTACCTAAAGAAACCACCACATTTTGAATCCCTTTTTGAACTAAATCTTGCGCCGCAGCAATAATTTCATCTCTGGTTTTTAGCGGTTTTCCAGCCCATATTTCGAGTTCTTTGTCATTCGGTTTAATTAACCATGGAGAGGCTTTCAGTCCAACCTCAAAAGCTTGTCGACTACTGTCAAATACAACATGTTTACACTGCGCCGTAAGTTGTTTCATCCATTGACTAAATGCTTCCAACTCAATTCCTGCTGGTAAGCTGCCACTCACCGCAATCATATCAAACTCTTTCAACCAAACGCATGAATCCTGGGCAAATTGTGTCCAGTTGTCTTTAGTAATGGTAAAACCTGAAAAATTTAAATCAGTCACGTCACCACTCTGTTCTGTCAATTTGACATTAATTCGTGTTCGCCCCTCTACGACTTGAAATTTATTATCAATATCTAATTGGTCAAAAAGTTGCAAAAAACCATCTTGGTTATCTTTTCCTAAAAATCCACCAGCGGCGACATCAACACCTAAGTCACGCAAGACTTTGGCAACGTTAATACCTTTGCCCGCCGCGTGAAGACTGGTCGTATTGACAAGATTAACTTCGCCCACTTCAATATTGGCGCAAAAACCGATAAGATCATAAGCTGGGTTGAAAGTAATTGTTACTACTTTAGCGGTCATGTTATTCAACTCCTTCACCTAAACCTTCAGCCATGGCTTGACCAATAGCATCTAATGCCTGCTGAGCATCATCCCCTGTAGCCACGAATTGTAATCGATGTCCTTTTTTTGCGCCTAAAGCGACCACCTTCATTAAACTGGCCGCATTGACTGGTGTATTGGAACCATCAAGATTAGCTACCGTAATAGTACTATTAAAACCTTTAATTAATTTTATGAGTACAGTGCTTGGGCGAGTATGTAAACCATGTGAATTGAGTACCACAAACTCCTGAGTAATACTATCTGTATTTGGCGCTAATATTGACTCATGGTCGTTAGCGATTTGTTTATCTGTATTACCTTTAAAAAAGCTTTCTAATGATGAAATATCACTATTGAGTAGTGTCGCTAGTTTTCTTGTGAACATTAAATCAGCTAACTTAGCTATAGAAGTATCAAATACATTATTGATGGTGGTGATAGTAATAAGCATTTTTACTGGTTTATCATTCTCTGAGAGTTCGCCTGCTGGTCGACTAATTGCCACCGCATTTTTTAGATTACCTACTCGGCTATCACTTAACCAGATACCCTCCCCCAAATAAGTTGGTTGCTGCTCAATAATATCCGTAATAAATGCGGTATTAACAGCAGCGGCTTTTTGTAAGCGAGATGCATTTAATATCTGTAAAGTTTGTAGATCATCGGCAGCCACATTCATTGATATTAACGATGAATCAATAACCATGTCAGCACCAGTATCACTGTTACCAGTCAAAATATGAATCATGTCTTCGGCTGTTTTGACATTTTTAATCTTTTCTTCAATGCCATCTTCACCTAAAACGCTTGTTAATTGCCGGAGAAGAGTTAGGTGTTCATCGGAACTTGCTGCAATTCCAATTGCGACATAAGCAAGTTGTCCATCCTCTCCCCAAACCACACCTTGAGGAAAATGAAATACTTTTACACCGGTTTTTTTTACCAAATGACGCGTGGTAGTGGTTCCATGTGGTATTGCAATACCATTATCTAAATAGGTTGCCGCTTGTTGCTCACGCTGCAGCATCCCGTCCCCATAGCCATCCTCTACTAAACCTGCGTCAACCAAAGCTTGGGCAATATTTTTTATTGCCTGCGTTTTATCTGGTGCACTTTGATTTAGATGAACATCCTTTGTAATTAATTCAAACATTTAATACCTCTTTGTTTTATTAGATGTATTGCTTCTGCAAGAGAATATGACTTAATACATTGATTACTAATTAATTTCATAATACCAAAAAAGAATCATATAAATAAAATAATGGTAAAAATCAAAATAATTGAAACAGTTTATATTGAATTTAATCATTTAAACATTATTAATGTTTAATAATACGTAATAAAATGTTTTATCAATAGTACTATTTTTCTAGTCAAACGATTAATCGCATATTTAACTGTTTCTATTTTTTAATTTTTGTTCAATGCTATTCTTACTTAAACTGTGCCTTAACTGATAGAGAAAAGTTAGTTGTTCATCTGGATTAAGTGCCATACCCATCACAACGAATGTAAACGACCCATTCATCTCAAACAACATATTAAGTAAAATATTTATATTCACCTTTTCGTTATTAAATAACGGGGCATCATTGCATGTAGTATCGCGATTCATGCTTTATAAATAGGTTGTAGTTTGTTATTTAATTGTCACATCCTTTCACAATCCCCTCTTACGACTAAACCTGCGTCAATTAAAACTAAGGCAATATTGGGTTATCGCGTATGTTTTTATTTGGTGAGTATGGATTTAAATGAACAACTATCTATTTAATTAAGTTAAATATTCACTACTTTCTACGTTATTAAATGGATTAATCTTACCAAAATTTATGGTTAATACCTTAATTCGTAATCAATTCCATCATATCAAAAAAGTATGAACGGAGTAAAATAATGGCAAAAATTAAAAACAATAAACAGTAATTTTTATATTTAATACAAATATTGCAACATCTATCACATTTTTTATTTAAAGTACTTTACATAAAAAATGTTACAGTTTAGTGGATTAGTTGTACGTTGATAAAGTTGATGATGAAAACATAAAATAGTTAAATGGCTGTTTTTACATAATAACGCAATGAATGTGTTGGTTAACCCTATAATAGGGTTAGATTTATCAACGCAATAAAAGCAAGAAGATAATATTAGTTAAAATAAAAATTTTTCTTAAGATATTCATATTTTTACTTCTTGTGAAAAAATACATTATTCATCTTTAAAATTAAGAACACTATGGATAATCGCTAACGTAATTAATCATACTACATCACGATTTTTATTTAGTTAATTTATATCCAATGTTTATATCATCATGATATAAACTAATTGAGTGATGATAAAATTTATTTAATGATATAAGCAGCTATACCGAATAAGCACTAGACGCTATCTATTGCGGTTATGTACTTAATTGATGAGAAATAACTGCCAAAATACCCAAAAACAGTTTAAACTTAACGGATAATGATTAAATAAGTAAGGACACGTAATGTCAATTAACCATCATAATTTAAATGTTGATCAACAGGAAATTGATAAATTTTCAGCAATAGCATCAGAATGGTGGGATCCGGATGGCAAATTTAAACCATTGCACACGATTAACCCACTACGCCTTGATTATATATTAAATAAAACGGGTAACTTACAAGGTAAACATCTATTAGATGTTGGCTGTGGAGGCGGAATTTTATCAGAAAGTTTAGCTAAAGCTGGTGCTAATGTTACTGCTATAGATATGGCTGAGCAATCGTTAAGTATTGCTAAAATACATGCACAGCAAAATCAACTCAATATTGATTATCGATTAGAATCAGTCGAACACCATCTACAGCATACAACACAACGTTATGACATAATAACCTGTATGGAAATGCTTGAGCATGTTCCCGAACCATCATCGATTATTCGTTGTTGTGCTGCATTACTAAAACCTCAAGGTCAGCTATTTTTATCCACTATAAATCGTACCCATAAATCTCGGTTATTGTTAATTATAGGAGCGGAATATGTTGCCCGTATTATTCCAAAAGGTACGCATGATTTTAATAAATTCATTCGTCCATCAGAGCTAATCGATTGGGTTGAAAAATCGGGATTAAAACCCATTGAGTTGGTAGGAATGGAGTATCGCTTATTAAGCAACCATTTCGAGCTTGGTCCTAATATTGATACCAATTATATTGCTTATATCACCAAACCTTGATAATAAAAAAGAAAAGGTAATATTTAATTATTACCTTTTTTCTTTAAATTGAAATAACAAGCATATATAAACTTATTTTATTAGCGATGATGTTTGGTAATCAATGGTCAATTGTTTTTGTTTAATATGAACATTGACCATTCCCCCCTGCTGTAAGGTTCCAAATAATAGCTCATGTGCGATAGGTTTTTTAATGTCTTCTTGAATTACTCTATTCATTGGTCTTGCTCCCATTGCCTTATCATAGCCTTTATCAGCAAGCCATATTTTTGCCTCTTTACTTACATGCAACTCAACGTGTTTTGCCCTAAGTTGTTTAGATAATTCATCAATAAATTTATCCACAATCTGTAAAATAATGACCGATGATAAATGCGTAAACCAGATAATATTATCCAAACGGTTTCTAAATTCAGGACTAAATAGTTTATTAATCTCCTGCATCGCATCGCTACTATTATCTTGCTGAGCAAAGCCAATACTTTTACGTACTGTTTCTTGTACGCCCGCATTCGTCGTCATGACTAAGACAATATTACGAAAATCAACCTTACGTCCATTACTATCTGTTAACGTGCCATTGTCCATAATTTGTAGTAATAGATTAAAAATATCAGGATGGGCTTTTTCAATTTCATCTAATAATAATACCGCATAGGGGTGCTTAATTACCGCATCTGTAAGCAATCCGCCTTGTTCAAAACCAACATAGCCTGGCGGCGATCCAATCAAGCGACTAATGGTATGAGGTTCTTTGTACTCAGACATATCAAATCGTAATAGTTCAATATTCAGTGCTTTGGCTAATTGAAGGGTAATCTCAGTTTTTCCTACTCCAGTTGGCCCCGCAAATAGAAAAGCGCCTATCGGTTTATTTTCTCTACCCAATCCCGCCCGGTTTAATGTCATTGCATCACAAAGAACATCAATTGCTTTATCTTGACCGAACACTTGTGCTTTTAATTGTGTCGATAATTGTTGTAACCGTGTTTTATCACTAACTGAAACCGTTTTTTCTGGAATACGAGCAATTTTCGCGACAATATTTTCAATATCATGTACACCTATGGTTTTTTTGCGACGATAGATAGGTAATAATGCATTTTTAGCGCCGGCTTCATCAATTAAGTCAATCGCTTTATCCGGTAAAAAACGATCCGTAATATATTTGACTGAGAGTTCTACCGCGCTATGTAATGCGCCACTGGTATAATGAACTTGATGATATTTTTCATATCGTGATTTTAAGCCATTAAGTATTTTTACTGTTTCATCAAATGTAGGTTCAATAACATCAACTTTTTGGAAACGTCTGGCTAACGCATGATCTTTTTCAAAGATTCGACTAAACTCCTGATAGGTTGTTGAGCCCATAACGCGAATTCGACCTGATGATAATAATGGCTTAAAGAGATTAGCGGTATCCACTTTACTCTCGCCAGTTGCACCCGCGCCGATAATCATGTGAATCTCATCAATAAATAAAATCGTATTTTCTTGTTTCTCCAAAACAGTAACTAATTCATTGAATCTTTTCTCAAAATCACCACGATATGTGGTGCCAGCAAGTAATGCGGCCATATCAAATGAATAAATCGTGGTTTGTTTTAAAACTTCAGGCACTTTATTTTGCTCAATTAACCAAGCTAAACCTTCAGCAATCGCTGTTTTACCCACGCCAGCCTCACCAACTAAAATTGGATTATTTTTACGTCGCCGACATAAAATTTGCATAACGCGTTCAATATCTTTTTCCCGTCCGATTAAAGGATCAATCTTTCCTTCTCTTGCCTGTAAATTAAGATCGGTTGTATAACGTTCAAGAATGCCGTTTTCATTTTCCATTTCATTGCCATGACCATCACTCGATGCGGTTGTGTCCGATGAAAAGTGATGAGAAATATAATTAATTACACTAAATCGATCAATTTGATGCTGATTAAGAATATAGCAAGCATAGGATTCTTCTTCGCTGAGTATAGATACTAATACATCAAGGCTAGCAATTTCATTACGCTGAGCTGATTCGACTTGAATAGCCGCACGTTGGATTACGCGTTGAAAAGCAGCGGACGGTTCGGTAACTACGCCATCTTCGTTAGGAAGAAAAGTACTATTCTGTTCAATATAAACAATTAAATCATCAATAATTGTCTCTACTTTTTTTATTTGTAACGCCGTTAAGACTTCAATAACGGATTTATCTTTTAGTAAAGCGACTAAAAGTTGCTCAGTAGTTAAATATTCATAGCCAAAGAACTGCGCATCATTAAAGGCTTGATTGATGGCTATTTGTAAATCCTTATTCATTATCATTCCGCAACTTTCTCCATAGTACAGCGTAATGGAAACTCCTGTTTCCGAGCATATTGTGTAACTTTTATGACTTTTGTCTCAGCAATTTCAGCACTGTAGATGCCACAAACACCTATCCCTTGGTGGTGAATTTCTAACATGATTTTAATTGCATTAGTTTCATCATGCCCAAAAAACCGTTGTAAAACTTCAATGACAAATTCCATAGTGGTATAATCATCATTATGTAACATCACCTTATATCGTGAAGGTGGTTTTAGCTGTTTTTGATTTTCATCAATCGTTTTTATATTATGTAATAGTGACATTGTTATCTATTCTTATAAATTTATCTTAAAATAATAGTTATATATTTGGAATTTATATAGCTAATACATTTAAACGTAGTGTATTATCTAAATATGATATTTATAATACCGCAAAGTTAAGTTTTATAAATGTTTCCATTTTATAAAATAATAATAATTATCCGTTATCTTGTGTCTATAAAAGACACGATTTGTTAAGAAAGTTGAAATATAACTATGTTGATTAACTTAGCTATTCTTGCTCGTTTTAACTTATTCGGATATTGAAATTATGAAAGTTTTAGATCAAAATTCATCGTTACTAGTGCGTTTAGTAAAAGGCCAGTTGCCCCTTAATCCTCTTTGGAAAAAAAGGAGTTATCGGATAAAATTTTTATTACGATCTTATCTAGTATATCGCGAAACATTAATTTGGCTTAATACTTTGTCAGGTTATCCGCTACTCAATGAGATTTTGAAAAAGCAGACGAATTTGCCTTGTAAGTTACATCGTCCATACTTAGCCAATAGTATGAGTCGAAAAATGCGTCATCACGCTATTACCGCGCATTATGATTTCCTGTCGAAACAGTCGCCACAACTAATAAAAAATTTATATCAGCTAGAGCCTATTATACTGGCAACAATAAAGGGAAAAGCTGAACAGCCATTTTTCCTAACATTGGAGAGCAATGATAAATATAGTCGTGAAGGTGAATTAACGTTTTCGATATGTAACAGTGACAATGTAGTACTAGCAACATTGACTTTTGCCATTATTGACTATTATGGTAAGTTAACTTTATTTATTGGTGGTTTTCAAGGTAGTAATCATAAGCATGCCAGAGAATTAATCCAGAAAACAACAAAAGCGTGTTTTGGTGTTTTTCCTAAACATTTAGTTTTGCAAGGAGCGTTATCTTTCGCAAATTATTTTGGTATAAAAAATATTTTAGCAGTAACGAATAAAACACATATTTATAATAATTTTCGTTATCGTCGTAGAAATAAATTGCGTGTAGCTGATTATGATAGCTACTGGCAATCACTACAAAGTGAGTTGATTGATAATCAATATTATCAGATTCCTTATCAACTTAAACGTAAGCAAATTGAAGATATTCCAAGCAAAAAACGGTCTGAATATCGCAACCGCTATATTTTGCTTGATCAGTTAAATGATGATATTCATCATCATTTATCACAATTAGAATAATATATTATTTATTGGAATTTTTTATGTATTCAAGTCTGTTGATTATTTTATCATCCTTTTTCTTTGGTTATACCATTAAGTTAAGAAATAAAATCTATTTAGAAAAAATAAATGTGTTATTGAGTTTGTGTATTTATGCCATTTTATTTTTGATGGGAGTTAGCCTTGCACAACTTGATAATATTGACCAACATTTTCAGACCATTTTTTATTCAGTTGCCATCACGTTTATCTGTACTTTCGGCTGTAACTGTATGTGTTTAATAGGTTTTGATATCTTTACGCCGAGGAAAAATACAAATAACAATCAACAGCCCCTACCTTCACGATTAAAAATGATGGTAGAATCCCTACAAATCTGTTTGGCATTGATTGCCGGTTTTTTAGTAGGGCTCTATCCATCCCACTTATTCGTATATGCGAGTAAGATCAGTGAAATTATATTGATATTATTATTATTTATGGTGGGTATACAACTTCGCAGTAATGGTTTAACAATTAAACAGATTTTAATCAATAAAGCAGGTTTAACATCAGCACTGGTGGTAATTATTAGCGCCTTTATTGGTGGTTACTTCTCAGCGTTAATGTTAGATCTTCCATTAAAAACTGGTTTAGCCTTAGCATCTAGTTTTGGTTGGTACTCTTTATCGGGTATTTTAGTTACTGAGGCGCATGGACCTGTAATCGGAAGCATTGCCTTTTTTAATGATTTACTTCGTGAATTAATTGCAATAATGTTAATTCCATCGCTTATTTATAAATATAAGTTCACTGCCGTTGGCATATGTGGCGCTACATCAATGGACTTTACGTTACCAATTTTACAAAAAGGCGGCGGAAGTGCCATTGTACCGATGGCGGTAGTACAAGGTTTTATTCTGAGCTTACTTGCTCCTATTTTATTAGCTATATTTAATTATTAATTATTATGAAAATATCAAAAAACAACGCTATACTTTGTCCATGTGGACATAATAAGAGTTATGCAGATTGTTGTCAGCCTTATCATGCTTGGCAAAAAAATGCTAAAGATGTAGAAACATTAATGCGTTCCCGTTACACCGCATATGCGCTTAAGAAAGTCGATTATTTAGTTGCAACATGGCACCCACAAACGTTGCCAACTAAACTTGCTGATTATTTAGATGATGCAAAATGGATTGATTTACGTATTCATGGGTCGTGGCAAAAAGAAAATGCCAATGAGGCATTTGTTGAATTCACCGCTCGCTATCGAAATTCATCCGGTAAAGCGGAAAAAATGCATGAAATAAGTCGCTTTATTAAACAAAGTGATCATTGGTTTTATGTCGATGGTGAAGTGAGTTAAATACACTAACATAAAAATTGGCCATCTTATTCAATAAAAGATGGCCTGTTTATACAAATAGCAACAACAATGACGTTGTCTAATTTGATTGAGATCGTTAAGAAAAAAGTATTGATTCCAATCATGTCATAATTAGTTATATTTTACTGACTTGATTAGATAGTGATAAAATCGTCTTATTCAATTAGCTATTCGTTTTATCCAGTGAGGGTTAATCGGCTACCATCAACTTCCGGTATTCATCATACGCATAATGATCTGTCATGCCACTAATATAATCTTGAATTAACCGGCATCGATAATAGCATTCCCAAATAACGAAATCATCCGATCCAACATAGGTTTTAATCGCTTGCTGATAAGCAACACAATAATTAGCGGGTAATCGATGGAATAAACGACTTTCTATAGCATATTTTTTATGACTGTTTTTGTTAACTAATAATAAAAAATCTTCGGTTGGCATGGCTAAAAGTAGACTATAGCTATCTAATAGACCTGTAATAATTCGATACCCTTGTAACTCTATAGTTTCAACCGATTCATGATTAAAAATATATTTCTCACTTACCTGTTTAAACATAGTCAATAATTGATATTCGCTGCCGTTGTCCTCAAGTAAAGCCTGATTAAACTGACCATGAAATATTTCAGGTAAATTTTCAATAAATCGTTCAGCGGCATGAGGGACTAACCGGTTAATTGTCTTTACCCGTAAAGTTACAAAAAATTGATCAATAGCCCGAGGCAGTAGTGCTTCCTCTTTTAAAGTTTGATATGCTTTATAAGCAGGTTCTACCGTTTGTTCAAATAAATCATCTTTATTTTTTGGTCCCCATCCCTGACTTAAATAATCATATAGCTGGTCAACCGAAAATAATTTTTTCTCAACCGCATCTTCTAAGTCAGCAATACAATAAGAAATATCATCAGCCGCTTCCATCACATAGGTTAACGGAAAACGGTGAAATGGTGATAGATGTAATTGCTGTTGCATTGCTTCAATAAAGGGCTCTTCGGATAAATAATACCCTGATTTTTTCATCAAATAATTATATTGGTGCGGTATGGTTTGGTACCAATAAGCAGGTTTGGTATATTTTAAAATGCAGGCAACTTGCGAATAAGTAAGATTCAATTTAAGTAGACTATGGATTAAGCGAATTGCTTGTGCATTCCCATCAAAATGGTATAGATCATAACGTATTTTTCGACGCAACTCATTTTGTTTAGTTTGCTCACTTCCCGATATATCTAATATTTGATAGTGACTTTTTTTATCTAATGATAGACGTTGGTAAAACCATTGATTTATCGCTAATTCACCAAAATGGCCAAAAGGTGGATTACCAATATCATGCATTAAACATGCCATTTCGACGATACTTTCAATGATGGCTTCATTCCCCGCTAAACCATACAGAGCTAGTTGTTGCTTTTCTTGTAAACGAAATAACATCTCTTTAATAATAAAGCGTCCTACTTGTTGTACTTCCAATGAGTGCGTAAGACGAGTTCGCACGACGGCGTTACGTTCTAAAGGAAAAACTTGTGTTTTCTGTTGTAGGCGCCGTACTGCCGCTGAATTTAAAATCCGTCCCCGATCACTTTCAAAACAACGTACGATAGCATAATGGTTTTTGGTTTTATTTGGTACCGAATCATTGTGACGTTGATAATTTATTTTAGTATTAAAATCTAACATAAGTCGTATCTACCATTAAGTTAATTGCCTAATGACCCAAGTTATAGTGGATTGATAATCACGGGGTAATAATTTTGCTAAATGGAATAAAGCAGTTTGAATTTCCATCGCATTTTGATGAACTAAATTTATATGACCCACTTTTCTACCTGCTCTAACTTGTTTGTCATACCAATGTAAATGCAGGCATGATAACTTAAGCCATTGGTAATTTAATGGAATGCCTATCAAATTAATCATTACTGTCGAAGTGGGTACAATCAGGTTAGGCATAGGTAGATCAAGAATCGCGCGTAAATGTAATTCAAACTGACTTATAGAGGCACCATTTTGTGTCCAATGCCCACTATTATGCACCCGTGGTGCAAGTTCATTAATCAGTAATCGATCGCCAACGACAAAACACTCCATCGCCATCACTCCCACATAAGATAAATGGCTCATGATCGTAGTTAACATCTGTTCTGCTTGAATTTGCCAATGATTAGAAATATAAGAATGGGCAATACTGGTTTTCAATATACCTTCCTGATGTAAATTATGCGTAATAGGATAAAAAACACATTTTCCGTGTTGATTACGCGCACCAACCAATGCAATTTCTTGATCAAATTTAATCGTTGATTCAACAATCGCCGACTGATAAATATCACTTGGTAAGTCAATTTTATCTTCAATCGCTATCCGCCATTGTCCGCGGCCATCGTAACCACCTGTTCGTCGTTTTACGATGACTGTATCACCTAATTGTTGAAATATCGCTTTCCATTGTTGTGGATTATCCAGTAATTGCCATGCTGCTGTTGGTAAATTTAATTGCTCAAGAAGTTGTTTTTGCGTCAGCCTATCAGCAATAAGTGGAAAAATGTCTTGATTAATAAAATGTGGATGACGAGATAACACACGGGTTAATTCCGTATCTGGCCATCGTTCAATTTCCGCAGTAATAATCGATTGATGATAAGGAACATTTTCAAGTTTATCATCCTGCCCAAGAGTATAAACTGATATACCTAATGGTTCTCCTGCTTGCCTTAACATTTTACCTAATTGACCATTACCTATAACGCAAACTGATTTCATAATTATTCCTTTTTGATTAATGGCTAATCAATACGAGGATTAGAATTAGCCAAAACCTCATTGGTTTGTTGTTGACGCCATTGGGTCAGAGCTATATGAATCTTATCGTCATTAATAGCTAAGATTTGAGCCGCAAGTAAAGCGGCGTTTATCGCACCAGTTTGCCCGATAGCTAATGTACCAACAGGAATACCTTTTGGCATCTGTACAATCGAATATAAACTATCAAGACCACTTAACGCTGAGGTATGAATAGGAACACCTAACACAGGTATTAACGTTTTGGCCGCTAACATACCAGGCAGATGCGCTGCACCACCTGCACCAGCAATTATCACCTTAAAACCGCGATGTTTAGCTTGTTCAGCAAAATAAAAAAGTTTGTCTGGAGTCCGATGAGCAGAAATAATTTCAACATGATAAGGTATAAATAGAATATCAAGCATATCTGCTGCATAACGCATTGTTGACCAATCACTTTTTGATCCCATAACAATAGCGATGTGTTCTATACTGCTAGACATAATAGCCTCACATAAAAAAATAATGGTTACTATTATAGATAACAAATTATAGATAACAAATAAAAATAGCTATCTCAGCACCAAGCTGTAGTCACCATGTTATTCGTATCTATATTTATAAAAGTAAATAGATAGGAGCACTATCATATAAAAAAGTACCTGTGTAACATTTACCGCCAAAATAATAAAATTATGTTAAAATTAATACATCAATTTGCCTAATTAAGTACGATATCATGTTTCAAAATAATCCATTACTTGCTCAACTAAAACAACAATTACATCAAGCAATTCCACGTATTGAAGGTACAGTAAAAGCCCATGAAAAAGGGTTTGGCTTTTTAGAGCTGGACAATAAAAAAAATTATTTTATACCAGTAGCGAAAATGAAAAAATTACTACCTGGTGATCGGGTTGCGGGTATCCTAGAAACGAAGAGGGATAAACAACAATTTAATCCAGAGACAGTGACTGAAAGCGCATTAAGTCGTTTTATTGCTCGCGTAGAGTTTATCGATAATTCATTGGTGATTTATCCTTGTTATCCTAATATAAATGTCGCCATTAAAGCAAATGTCAATCAGGCTATTGATCATGAATGGCAATCTGGAGATTGGGTCGTTGCTAAATTAATTTCACATCCCTTAAAAGATAATCATCCATACTTTTTAGCTGAAATTACCGAATTTATTACGACCGTAACTGATCCTTTAGCTATGTGGTTAATCACATTAGCACGTTACCAATTACCTAGGTCTGCGCCAGACTATGCAAAACCGCTAGTCATATCCAATGACAATACGCGACAAGATCTTACTCATCTTGATTTTTTTACCATTGACAGTAAACAAACACAAGATATGGATGATGCTATTTATTTGCAAACACAACCTAATGGTCAATTTGAGCTCACTGTAGCTATCGCCGATCCTAGCGCTTATGTCTTACCGGATAGTGACTTAGATAATATTGCACGCCAACGGTTGTTTACGACTTATCTACCTGATTTTACGGTACCTATGTTACCGACAGAGATTGTTGAAGACTTGTGCTCATTAAAATTAAATGAAATACGCCCAGCTGTGCTCTGCCATTTAACTGTCGATATAGAAGGTCATCTAGTTGGATCGCCTAATTTTTCTACCGCTTGGATCCAATCGAAAGCTAAGTTAGATTACTCCACCGTATCTGATTATCTTGAAGATAAGATAACCTCGGCACCTGCGCCATTAGCAATTACACATCAATTACATTTATTGGCTCAATTAGCTAAATTACGCATTCAGTGGCGAAAAAATTTCGCTTTGTTGTTCGATGATAAAAATGATTATCGATTTATCTTGAACGATAATAAACAAGTCATTGATATTATAAAAGAAGAGCACCGAATAGCTCATCAAATGGTTGAAGAAGCCATGATTTTGGCTAATCAGGCTTTTGCTCATCATCTAAAACAACAACTTGGTTTTGCTGTGTTTAATACTCATAGTGGTTTTATGACCAAACATTTAGATAGTATAGTAAAACTACTCAAAGATAACGGCATTACTGAATTTGATAAAGAACGTTTAATGACACTAGATGGTTATCGCGCATTACGCCAAATCATTCATGAAAAACCCTATATTAAAACCAAACTCTTACGTTTTCACTCACCAGCCGAATATGCATTAGATATGGCGCCCCATTTTGGCTTAGGTTTTGAGCTTTACGCAACGTGGACCTCTCCCTTACGTAAATACAGTGATTTAATCAATCATCGGTTATTAAAGAATAGTATTCAACAGCACGATGATAAGAAACCGGATATAGCCATACTTAAAAACCTCAGCGAGCAACGAAAATTACAACGATTTGCCGAACGCGATTTAGCCAATCATCTCTATTGCCAATATTTGAGCAAATATTTAGGTCATCAATATCAAGCTGAAGTCGTTGATATTAATAAAGGTGGTGCTAAAGTCAGGTTAATTGATAATGGTGCTTACGCGTTTCTACCTACGTCATTAATCGATGCGAAACGTGAGGCAATTGAAATCAATTTAGAAGAGGGGTATATAAAAGTTAAACAACACATTATCTTTAGTGTTACTGATCTTATATCTATCACCTTACATGAGGTGAAAATAGAAAACCAAAAAATCATTGTCAGTTATCAAAGTCCACTTATCACAGAAGAGTAAACACACAAGTTGCGGCAATATAAAATAGATTGCCGCGCTATCCCTTTTAAGGCTTAAGAATAATATATCCGATCGTTACCGCCAAGATGCCCAATGACAAATTCAATACGACATTGAGACATGCTTTATAGTATTCAGCTTGTATAATGAATAGCAGTGTATCTAAAGAAAAGGTGGAAAATGTCGTAAATCCACCAATCAAACCAACACTAACAAAAGGACGCCAATAACTTGAAATCAAGGTATGACGTTCAATCAAGGAAAAGAGTAAGCCAATGAAAAAGGAGCCTATCACATTAACCACCAACGTACCCAGCGGAAATCCTATCCCAAAATAGGATGTGCTCCAATTTGAGGTTAAATAACGTAATACTGAACCGATCGCACCACCAATAGCGACCATCAATAACATCATGCCAACGATTCCCCCAACATATAGCTATTATGATGATGTCCATAATAGCCATGACTTTAATTATTTTACAATTTTAAATGCAGGTTTCGGTTTAGGTTGTGTTGATGGCGCTTCTTCAACAGCGACGTTAATCGCTTGTTGTTCGTAGTACAACTCAGGCGGAAATCCTAATCCTTCGTTATTTTCACGGGCATAGAGAGCTTCAATGGCTGCCATGGGAATATAAATCGCTTGCATAACACCATTAAATCTAGCATTAAATTCAATGGCTTCATTATTCATAACAAATTGTCCAACCGCATGAGGGGCAATATTTAATATAATTTGCTCATCTTTAACATATTCTCGTGGCACATTGACGCCATGTCGTGATGCATTAACTACAATTTGCGGAGTCAATTCATTATCAATGATCCAGTCATATAAAGCCCGAAAAAGATAAGGTCTTTTCGGTAAAAGCTTGTCTGGCGACATATCCATTTTATAAAACCCTCAATTTTTTCTCTTCTTCGGATAAAGATTCAACAAATGCAGGTCGATCAAATAGTCTTTTCATATAGGGCAATAAGTTTTTTTCTGCTACCTTAGGTAAACTGACATCAAGTAGTGGTAAACGCCATAATAACGGTGCCATATAGCAATCATTTAAACTAAAGTCATCACTCATAAAATATGGCTTTTCTTTAAATAGTGCCGAAATGGCCGTTAAATCATCCTGTAATGTCTTACGAGCAGCGGCAGCTTCAGCCGATTGCGATGATTTAATGATAGTTTCATAAGCCGTATACCATTCACGACGAATGCGATACATAACCAAGCGTGCTTGCGCTCTAGCTATCGGATAGACAGGCATTAATGGTGGATGAGGAAAACGCTCATCAAGATATTCTAGAGTGATATGTGGTTCAAATAATGTTAAATCACGATCAATTAACGTTGGAATTGTTCCATACGGATTTAAATCCAGTAATTCTTGTGGTAAATGATTAGCTTCAACTACCTCTACTTCTGCGGTGACGCCTTTTTCTGCTAACACCAAACGAATTTGATGACCATAGATATTACTTGAATCAGAAAAAAGTGTCATTACCGAACGTTTATTAACAGCAACAGCCATGCCAACTCCAAATATAGTACAAAACTGAATTATTAAAGATTTATTCTATTCTAACAAATTGATAAACAAATTTGTAAAAAATATCTCTTTTTAATAAAGATCTTTTACGACCAAAAAGAAAAAACCCAGCAATTGCTGGGTTTTCCTAATGCATAAAATAGAATTAACGTTTTGAAAATTGTGGACGACGACGCGCTTTGCGTAAACCCACTTTCTTACGTTCAACTTTACGCGCATCACGAGTAACAAAACCTGCTTGACGTAATGCTGGACGTAATGTTTCATCATATTCCATTAATGCACGAGTAATACCGTGACGGATTGCACCTGCTTGACCAGAAATACCACCACCAGTAACGGTAATATAAAGATCAAGTTTATCTGTCATTTCCACTAACTCTAACGGTTGCATAACCACCATACGAGCAGTATCACGCCCAAAATATTGATCTAAACTGCGTTTGTTGATAACGATATTCCCACTACCCGGTTTAATAAACACACGAGCAGATGAACTTTTGCGGCGACCTGTACCGTAATATTGATTCTCAGCCATCTTTCTATCCCCTTAAATATCCAATACTTGCGGTTGTTGCGCCGCATGATTGTGTTCGCTACCTGCGTAAACTTTTAGTTTACGATACATTGCACGACCAAGAGGACCTTTTGGCAACATGCCTTTTACAGCAATCTCAATAACTCTTTCTGGATGACGTTCAATCATTTCATTAAAAGTCGCTTCTTTAAGACCACCAATATACCCTGAATAACGGTAATAGACTTTATCAGTACGTTTTTTGCCAGTTACGGCTACTTTCTCTGCGTTAATCACGACGATGTAATCACCGGTATCAACATGTGGGGTATATTCTGCTTTATGCTTACCGCGTAAACGGCTAGCGATTTCGGTTGCTAAGCGACCTAATGTTTTACCTGTCGCATCAACAACATACCAGTCGCGTTTTACTGTTTCTGGTTTAGCTGAAAAAGTTTTCATTCTATGATTTATCCAATTTCAATAATTAATCTCACGTTAATAAATCAAAAGTAGTTATCTGATTTATTTACACTTTTTATTTAGGTATCAACCCCTTCGAGTCAATTTACCAAATATAAAACAATGTTGGGAAAACATTGTTGTAACGTGGGTGCGCGTTATTATACCGAAAAATGGATAAAGTTCTACTAGAATAATGATAAAACATTATTTAAAGTGACTAAAATAGTCTTAATAATAGAACTCAGCCATTTTCTCTATTAAATATTTTATATTATTTAAGCACCGATAGACCTTGTACCAATAAATGTATATCATTTAATAGTTTAAACAACTTAAAGTAGTAAATAAAATTAAAATGTAATTACTGATAGCACTCATTGTGGGTAATAATGACTATAAATATTTAAGATATACCCTGTATTAAAACGCTAAACCAGATAAATTTTGTACAAATTACATTTTTGTGTAAAATGCGAGTTCCTTATTAATGAAGTATGAGTAGCTATTGTTCACATAACAGCGCCTCTGCACTAATATCGACTTTAATTAACAGCAATAATCATTATGGATAAAAAATTTACACAAGCAAAGAAAGAAGCCAAAATAGCTTTTATACTAGCTATTGTCTATCTTATATTATGGATAGCCTCAGCCTATCTATTAGGTAATGGATCAGGAATATTAGGTTTACCTCTTTGGTTTGAAGCATCTTGTATTTATTTACCCCTATTCTTTACGTTACTATGCTGGTTGATTGTTAAATATATGTTTGTCGATCTTCCATTGGATATCAAATCTGAATCTAATAACAAATAATGACCATTATGAATATTAACATTATCATTCCACTAATTTTATATTTAATTCTTGTTTTTGCTCTGTCATTCTACGCTTATTTTAAACGCCGATCTGCCGATCAATTGACTGAATATTTTATTGGCAATAGAACGATGGGGGGATTTTTATTAGCCATGACCATGGCTGCAACTTATATTGGTGCAAGTTCCTTTATTGGTGGACCAGGGGCTGCCTATAAATATGGACTGGGTTGGGTATTATTAGCCATGATTCAAGTCCCAACAGTTATGCTATCGCTGGGTGTTTTAGGCAAGAAATTTGCAATTTTAGCTAGAAAATATAATGCAATTACACTTAGTGATATGTTATATGCTCATTATAAAAGCCGTTGTGTGGTTTGGTTTGCCAGTATTGCTATTATTGTCGCATCTATTGGCGCCATGACAGTGCAATTTGTTGGCGGGGCTCGTTTGCTTGAAACTGCAGCAGGTATTCCTTATTTTAAAGGATTACTTATTTTTGGTATTAGTACCGTATTTTATACCGCTTTTGGCGGCTTTCGTGCGAGCATTTTAAATGATGCTTTTCAAGGTATGGTGATGTTAGTAGGTGCTATTTTACTATTAGGTGCGATTATTTATACGGGCGGTGGTCTTCATCAAATTGTTTCAACATTGAACCATATTGATCCAGCTTTGTTAACGCCAACCGGTCCTGATAATTTCCTCGATTTTTCCTTTATGACCTCATTTTGGGTATTAGTCTGTTTTGGTGTCATTGGTTTACCTTATACTGCGGTGCGATGTATGGCTTATAAAGATAGCAAGGCTTTACATCAAGGAATTATTATCGGTACCATTATTGTTTCAGTTATTATGTTGATGATGCATCTCGCGGGTGCTTTAGGGCCGGCAATATTACCTAATTTAACTATACCAGATCAAATCGTACCGCAATTAATTATTCATGTATTACCTCCATTTGCTGCTGGTATTTTTATTGCTGCGCCACTTGCTGCGGTGATGTCAACAATCAATGCTCAATTACTTCAAGTTTCATCAGTTATTATTAAAGATTTATTACTTAGTGTTATACCAAAAACAGAAATAGAAATAGATGATCAAGATTTGACTCATTTATCGGTAGTCATCACAACAACTTTAGGGATATTGTTATTGATCACCGCATGGAATCCACCTAATATGATCGTTTGGCTTAATCTTCTCGCCTTAGGCGGACTAGAGGCCGTCTTTTTATGGCCATTAGTATTAGGTTTATATTGGGAGAAAGCTAATGCAACTGGAGCCCTTGCATCTATGATTAGTGGTGCGGTTAGTTACATTACTTTATCCAGCCTGGATATAAAAATATTAGGCTTTCACGCTATCGTCCCAACGTTACTCATTGGCCTAATTGCATTTGTAATAGGTAATTCATTAAATAAACAGAGTTAGTAAAAATGCCTTGGATTCAATTAAAAATTAATACGACCGATAAACAAGCTGAGTCATTAAGTGATTGGCTTTCAGATATTGGTGCCCTGTCAGTGACATTTCAAGATACTTATGATGTACCAATTTTTGAACCACAACTTGGGGAAACACCATTATGGGGTAACACCGATGTAATCGGTTTATTTGATGCAGAAACAGATACCGATGATTTAATTTCAGCATTAATTGCTGCGCCCTTTTTTAATGAGACGACCACTTACAAACTTGAGCAACTAGAAGATAAAGATTGGGAGCGGGAATGGATGGATAACTTTCATCCGCTTAAATTTGGTGAACGTTTATGGATCTGCCCAAGTTGGCGAGACATCCCTGATCCCAGTGCTGTTAACGTGATGTTAGATCCAGGTTTGGCCTTTGGTACGGGAACCCACCCAACCACCGCCTTATGTCTATCGTGGTTAGACAGCCTTGATCTTGCAGGAAAAACCGTTATTGACTATGGTTGTGGATCTGGGATCCTTGCTATTGCGGCCTTAAAATTAGGCGCTAAAGCGGCAATTGGTATTGATATTGATCCGCAAGCATTACAAGCCAGCTTAGACAATGCTAAACGCAATCAAGTAGATGATAAATTAACCCTTTACCTACCAAAAGATCTAACCGATGACATACAAGCTGATATTGTGGTAGCAAATATCCTTGCAGGACCTCTAAAAGAGCTTGCTCCGCAGATATCGGCACGTGTAAAAGCAAAAGGCCTACTTGGTTTATCAGGTATTTTATCATCTCAATCACAACCTGTTTGTAAAGCCTATATGGATGATTTTTCTTTAGATCCTGTTATAGATTTAGAAGAATGGTGTCGTATTACAGGTAAAAAAAATAACTAATGTACTCAAAAAATACAATACTTCAATATATCTAAGCCAAAAATCGCTTAATAAACTAACAAAAAATGCTATTAAACTTAACTTTGTTCAAATTTAACAGCATTTTTTGTAAATTCCTCTTTTAACTGGAATAAAAAATGCGTAATATACGCGACCCTAAAGAGGAATTTATCGTGTCAGACTGTAATGTCAAAATTGGTAATGTAACTTTAAAAAACCGTCTTATTGCTGCGCCTATGGCTGGTATTAGTGATCGACCCTTTCGAGCATTATGTTGTCAAATGGGAGCAGCAATGGCCGTATCGGAAATGCTGTTAGCGAATACCGATATCTGGCATACGGATAAATCAGCATTGAGGATGGTATCCAAAGATGAAGAATATATTCGTGCGGTACAAATTGTGGGTTCCGATCCACAAGAGATGGCATTAGCAGCAAAACTTAATGAGCTTAATGGCGCCCAATTAATTGATATTAATATGGGATGTCCTGCCAAAAAGGTAAATAAGAAGTTAGCTGGTTCGGCGCTATTACAATATCCTAAATTAGTGGAAAAAATTTTATCTGCTGTTGTTAAATCAGTAAATGTGCCTGTCACATTGAAAATACGCACAGGATGGGATAAAGCGAACCGTAATTATCTGGATATAGCAAATATTGCTCAAGATTGTGGTATCGCCGCTTTAACTATTCACGGTCGTACCAAAGCTTGTTTATTTGGAGGAGAAGCAGAATATGAGTCTATACGTCAGGTTAAGGAACATATTCATATCCCCGTCATTGCAAACGGAGATATAACTTCCCCTCAAAAAGCGAAAGCGGTACTTGATTATACGGGTGCTGATGCCTTAATGATCGGTAGAGCTGCACATGGAAATCCATGGATTTTTGAGCAGATCGCACATTATTTGCAACATGGGATCGTGTTGCAACAAAAAACCTTAAAGCAGAAAGCACCGTTAATCATGCAACATGTGGGTGCGTTACATGCTTTATATGGTGAATATAAAGGACTAAGAATCGCTCGCAAACATATAAGCTGGTATTTAAAAGGCTATACAGACGGCGAATATTTTAGGCGCTTATTTAATGCGATTGATCACGCTGATGAACAATTTATAGCATTAGAAGCATTTTTTAATAAATTAAATTAAACATAAAAGAGTTAAACATATTATGTCAGAAACACGCGTTACAGCAGAGGCTTTAAAATTCACTACTGTAAACTCACAGGATCAAATTACTCAAAAACCATTAAGAGATTCAGTAAAACAAGCCTTAAGAAACTATTTATCACAATTAAATGGTCAAGATCCAACCGATCTTTATGAACTAGTCTTAGCTGAGGTTGAGCATCCATTCTTGGATATGGTTATGCAATACACACGTGGTAATCAAACTCGTGCTGCTAATATGTTAGGTATTAACCGCGGTACATTGCGTAAGAAATTAAAACAATACGGAATGAGCTAAACATTCATTATCAACGTTATTGATATGAAAAAGGCATAGTTATCACTATGCCTTTTTCATTTGTTCGCATTCAATTATTTAAGCTCAGTAAGCTTTCTCAATAGAAGATTTAATATTACGCCATAGAGTGGTAGAAAAAATAATCCGCAGATCAAAATTTTAAAGCTATAATCTATCATGGCGATTTCAGTCCAATGCGCTGCCATAAAAGGATCATTGCTATGATAAAATGCAATACTGAAAAAAACCAACGTATCAACAAGATTGCCAATAATAGCCGCAACAGAAGGCGCTACCCACCAATATTGGTTTTGACGTAAGCGATTAAAAACTAAAATATCCATTAATTGTCCAACCAAATAAGCTGAAAAACTCGCCAAGGCAATGCGTCCAACAAAAAGATTAAACGAATTTAAGGATTCCCATCCCATCCAATTACCATCAAGAAACAGTACGGATACCAAATAAGATAGTACTAATGCAGGCATCATAACCACAAAAATAATTTTACGGGCTAAACCTGCACCAAAAATACGTATAGTTAAATCGGTACTTAGGATCACAAAAGGAAAAGTAAATGCTCCCCATGTAGTATTAAAGCCAAAAATAGTAAATGGAATTTGTACCAAATAATTACTAGAAATAATAATTAAAATATGAAATAAAGCAAGACGATATAAGGCATGAGTCCGTTGTGCTGAAGTAAAATTGTACATATTTATCAACTTTTAAAGTTAGTTAGCCTAATGATGATGTAAATCAAGATGAATGGCAGGCATTTATCATCATAATCACAACAAGTGAAATATATTGATTGATAAAGCCTGTCTACACTGTTGATTATTTTTATAATCAAATCAATTAATTATAGAATATATAAATTTTATTATCTTTTTTTTGCTTGTTCCGCTAAATATTGCTGTAACCCTTTTTCACGTAACTGGCAACTTGGACAATGCCGACACCCACCTGCTACACCATTATAACAAGTGTGTGTATGTTGCTGAATGTAGTCTAAGTAGCCTAATTCATCCGCAAGCTTCCACGTTTCGGCTTTAGTTAAATACATGAGTGGCGTAATGATATTAAATGAATAATCCATAGCAAGATTTAGCGTGACATTCATTGATTTGATAAAAACATCACGACAATCAGGATAACCACTAAAGTCCGTTTCACAGACCCCCGTAATAATATCGTGAATTCCTTGTTGTTTCGCATGACAAGCGGCAAGCAATAAAAATAAGGCGTTACGCCCATCAACAAACGTATTTGGATATTGTTTATCTCCAGCCGCTTGGACAGTTAATGTCGTATCCATTAAGGCGTTATGCGTCGTTTGTTGTAATACAGTTGTATCAATAACCGTCTGTTTGATGCCAAGATCTTTAGCGATAAATGCGGCTTTTTCTAGTTCAATTGCATGTCGTTGACCATAAGCGAAGGTAATAGCCTGAACGTGCTCGACCCCATACGTAGCGATAGCTTGTAATAAACAAGTTGTTGAGTCCTGTCCACCTGAAAAGATGACTAATGCTTTGTTTTTCTGCATGTTCTTTTTCCTAAACTAACGATTATCAATTTTTTCGGGATAAAGATCATGATTGGCGAGTCGATTAAAGGCAATCTGTTGCCACGGCGTGTCGGGTTTACCATAATTGACATAAGGATCAATGGATATGCCACCACGTGGGGTAAATTTGCCCCAAACTTCAATATATTTTGGTGATAAGAGTTTGATTAAGTCTTTCATAATAGTATTAATACAATCTTCATGGAAATCACCATGATTACGAAAACTAAATAGATACAGTTTCAACGATTTGCTTTCAACCATTTTTATATCAGGTACATAAGAGATATAAATGCAAGCAAAGTCAGGTTGACCCGTAATTGGACAGAGGCTAGTAAACTCAGGGCAATTAAACTTAACGAAATAATCATTATCCGGATGTTTATTATCAAAAGTTTCTAGAATAGAAGGGGAATAATCTGTTGGGTAAGCCACAGCTTGATCACCTAATAAAGTGATCGATGAGTTATTAATGTTCATTTGTTTCCTTAGTTTTTTTGCGTGGGAGGATCTCGAACCACGAATCAAAAGTAAGAGAACACAAAATAGGAATATTTTGCATTCTCCATCGGTGTTATACGAAAAACCTAGCTAAGTTTAGCGCTACATTTTTCAATTCGTTCTCTAAACTTAATTCCTGGTCGGAATGTTACTACGCGACGAGCACAAATAGAGACACTTTCTCCTGTCTTTGGATTACGACCAGGACGAGCACTCTTATCTCGAACAGTAAAATTACCAAAACCAGATAGTTTGACCGAATCGCCATTCTCTAACGCTACTCTAATTTCTTCAAAAAATAGCTCTACAAGAATTTTAGCTTCTTGTTTATCGATTTCGAGTTTATTAGTCAAACTCTCCGCAATATCAGCTTTAGTTAATGTCATAATTATTATTCTCTTAGTAAGGCATCAAAACGATGATGCAATGCAGCAATACATTTGTCAATAATCTTTGCAATATCAGTCTCTTCAAGTGTACGAGAATTATCTTGCAATATCAAACTGATAGCTAAGCTTTTTTTATCTTGGGCTATATTATCACCTTGATATACATCAAACAAGTTAACACCGACTAAATTTTCACCGCCAACACGTTTACATTCAGATAAAATATCGGCTGCATTTACCGAACGATCAACAATAATCGCAATATCACGGCGATTCGCTGGGAATCGTGAAATATCACTAAATTCTGGTACTTTACGACTAGCAAGTTTATCCCAATAAAGTTCAAAAAGAATCGCTTTACCTTTTAATTCTAACGATTTTTCTAATTGTGGATGTAAAGTACCAATAAATCCAACCAATTCATCCCTCAAATAGATGGCTGCACTCTGCCCTGGATGAAGAGCGGAATGCTCACAAACTTGGAACACGATATCATGTGATTTACCCGTTAATGCTAAAATCGCTTCAACATCACCTTTTAAATCGTAAAAATTAACTGGCTGCTTTGGTAAATCCCAATGATCTTCATTCACATTACCCGTAATAACACCTGATAACACCGTTTCTTGACGTATACCAAACTCACTACTTTCATCAGGAACAAAACGTAGACCAGATTCAAATAAGCGAATGCGTGTTTGCTGACGATTTTGGTTATAAACCACAGCATCTAATAAACCTGTCCATAATGAAAGTCGCATTGTCGACATTTCACTTGAAATAGGATTAGGTAAG
This sequence comes from Candidatus Schmidhempelia bombi str. Bimp, assembly GCF_000471645.3. GTDB lineage: Bacteria > Pseudomonadota > Gammaproteobacteria > Enterobacterales > Orbaceae > Utexia > Utexia bombi. Next base: position 35,075 of record NZ_AWGA01000057.1, on the reverse strand, counting down.
GTTAACGAGGCTTGTTGTGGATGTAATAATTGTTGTTTTTTCGGATCGACAAAACTATAAGTAATCGCTTCTTGATAACCTCTGTCTACCAGTAGCTGTTTAGCACGAATTAAGGGTAAATGCTGTTCTGGCTGTGCGGTTAATGCTAATTCAATATTCATCAACGAATTAGGAATATTATTGTAACCATAAATACGCGCAATTTCTTCAATCAAATCTTCTTCGATTTGCAAGTCAAAGCGCCAGCTAGGTGTATGGACTTCTAGCCATTGATCCTGTTTAACAACCTGACAACCTAAGCCAGTTAAAATGGCAATAATACGCTCAGGATCTATTTGATAACCAATAATGGTATTAACTTTTTCAAGGCGTAGATTCACAGCAGATGGCTTTGGTAGTTGCTCATCGTGGGTTACATCAATAATAGGACCAGCTTCACCACCACAAATAGCCAATAATAACGTTGTTGCTCGTTCCATAGCTTGGTACTGTAATGTTGGATCAACACCACGTTCATAACGATGTGACGCATCGGTATGCAAACCATATTCACGTGCTTTACCAACAATCGCTAATGGTGAAAAAAAGGCAGCTTCAAGTAACACATCTTGTGTCTGCTCAGAAACCCCCGAATAGTTACCACCAAAAATACCTGCCAAAGCTAATGGTTGGTTATCGTCTGCAATAACTAAGGTATCGGTCTTTATATTAATTTCATTGCCATCTAATAAAACTAACTTTTCTTGAGGTTTTGCATAACGTACGGTAATAGCACCATCAATTTTTTGGAGATCAAATGCATGCATTGGATGGCCTAACTCCATCAACACATAGTTAGTAATATCAACCACAGCATCAACAGAACGAATACCACTACGACGCAATTTTTCTTTCATCCATAATGGCGTCGCTGCATTAACATTGATACCTTTCACTATACGTGCCAAATATCTTGGCGCAGCTTTCGGTGCTTCAATATTAACTTTTATCGTGTCATCAATCGTAACTGCGGCTTTAGAACTGTTTGGTTCGGCCAATTTTAATTGATTAATGGTTGCGATATCTCTAGCCACACCTATAATACCAAAACAATCAGCGCGATTTGGCGTGACACTAATTTCAATCATATTATCATCTAATTGCAAATAGTGGCGGATATCCATACCTAACGGCGCATCGGCTGGAAGTTCGATTATACCATTTTGATCGTCAGCTATACCCAATTCTGAATAGGAACATAGCATGCCTTCTGATGGCTCACCACGTAATTTTGCTGGTTTGATTTTAAAATCACCTGGTAATACTGCGCCAATCGTGGCACAAGCTACAACTAAACCTTGACGACAATTTGGGGCACCACAAACAATATTCAATAATTCTGGTTGCCCAATGTCAACTTTAGTAATACGTAATTTATCCGCATTAGGATGTTGTTTACATTCCATAACACGTCCAACGACAACGCCGGTAAAATGACCTGCTACTGGCTCTATCCCTTCAACTTCAAGTCCTGCCATAGTTAATTGATCGGACAGCATTTCGCTACTAATATTAGGATTAACCCATTCACGTAGCCAACTTTCACTAAATTTCATGTTAGGTTTCTCCTGACTTAATTAAATTGTTTTAAGAAGCGTAAATCATTTTCGAAGAAAGACCGTAGATCGGTGACGCCATAACGTAACATCGTCAAACGCTCAATACCCATACCAAACGCAAATCCTGAATATTGTTCAGGATCTATCCCAACATTGCGTAACACATTTGGATGAACCATCCCACAGCCAAGTACTTCTAACCATTTACCGTTTTTACCTTTAATATCGACTTCTGCTGAAGGTTCAGTGAAAGGAAAATAAGCAGGACGGAAACGGATTTCCATATCATCTTCAAAGAAATAATGTAAAAAATCGTGAATTAATCCTTTTAGATGGGTAAAACTGATATGTTTATCAACTAATAAACCCTCAATTTGATGAAACATCGGTGTATGCGTTTGATCATAATCATTACGGTAAGTACGTCCCGGTGCTATCATACGAATTGGCGGCTGACTATTTTGCATGGTTCTAATTTGTACACTTGATGTTTGTGTACGCAGTAAACGTTCTGAATCAAACCAAAAGGTGTCATGATCAGCACGTGCAGGATGATGTGCTGGAATATTTAATGCATCAAAATTATGATATGCATCTTCAATTTCTGGACCAGTTTCTACGGAAAAACCCAGTTGACCAAAGAAAGACTCTAAACGAACAATGGTGCGGGTAATGGGATGTAAACCGCCTTGCGGCATGGTTTTGCCTGGTAAAGTCACATCAATACGTTCGCTGGCAAGTTTAGCATTTAACACTTGTTGTTCAAAAAATGCTTTACGTTCGTTCAAAGCATTAACAACCGTTTGTTTCGCTTCATTAATTTGTTGACCAACCACTGGGCGTTCATCAGCAGGTACCTCACGTAGTGAGGCCATTTGCTGTGTAAAGTACCCTTTTTTTCCTAAATATTCAACGCGAATCTGCTCGATTGCATGACTATCGGCGGCTTTTGCAATCGCTTCTTTCGCATTTTTAACTAGTTCCGCTAATTGTGACATAGCACCCTCTTGTAATTATTATCCGACATAAAATTATCTGACATAAAAAAGGCCTCTAAATGAGGCCCGATCAATTATTTTCCGTTTCTTCATTTCGCCTCAAATGAATTAAACTCCAAAGCTAAAAAAGAAACGGAAAATCACTGTAGTCATTATTATTACCTATTTAAGTAAATGAATTGTACTAAGTTAATTGGCGATAATAAAGGCTGAATAATCAGCCTTTACTAAAAATATTAAAGTGCTGCTTTCGCTTTTTCCACTAAAGCTGCAAAGGCATTTTTATCAAATACCGCGATATCCGCAAGGATCTTACGATCGATTTCAATTGAGGCTTTCTTTAAACCATTGATGAAACGGCTATAAGATAAACCACATTGACGAGCTGCTGCATTGATACGTACAATCCATAATTGACGGAATTGACGTTTACGCTGACGACGGTCACGATAAGCGTATTGACCTGCTTTAATTACTGCTTGGAATGCAACACGATATACGCGTGAACGCGCACCATAATAACCTTTTGCTTGTTTTAAAATCTTCTTGTGACGTGCACGAGCAATCACACCGCGTTTAACACGAGCCATAAATCATATCCTCTTCTTTATTGATATTCATTAAATAATGAACAATTAAACCTTAAGCGTATGGAACACACGCTTTAACTAAACCTAAATCACCTTGAGATACGGTGGTTAATCCACGTAAGTGACGTTTACGTTTAGTCGATTTTTTCGTTAAGATATGACTTTTATTAGCTTGCTTGTGTTTAAAACCACCTGAAGCTGTTTTTTTAAAGCGCTTTGCTGCGCCACGTACAGTTTTAATTTTTGGCATAATAAAAATTTCCACTTCGCATTGTTAATAACATAAAATAAATGGTGTTATCATCAATTATGACAATAAGCTTGCAAACCAATTATTTCTTCTTAGGCGCTAACACCATAATCATCTGTCGCCCTTCAATCTTAGTTGGATAAGATTCAACAACAGCTAATTCAGATAAATCTTGTTTAATGCGTTCAAGCATTTCCATACCTATCTGCTGATGTGCCATTTCACGTCCACGGAAACGTAGCGTAACTTTGGCTTTATCGCCATCTTCAAGAAAGCGAATCAGGCTGCGTAGTTTTACCTGATAATCACCTTCGTCTGTACCAGGTCGGAACTTAATTTCCTTAACCTGAACAATCTTTTGTTTTTTCTTCTGCTCTTTGGTCGCTTTACTCTTTTCATAGAGGAATTTACCATAATCCATAATGCGACACACTGGCGGCTCCGCGTTTGGGCTAATTTCTACTAAATCTAAATTAGCATCTTCAGCTTGCCTAAGAGCTTCATTTAAACTAACAATGCCTAGTTGTTCACCATCAACACCTGTTAGTCTTACTTCACGCGCCGTAATCTCATCATTGATTTTATGTACACGCGTTGTCTGTATACGTTTTCCAGCTTTAATACTCTATTCCTCCAATTGATTTAATCGACGAGTACGAATTTCTTGCTGTAGTAAGTCTATAACATCATCGACATAAAAGCTACCAAGATCTTTACCTCGACGGGTTCTCACTGATACTTTTCCTGCTTCAACTTCTTTATCACCACAAACAAACATATATGGTACACGTTTTAAGGTATGTTCACGAATTTTAAATCCAACTTTTTCATTTCGTAGATCTGCTCGTGCACGAATTCCCATATCTTGTAACTTTTGGGTTAGTTGTAATACATAATCAGCTTGATTATCCGTAATATTCATCACGACCACCTGTTGTGGTGCCAACCACGTCGGGAAGAAGCCGGCGCACTCCTCCGTCAAAATACCGATGAAACGCTCTAACGAACCTAATATAGCACGGTGAATCATCACTGGCGTATGACGCTCATTGTTTTCGCCTACGTAGGTTGCATCTAAACGTTCTGGTAGCATAAAGTCTAACTGTACCGTGCCACACTGCCAAGCCCGATCTAAGCTATCATGTAGTGTAAATTCAATTTTAGGTCCATAAAAAGCACCCTCACCCGGTAAATATTGGAAATCAATTCCGTTTTCCGTTAAACATTCAGCTAAATCTTTTTCAGCCATATCCCATATTTCATCGCGTCCAATACGTTTTTCTGGGCGCGTAGACAATTTTACTGAAATATTTTCAAAACCAAAAGTACTATATATGTCGTAGACCATTTTAATACAATTGTTTACTTCACTACGAATTTGTGACTCAGTACAGAAAATATGTGCATCATCCTGAGTAAAACCACGCACGCGCATCAATCCATGTAATGAGCCTGACGGTTCATTACGATGGCAACTACCAAATTCAGCCATACGCAGTGGTAAATCGCGATAAGATTTTAAACCTTGATTAAAAATTTGTACATGTCCTGGACAGTTCATTGGTTTAATACAATATTCGCGATTCTCAGAAGAGGTGGTAAACATCAGATCTTTATAATTTTGCCAATGACCCGTTTTTTCCCATAATACCCGATCCATCATAAATGGACCTTTCACTTCTTGATAACGGTATTCGTTTAATTTACTACGAACAAACGCTTCTAACTCACGGAAAATGGTCCACCCATCATTATGCCAGAATACCATACCAGGCGCTTCTTCTTGCATATGATAAAGGTCAAGTTGTTTACCAATACGGCGATGATCGCGTTTTGCTGCTTCTTCTAAACGTAATAAATAAGCATCTAACTGTTTTTTGTCTGCCCAAGCCGTACCATAAATACGTTGTAACATCTTATTTTTACTATCACCACGCCAATAAGCACCCGCCACTTTTTGTAGCTTAAAGTGATGACAAAAGCGCATATTAGGAACATGCGGACCACGGCACATATCGATATATTCCTGATGATAATAAAGTGCTGGCTGTGCATCTTGGGCAATATTCTCATCTAAAATCGCGATTTTATAGCTCTCATGACGTTCCGTAAATACGTCGCGTGCTGTTTGCCAACTGCCTACCTTTTTGATGACATCATAATTGGTTTTGGCTAGCGTTAACATCTGTTTTTCAAGTAATTCTAAATCGTCCTGCGTAAGAGAATGATCTAAATCAACATCATAATAAAAACCATTATCGATGGTTGGGCCGATTGCCATTTTGGTATTTGGCCACAGTTGCTTAATAGCATGACCGAGCAAATGTGCACAAGAATGTCTAATAATTTCTAGACCATCTTCATCTTTCGCAGTAATAATGGCAACGGTTGCATCGGTTTCGATCATATCGCAAGCATCTTTACGCTCACCGTTTACACGTCCAGCAATACATGCTTTAGCAAGCCCAGTGCCAATGCTTTGAGCAACTTCTAAAACAGTAACTGGTTTATCAAAATGACGTTGACTTCCATCAGGAAGAGTAATAACTGGCATGATATTCCCTTAATCGCAGTGGTGCGCCACACGACAGCGCGCATGCAATAGACTAATACTTTATAATAACTGTAAAATTTATGACGTTATATTTTATCACTAATTATTGACTTTTTAAATAGTTTAGTCTGATGATTGTTTATTTTTGTTTATGGCTCTTCGTTGAACATTACGGTAATAATTACCGTGAATGATTGTTTCATTAACTTAATTAAATTGTCATACTTTTTTCATCAACAACGGGATTTAGTGATAAAGATAAATAGTAATGTCTTTTTAACTAATCATAGATGAGTTGCTAAAATAAGCATAATTATAGCTAAATTACGTTATCTTCGTTAATAAAATAGCGACAATCATTACTATTGATATAACATGATTAAAACATAGGAAAGCAAGGAATAAAAAATAAAATTAAATAAGCTCACTTAATGAGCAACAAAGATTAAATAAATTTAATCTTTGTTTTTTCTAGCTAATATAACTTAAGCACAAATCTCACTATCGGCAAAAAAGTAAGCGATTTCTCGTGCAGCTGCAGTATGAGAATCGGAACCATGCACCGCATTTTCTCTTAGGCTATCAGCAAAATCAGCACGCAATGTTCCCGCCGCCGCCTTGGATGGATCCGTTGCCCCCATCAGTTCACGATAACGAGCCACGGCATTCTCTGCCTCTAAAACTTGTATTACAACAGGGGCACTTGTCATAAACCGAATTAGATTATTAAAAAACGGTTTCCCTTCATGTTCGATATAAAAACCAGCGGCCTGCTCAGTGGTTAAATGTATCATTTTTATCGCTACGATTGTAAAGTGGGCCTGCTCAAGACGTAAATTAATGGCTCCAATTAAATTTTTTCTCACTGCATTTGGTTTGATAATACAAAGCGTTCGTTCCATAACCATCCTGTGTTTTCCTATATTAAAATACAAGTACAATTGAAAAAGTATAAATTCTATTTATTGAAGAGTAAATGAGATACGTTCAATTTGACCTATTTCATCCATTAACAATAAGCTGTGTTGCCCTTTTTGCCTTAACGCTAATTCAAATGACTCTCTTTCCAAAGTGAGTTTAATTAATTGACCATCTAAAAACCACCATCGTTGTCCACTGCCCCCTAGGCTACTTAATGTTAATCGTACCTGATCTTTGTCAGGTAATGGTCTTAACGTTTGTTGATCAAATAAACCACTAATAACCAGCGAGTTCACACGATTTTCATTTACCATTGGACAATCACTATCCATCTGTGGAATTAATGCCTTTCGGCGTTCATTAGGCATTAACCAATTTTCTAAACCTATCGGCCAGATAGCAACTTGTTTTTTTTGCGCATTCGGGCAATCAGGCGCCACTCGGTAACCTTTCTGATTAATCCAAATCGTCATTTTAGCAAATTGATACTGATCATGTTGCGACTCAATACCCGTATTTAGCGTTTGCGGGATAATACCATTTAAAATCCATGCCATTCTTTGACGATGACAATTGGCGTCGTCTTTTGCAATTGCTTCACCTGTTGGCCAGCAAATGGTTTGAACAGTTACCGAATCGGGTTTTGGATGACTAGGTAATAGTCGTTGTTTATTATATTCACGATTTAATAAAATATGATGCACTTGCTGTAAAATAGGCACAGCACTCGCATAACCATATTGTCCAGCAACGGGGGTGCCATCAGGGCGACCAACCCAGATCCCAATAAGGTAACGAGCATTTATCCCAATAGCCCACGCATCACGATAACCATAACTGGTCCCAGTTTTATAGGCTAAAGGAACAATATTGGATATATTGCTGCTAATCATTGGCTTATCTCCGGCTAAAATGCGTCGAATAATCCAAGCGGCACCTTCAGATAACATAGGTTTATTCAATAGTGGTTCATCAGGGGTAAACCGCAATCGACTGGCTTGCCCTTGTCGAGCAAAGACACTATACGCTGCCACTAATTGATCTAACCGCGCCGAGGCCCCACCTAAAATATATGAAAGATTGGGGGTTTTACCAGATGATTTTAACGTTAATCCCGCTTGATGTAGTTTAGCTGTAAAGCGCTTACTTCCATAAAGTTCTAACAATTGTACAGCAGGTATATTCAATGAACGGGTTAATGCTTCTGAGACACTTACGGGTCCATTAAAGCCCGTGTCAAAATTAGCTGGTCGATAATCGGCTGTCAGACGAGGGATATCTTGTAATAGTGATTCTGAATGTATCATACCACTATCCATAGTAAGCCCATATAGAAAAGGTTTTAAGGTTGAGCCGGGAGAGCGCCAAGCTTGTATCATATCTACTTGCCCAAAACGCTGATTATTATTGAAGTCGATTGAACCAACATAGGCTTTTACTTTCATATTAGTATGATCAACCACTAAAATGGCCATTGAGCCCTTAGGAGGTAAACGCCCCTCCATATTTATTGCCATATCCTCAAGGGTACTTTGCAACGAAATATCAATAGTACTTTGAATAATAGGCGTATTTGGATATTGTAGATGTAATCTATGCGCTAACAAAGGCGCTAACTGTGGGGTTTTTCGTGGAAAAGTCCATACTTGTTCTCGCTGCACATCATCAATGATTTTTTCTGGCCAAACTTTATATCTCTTTAAGCGATCTAATACTTTATTACGTGCAATTTGTGCTCGTTGAGGATAACGATCGGGCCTTAAGCGACTTGGTGCTTGTGGTAATACCGCTAATAACGCGGCATCGGCATAGGTTAAGTGGGAAGGCGATTTACCTAAATAAGCCCAACTAGCCGAACCAATACCTTCTAACGTTCCCCCATAAGGGGCGTGATTAAGATAAAAAGTTAAAATGTCATCTTTTGAGTAGTGCCATTCTAATTGTAAAGTCCGAAAAATTTGATGCCATTTGCCTAAGAATGTTTTTTGATGCGGATCGATAATCCGAGCCACTTGCATAGTGAGCGTACTACCTCCAGAGATAATACGTTGATTTTTTACATATTGAAATATTGCACGAGCGATTGATAACGGATTAACGCCATAGTGATGATAAAACCAACGATCCTCATAAGTTAATAAAGCTTGAATATAAAACGCAGGCACTTCCTCTAATGTCACTGGATAACGCCAAATGCCGTTTTCATCAGCAAAACGCCATAGTGGTTGCCCATCTTCAGCTAAAACAGTCTGTGTTGTTCTAAAGGTTTTTATCGGTAAGGGAAAACATTTATCTAGGATCAGAAATAAAATAAAAAAACTTAATAGTAGTATTATAATAATCCCACTTAACTTTCTTATTTTCTTTAGTTTCACAACCGTACTCTCATTGATGTTTTATCATAGCATTAACGCTATCCGTCACTAAAACGGATAGCGTTAATCATTTAAACCAAGTTGCTTATTTGGATCGGGTTATTTCCATTAAATTTGACGTTTTCCCTATAGCAAACCATGATGGATTATACATTGAGGTTACGGTTGGCGCAGGTACTAAGTATTTCCCAGGCGTTACTGCACGTACCAAATAAAATATTTTTTTACTGTAATCATCATTATTAATAGATTGTTTAATATCTACGGCGGCAACATAGCGATCATCGCGATATTCCTGATATTTGATATCATAACTATTTTCATCTTTTAATAAATTGGCAATACCTGGAATAGCCATGATATTCACACTACTTCCTTCCAAATTTTGATTTTCTAGTTCGAGACCAGCCGGTAACATATCAACAATTAATGCATCTGCAATACGACGTTTGGCTTTCACATCTAGCAGCACTAAGACTAAATCACCTGATTGTAATGAGTCAATACTAGTCACATTTCCTTTAAGATCATAATAAGTACGTGTGATAGTTAATGTATCATCATCCGATGTCGCGACCGGTGGTTGAGTAGAATAACCGGTAATATCAATACGTCCATATAAGTTAGCAAGGTTTTGCTGTGGATTGTGAATAGTGACACCCCGCTTAATTTGTTCTATATCAAATAACCTAATTAATGTATTGCGTTGTTTAAACATCTCATTATTTATATTTGCTATCCATGTCTCTGATGTCTGTCTATAGTTGGCCAACCAACCAGCTAAAAACACCGCATTGAGTTCTTGTGTAGATAAATAATCAGTAACATTGAGATCATTAGCTAGTACAGGTAATAATTTATTGACCTCACCTAATTCCAACCCATTGTCTAACAACAAAAAGATGATTAATGCATTATCACGAATCGGACTACCATAATCGCCAAATCCATAATGGCTGGCTTTGGTATCAAGAATATGATTAAGGGCAATAGTAGTTAATTTATTTACTGATTTACTGTAACCCGCATATTTAGAGGCAATAGCTAATTGAATAGCTGGCAAGGCGGCTTTTAACTTATGATCGGTTTCATTACTAATACTAATATAGAGATGATTAAGTTCATTACGTACCGCAGGTGTGATTTTGCCTTCACGGGTAAGAATCATTGCCGCATAGGTCTTAACAGAGAAAATTAAGTATTCGCTATTCTGAGCATAATAACTACTTTGTAAACTATCAAAGGCGGAGTGATCATAAAGGTAAGCCGCTATACGATCCAAGGCTTTTGTTAGTGCTTTAGTATTGACATTATAACCATATTCTTTAGCGCGCAATAAAAAATCGACAGCATACACAGTTAGCCAGTAGTCTTCATCACTCTCTTTCGACCAAAGCCCAAAACTGCCGTTTTTGCGCTGCATGCTAAATATACGCTCAATGCCTATATCAATATTACGACGACGTAGCTCATCAGTTTCGCCAGAAATACCCAAAGCTTGTAATTGTTGGCTATTAATAAACAGTGAGGGATACAGACCACTAATAGTTTGTTCCAAACAACCATACGGATAAGATTTTAATGTTTTTATATATTGGGCAATATTAATCACAGAATGATTAGATAGTGCTAACTGAGCGGTAATAGTATTGGCTAATAGTCCATCCACCGCTTGCTCTGGTAACTGCCACTTTTTATCTTCATTAACAATAAAATCATAATGTCGTTGTTCTGGCGCGTAAGCAGGGCGCACATTAATTTGCCAACGACGTTCTAAAGGATTTAAGGTGTTTTGATCCTTATTTAACCCGTCAATGCTTACTTTCACTATCCCTTCTCCAACACCATGCTCCGCATGAATTAATATTGGTAATAGCTTTCTTTCAGCGACACCGAATGTCATTGTATATTGATTTTCACTGGATAAATTTATCAACCCTTCAGTCGATAGATTAACAGTAATAGTTTGATTCTCTAAGGATAAATTACGTAAATCTAATGTAAGCTGACTTTGATCGCCCCCCGATAAATAGCGAGGCATGGATAGTTCAGCTATCATAGGTGAAGCAACTTTGATTAATTTTTCTGCCTTACCAAACCGTGATTCATCCCAAACCTGAGCCATTAAACGCAGTTCACCATTAAAATCAGGCAACGTTAAGTGAATAATACCTTCACCGTTTTCATCTAATTGAATAGATTCTAATTGTTGGGCAATGATCGTTGCATCGGAGAGCGAACCATTACTGATCATGGTTGATGAAGCAAAGTTATCGCTATCGCCGCCAAAACGTAACTTAGCATAGCGTCCTTTTTGTTCGATCAATTTTCCATAAACATCATATTGATCCACTTCATAACGCTTACGCCCTAAAAATCCACTAAATGGATCAGGCGTCCTAAAATTGGTAATATTTAACACGCCAGTATCAACGGCTGATAATAAAACTGTCACTTTTTTACTTATATCTAACTGTTTTTTAGGCAAGCTAACTTTGATCGCTATTGCACGCTCTGGCTCAACTTTTTCTGGAGCTTCAATAGTTAAATCTAAACGGCGTTGTTCGACATTAAACGGTAAATAGATTAGTCCAACAGCCCGTTTAATGGTTTGATTGTTTTCAGTTGGTAGCTCATTACTATTACCACGCACAACAATGGCACTAATATAAATATCATGTCGTTGCCAATTATCGACAGGCACCGCTACTTCAATGCCACCATCTGGTACATCAATAGCTTTCGACCATAACACGCCATCATTCGATTCAACAGCCAAATATCCCGTTCCCGCAGCGGGTGCCTCAATCAATACTTTGGCCGTATCGCCAGGACTATAAGATAATTTATCAATACTTAATTTCACCTGATCTGGTCTAACAGATCCTGTACCATTGGTATTATCACTCCAGAAATAACCACTCCAAAAACGCATACTTGAAACAACATTGGTTTTATTATCTTTCACTTCAATGCGATATGAACCCCAATCGTCGGCAAGAAAAGCGACACGAGCTGAACCGTCATTAAACTTGAGCTTCTCTTCAAAAACGGTAAACTGTTTTTCTGAATAATGATGTTTCCAACCATCATTTTCTGACCAAACCCAATAGTAATCACGGCGCTCTTTAATAATACGTGCGGTAAAATCAGATTGCTTATCGCGCTGACCGTTAGTATTTACATTAATGACTTCAAATTGAGCAATAGCGCCTTTATCCACCGTCGGACGGGACACATAACGGTTTTCAGACCAATCATAAAAATCTTTAGTTGAAAATAATGCTCGAATTGCTGGCATAGTTTGTGCGGGCCAGATGACTTGTGAGGCATATCGGGTGATAGGCCTGCCGCCTGTATCAAGTAAACTCGCCTGTAGAACGACGCTAGCTGGGGATTTAATATTTCCCCAATCATTACTTTTTACTTTAACTTTAGTCAAACCTTCGTGATCTAAAAGTTGATCCACATTGGTGATAAATTGATTCAATGATTCATCATCAATCTGTCCTATTTCAAATCCTTTTAAACCTACAATTTGACGTTGGGCCTTGACGAATACTTGTCCATTTAGCTCATTACCATTAGCTGGTGCGCCGTAATGATACCAACCTTTTACATTAAAGGTAACGTCATCTTTATTTAAGATAGGTTGCGATGAGGTCGATCTTAAATCTAAGTCCATCCGCTCAGGCAAAAAGGTTTCCACCATAAAATAGCTATAATGTTTATTATCATCACCCGTATTAAAACGAAATGCCCATTTACCCGTGGAAGCATCTTTAGGTAGTATGTATTGGGTTTGATAAAACCCTTCTTGATTTTTTATCGGTTGCCAAACATAGTCTAAAACAACTTCACCATCCGATTTGACTATCTCAACTTTAATAGGTTGATTGGCAACAGGTTTACCATCCGCATCACGTAATAAAGCATTGAGAAAAACCGTTTCGCCCGGACGATATAGATTACGTGGACCAAATAAGACCAGTTGTTTATCATAATATTTATTACCCGTAATATTAAATTCACTTAAATCAAGCGCATTACGTCCTAATTCAATAAAAGAACTATGCCCATTTTTACTTGCAACGAGAATAAAATTATTTTCATTGGTATTGGGATTAAAAGATAAAAAGCCGTCTTTATCTGTTTTACCCGCATTAATTATACGCTGATCTTTACCAATCAATCTGATTTCAACATCAGTAATAGGTTTTCCATCATCCAGTGATTGCGTGAATAAAGCGATGGATTTATTGGCATAGTAATGTGCTGAGACACCAATATTACTAATGGAAAACATCGTAACTGGATTACTATATTTATAGGTACCAGCAACATTCATTACCGCAAAATAAAATCCTTCTTGTTGCAGAGCTTCAATATTTGATAAATCTAATAATACCGTCTCTTGAACATTTGGTTTTGTTTCTAAATCAAACCGTCCTGTATAAACTAGATCGGTATATTTTAATGCGTTAGAGGTAAGCCAATAGTCTGAGTTATTGACGTTACTCATTTGGGCGAGAAATTCATATAAATAGTTCGATTTAATTTTGTAAAAATTAACATCAACCAAATTGACATCTAATGTCATGACAGGTAAACCAATGACACTACCAACAGGAATTAACGATCCAGTACTTGCAAATCCAACTACGGCTTCTCTTTTTTGGGTTGTTAATGTCGTCTTATAATTAATATAAAGAAGTGCATTATTGATGGCTTTTAACCGCTTATTTATAGTGAGTGTTAATTCACGATTAGGTTCCAAATAACGATGCCGTAATTCCAATTGATTATCCGAGAGTTCCCAATCACCATCGACATTACCTTTATTCTTATCAACTAAATTGACTAAACTTGAAAAATCTTGTGATTTATCTAATGGAATGGAGAAAGTAATAACTAACGTACTAGCGCCATCCATGATAACTTCTGAGACATCAAGTACTTTTAATGGTTTATTTTGATATTTGTTTTCATCGATTGTTGAGGTATTAACTTTCTCATTCACTACCGCAATGGTTAAGTTATCATTAAGGACTATCTTATGATCAGCTTCATTTGCACAAACCGAAAATTGAGAAAAAAATAAACTTAATATTATAAATATAGTTACAATTAACGTTGTAAAGCAGTTTCTAGACCATAAAGTATTATTAGGCCGCATTTATATCCTCACTATATGTTATTATTACTATTTCATCACATTCAAAAGACATCAAATGTTATACTAAATTAGATAATAGTGCTAGTTTTCTATTTAGACTACGCATTTGTTATGATAATTTTATTAATACTAAAATAACGAATTTTTAACATTATGCTACGCTTATTCTTATTGCTTATTTTACTTTTACCTAATTTAGCCACTGCCGCTAATTTTAGCGGTACAGCATTATCATTGTATTGGACCATCCCTTTTTTAGGGATTTTATTTTCTATCGCCTTACTACCAATAATCTGCCCGCAAATTTGGCATTATCATTTTGGGAAAATCGTTCTAACTTGGACGGCACTTTTTTTACTGCCATTGAGTTACTATGCTGGAATTGATTCCTCGTTACATATTGTCGCTCATGCCATACTGAAGGAATTTATTCCATTTATTCTACTACTTCTCGCACTTTTTACTGTTTCTGGAGGAATAGTCATAGCGGGTAACTTAGTCGGATCACCGAAACACAATACAATATTATTAGCGATAGGAACGTTGTTATCCTCAATGATGGGAACAACTGGGGCAGCAATGCTAATGATAAGACCATTGATTCGTGCTAATCAACAGCGACGATATCAGCGCCATATCATTATCTTCTTTATATTTTTAGTTGCTAATATTGGTGGTGGTCTCACTCCATTAGGTGATCCGCCTTTATTTATCGGTTTTTTAAATGGTATTGATTTCTCTTGGACTATTAAAACAATGGCATTACCTGTCGTTATCTGTACTACGTTGTTGCTCACTATTTTCTATCGTATTGATCATTATTATTATCAAAAAGAGCAACGTACCATAAAAGACAGACCTAGTACGATAACGGCAACGATTGAAATTCAAGGGAAACAGAATATGGTCTTGCTGGTTGCGATTATTGGTTGTGTATTTTTCACTGGTATCTGGACCAGTGCTCCTGCATTAACTATTTGGGGAATACTGATTCCGCTAACGACAATCATTCAAGCTAGCTTACTATTACTGATTACCCTTATATCGCTGTATATTACCCCCTCACAATTTAGACAAGAAAATCATTTTAATTGGGCTCCCATTACTGAGGTGGCGAAATTATTTATAGGTATTTTTATTACTATTTCACCCGTATTAATGATATTAAAGGCAGGTAAAAACGGTGCGCTGGCGCCACTCGTATCATTAGTTTCTGATACCGATCAACAGCCAATTAATATGATGTATTTTTGGTTAACTGGGACTTTATCAGGTTTTCTGGATAATGCGCCAACTTATTTAATCTTTTTTAATCTTGCTTCAGGTGATCCCGTCACTCTGATGACAAGTAAAGCCACCACTTTACTTGCAATATCCATGGGATCAGTATTTATGGGCGCATTAACTTATATCGGAAACGCACCCAATTTTATGATAAAAAATATTGCATTACAGCATAATATTGCCATGCCAAATTTCTTTGGGTATATGAAATGGTCAATAGGTATTTTGATTCCAATTTTTTTACTTCTAAGTCTACTCTTTTTTCGATATTAGTGTTCCCGCTGGCGAAAAAACTAAATTTTTTATATTAAACAATATAGTAGGCGTTAACTATTGAAATTGACATCCTCCCCGTCCTAAAGGAAGGGGATTTCTACTGTGGTTAGTTTATGGCTAACTCGCTTTGATGGGTTTCTGCTGATGACGACATTACTGCATCGTTCACTTCACAGACGCTTTGGGTATGTCCTACCCTGAGTATATTTAATGCACCGACTATATCGGCATTTTCTTGGTAACCACAACTCACACATACAAAATTGGCTTGTGTTTTACGATTATCTTTTGCTACATGAGAACAACAAGGACAAGTTTGGCTTGTAACTGTATACCAATCCCCCGCGCCAATAGCTTTTATATTCAAGTTGACGTCGAAATTCATACCATGACTGATCGCGTATCGTTCTATTTAATCCCGATTTAGCTTTGACATTTCGACCAAGTTGTTCTTGACTACCTTTGGCTGATTTTGACATATTACTGACTTTTAAATCTTCTATGTATATCATGGCGTGGTTTTGGCTGATTGCATGAGAGATTTTGTGTAAGTAATCTTTTCTGGTATTCGCTATCTGATGATGAAGTTTAGATACTTTTCGTTTCGATTTTAGCCAATTTTGGCTAAATTTTTTCTTATGACTAAGTTGTTGCTGTAATTTTTTTAGTTTCAATTGGTTTTGCTTGAATATATTCAATGGTTCAAAGTGAGTACCATTGCTTAATGTCGCAAAACGGCTAATTCCCATATCAATACCGATTTCGGTCATTGAGCAATGTATTGGCTCTGCTTGTTCATATTCAGTCTGAATAGAGACAAACCATTTACCACAAACTAAACTGACTGTGACATTCTTTATAGTACCAACAATTAATTGACTTTGTCTGTAACGAATATAACCAACTTTAGGAATGAAAATACGCTTATTATTTTCGTCTAATTTTGTACCTTGAGGAAAACGAATACTTTCTTTAACTCCTTTTTTCTTAAACTTAGGGAAATCTGATTGTTTACGAAAAAAATTACGGTAGGCACTTTCAAGGTCTTTTAATGATTGCTGTAATACTTGGCTATGACAGTTTTTTAACCATTCATGCTGTCTCTTCCACTCAGGCAGTAAATTAGCTATTTTAGTATAACTGAACTTGAGTGTATTATCTTGTTCGTATTGCTCTTTTTGCCATGCTAAAGCCTGATTAAAAACAAAACGAGAACATCCGCAAAACTGCTTAAGTTTACGGATATGTTCACCGTTGGCCATTAGTTCAAATTTAAACGCTTTGCGTATTATCATACGTCCATTATACTATTGGTCTATGAATATACAAGATGAAATTAGGCACGGAAGACACTGTGTCTTTAACATACATGCTCATTTGGTGTTTGTTACTAAATACCGTAGGGATGTATTTACTAAAAATATGATTAATGATTTAAAACCGATATTTGAAAAAGTATGTTTAGACTTTGAAGCAGAACTTATCGAATTTGACGGAGAAGATGATCATGTTCATTTGTTAGTTAATTATCTTCCTAAAGTTGTGTTATCTTCACTGGTTAACAGCCTAAAAGGCGTTTCTAGCCGAATGATTAGAAAAAAATATCACTCTCAAATTAAAAACAAATTATGGGGTGGCTCTTTATGGTCTCCATCCTATTTTGCGGCTAGCTGTGGCGGTGCTCCTATTGCTATTATTAGACAATATATAGAACAGCAACATACTCCAATTTAAAGTATTGAAACGACTCCGTCGCTTAAGCCTTACATCCTCGCCATGAACGACGAGGTTTTACGGCTTAATAAATAAAATAAAGAATAAACATCACAAAATAACAGCTCACTGGAAACATTGCTATTAGCCCACCAAGCACCTTAAAAAAAATATGTTTATTTATAAAAATAATAACGATACCGACTACAAAAATAATCAAATACACCCACCAGAGAAAAATCATTGATAACATAAAACCTCCCCAAAAATTCAATTGAGGTATCATAATAATCCTTATTAACATAATGAAATTTCGATAATTATATCAATTTTAAAAAATTATTTCCATTTATTTACTTGCTTAATAATTTTATTTATGAAATATAGAAAATATTAATGAAAGATAGGTCAAAAAAGACAACAAATTAATGGTCGTAAAAGCACACAATGCAATACAACTCAATGTTAGGCTCTATCCATTTAAAACTCGGTGGCAAGTGAGAAAATCATCAATGTAAGCTAATGTCTTTTGATAATCTAGCAAAGCTTATACTGTTATAACCGTCAATTAGAGCTATCTATTAGTTAACAACAACCATAACGATATAATATTATTATTTTGCTCAATGCATTATTGATTATCTGAATTCTCTTCACCTTCAAAACAATCAATTAAGATATCCCACTCTCCATTCTCAAGGCGGGCTGCACTGTTGACACCAGCAAGAACTAAGGTTTTATCATTACAATCAATATACCCAGCACACACCATGACGTCGGTCGGTAAGTCTGGCTCAATCACTTCATCATCTTCCCTTAAATTATCGATTATAAACCTGAGCCTAGTTTTGCTTTATTTTATACTTATCGAAGTACAAATATATAAACTATCATTAACCGCTTGCAATTAACTATTTAACATCAATATGGTTTAAAACGATGTTTATTAATTAATGTTTTTAATGATATTTAATCATGTAGCATAATCGAATGTAAGGGTAATCTGTGACCGAATGAACGAAAGTCTCGCACCTTCATAAATTAACAAGAGATAATAACAAATTAATAATGTACTTTCGATAACAGATTAGTTAATTACTCTTTCTCTTTACTTAGTTGGCATTCTTGTTCTCGTCGATATAAATAATAAGCACCACGTGATACCATTCGTAATTGAAAAATAAGTTTATCTATTAATTTCTGCCGTTTTTCAGGTTCAAAATCGAGTGCCTCAGCCCCTGAATTAAACGCAATAGTCACCATGGCTTCGGCTTGTGCTTCATTAAAATGACGCGGCATATTATTAGCTTCATCAAGATAATCGGCTAATTCAACAATAAAATGTTGAATTTCACGTGCAATAGCAGAACGGAATGCCGCAGAGGTTCCTGCGCGTTCGCGTAATAATAATAAGAAAACTTTAGGATTTTTATCAATAAATTCGATAAACGTCGTGATAGAAGTTTGAATCACACTTCCACCTTTTTTTATTCTTTTGCGCGCTTGTCTCATTAACTGTCTTAAGGTTAAGCCACTTTCATCAACCATGGCCAAACCTAACTCATCCATATCACGAAAATGGCGGTAAAAAGAGGTTGGCGCAATATTTGCTTCTCGGGTTACTTCACGTAAACTTAAACTCGCAAATCCTTGTTCTGCGTTCAGCTGTTTAAATGCCGCCTCAATTAATGAACGTCGTGTACGCTCCTTCTGTTGGGCCCGAATACCTGTCCCAACAGAAGCATTTTTAAGCTTTACTTTTTTCACACTTCAATATGTCTTTCGGCTAAAACGGCTGGCATCGTTTTTTTAATGGTTTTGGCTAATTGTTCATAACGCGAACGTAACGGAGATCCAGGTCGATAAATAAGTTCAATAGTACGAACAGGCACCGGATCCACACAAGGAATATAGCACACATTATCGCGTATGCGTTCTTTAGGCACCGCAAGTTCAGGAAATAAGGTAATTCCACGCCCCGCCGAAATCATACTGCGTAAGGTTTCTAAACTGGTGGCGCGAAAGCGTTTGTCTTCATCAATGCCAGCTTGAAAACAATAACCCATAGCATGATCACGTAGACAGTGACCATCCTCAAGCATTAAGAATTTTTCACCTTTAAGTTGGGATAATTTGATCACGTTTTCTGTTGCTAATCGATTATTTTGTGGTACAGCTAAACACATAGGTTCATCAAATAGCGGTAATTCAATAAAAGGTTCGCTTTCTTTTACTGCAGCAAGTATCGCACAATCCAATTTACCTTGTTCCAATTGGGAAACAATAATATTGGTTTGAGCTTCATGCAGATAAATTTCTAATTGAGGATAAACATCATGCAATATCGTAATAATATGAGGTAATAGATAAGGTGCAACCGTTGGTATTAAACCAATATGCATTGGCCCTGACATCTCTTCGCCTTGTTTGCTTGCCATTTCACGAAAGATTTGTACGTTACGTAATACTTCACGCGCCTGTTCAACTAACATTAAACCTGTTTGAGTAAAAAGGACCTTTCTACTTGTTCTTTCGAGTAACATTACACCGAGCTCATCTTCCAACTTACGAACCTGCCCGCTAAGTGTTGGCTGACTGACATTACACGCATCGGCAGCTTTACGAAAGTGACGATGTTCTGCCAGTGCGACAAAATATTCTAAATCACGAATATTCATAATTTAATCCTTCAAGACTTTAAACATTATTTTTATTGTCATAAGTATATCGATTTTTCCGATTGATATCATCAGTAAAATTAAACTTAACAATAATTTACTTATAAATTTTTTTCATTACTTATTTATGTTGTACGATTGTTAATATAAAAAATGATATTTATTCAATATATGGCGATAAAGTTTTTGTTATATTCCACTTCTTAATGCTATTTAAGATATGCTGTTGTTTATTTTATTAGCATATCAGAAGATAAACGTTTCCATTGACCAATCTTTAAGTTTATTATGCTTAACCTAACTATCGCCATTTGTTGAATGGTTTATATCATAGTGTCATTGTAGAGACTAGTCGCCATAATAACGACGGCTTTTACCGTATTAGGGATGAATAAAAGGTTAAGACATGTTTGAAAATTTAGCTAAAGCAGGAAAATATTTAGGTCAAGCCGCAAAGTTGATGGTAGGTATTCCAGATTATGATACCTATGTTCAACATATGAAATTGACCCATCCAGAACAAACACCCATGACTTATGAAGAATTTTTTAAAGAAAGACAGGACGCGCGCTATAGTGGCAAAGGCGGCACTCGCTGCTGTTAGCTGATGGATTAAATAATGAAAAACGATTTATTACCGGTAACCATTTTAACTGGTTTTCTAGGTGCGGGGAAAACCACACTTATTAATCATTTATTAACGCAAGAAACAACCGAAAAAATTCTGATCATTGAAAACGAGTTTGGTCCAATTAATATTGATAGTTGTTTATTACCAACAGCAAGCAATATTGAAATTATGGAGATGACTAATGGTTGTATTTGTTGTAGTGTGCAAGGCGAGCTAACAACGGCGCTACATCAACTCAATCAGAAACGTTTAAATGGAACGTTATCTTTTGATCGATTAATTATCGAAACAACGGGATTAGCTGATCCCGCGCCAATCTTGCAAACTTTTTTTATCGATGAATTAATCCGCAATACCTTCGAACTCGATGGAGTAGTCACATTAATTGATGGTGAGCATATTTTGCAACAATTGGCGCAACATCGTGTTGTTCGTTCACAAATTGGCTTTGCTGATAGATTGATTTTGACCAAATCGGATCGTCTCACCGAACAACAATTGCATACGGTATTATCAAGACTCCAACTTATCAATAATAAAGCAATATTATTTGTTGCCGTTAATGGCGAAATCGCTAAAGCACATTGGTTAGATATTCACGCGTTTCAACTAAGTGAGGAATTGACCATTAATAAAGGCTTCTTTATTATTGCTAATCCAAATCAGCAAATAGCAAATTATCAACCGATTATGCATACTTCGTCGACTATATCACCACATGATGATATTTATTCTTACCTTTTTGAGGCGGGCTGCGTTGATATAAAAAAAGTGGGACAATTTGTTGAACGTCTGATTGAAATACACGGTAATGATATGTTGCGTTACAAGGGCATACTTGCAATTAAAGACAATCCAGCCAAATTAATTGTTCAAGGCGTACATAAGGTGGTTGGTTTTGATTATGGTAAGGCTTGGCAAGATGATGAACAACAACGGTCACAATTAGTGATTATCAGTAGGAAATTACCTTTTGATAGATTAATGCAAGAATTTTTAGCTACCGAAATAAAAGATTAATTTTTCGGTAATAGAAGCAATATATTGGATAATGTTATTGCTTCTATTTATATAATTCATCTTAATTTTTGCTTTGCTTGTTCGATAGCATAAGAGACTTGCTCTGGCGCAACCCCGCCTTTCGCATTACGTTTAGCTAAACAAGATGCTAAAGATAATATTGGATAGACATCTGCATCAATTTTAACTGAAAACTGTTTAAATTCATCTAACGTCAACGTTTCTAGCGCTTTTTGTTTCCCAATTGCATAAACCACTATTTTTCCCACGATATGATGGGCTTCTCGGAATGGTACGCCTTTAGCAACGAGATAATCCGCTAATTCAGTGGCATTAGAATAACCTTGTAAAGCGGCTTCTCGACAGCGTGAATAATTAATTTCTATATCTTCCAGTACTAACTTTGCCATTTCTAAACATTGTTGCCAACTATCAAGAGCACTGAACAGATAGTCTTTATCTTCTTGCATATCTTTATTGTAAGCTAAGGGTAAACTTTTAAAGGTTAACATCGCACCACTAAGTGCGCCGAAAACCTTACCACTTTTACCTCGAATCAGCTCTAATACATCCGGATTTTTTTTCTGAGGCATTAATGAAGAACCAGAGGTAACCTTATCAGAAAGGTAAATAAAATTTGCCTCACCACTATTAAACATAATTAAGTCTTCCGCAAAACGTGACAAATGATTCATACTCATTGCAGCGCAAGAAAGGAGCTCCATAATATGATCACGATCGGATACGGAATCAAGACTATTATTAGTTGCACTAGCAAAACCAAGCCAATCAGCTAAAAGCTCACGGTCTATCGGATAAGCAGTACCAGCTAATGCGCCACAACCTAAAGGACAAACATCTAAGCGTTGATAGGCATCGTCTAAACGTGTGCTATCTCGCTGTAACATTTCAAAATAAGCTAAACACCAATGAGCAAAGGTAATGGGTTGGGCACGTTGTAAATGGGTATAACCAGGCATGACCGCGGTTTGATGTCTTTCTGCTGTGAGCACTAATTGTGCTTGCAGCGCTTTTATGGCTTTAAGAAGTGTGATAATTTCTGCTTTACACCACAATTTGATATCTGTAGCGATTTGATCATTACGGCTACGCCCCGTATGAAGTTTTTTAGCTAAATCGCCAAGCTGCTCTACCAGTTTTTGTTCAACCCAACTATGAATATCTTCTGCATCGCTTTGCAAAATTTGCGCTGGATTCGTTTCTATACTTTTTAATACCTGCTCTAATGCTTGTTGTAAACTTCTCTGTTCATCCGATGTAAGTATCTTCACCGTGACCAGTGCCTTTGTCCAAGCAATTGAGCCAATAATATCCTGCTTAGCTAGACGATAATCAATAACTAATGAATCATTGAATTGTTTAAATCGTTTATCTGCGGTTTGTGTAAAACGCCCACCCCATAATGCCATAAAAACCTCAATATTAATTGCCATAATTGGAACTAAGTGGGCGCTTAGCGCCCTTATTATTTATACCAGAAAAGTATTACCCGTGATCTGGAATAACCAGATCCAGCTTAACTACGCTTCTGATTATTGGTATTAATTGCCCGAATACGTGAAGATAAAGAATATAAGCGAATAAAACCACCTGCATGGCGGTGATCATAAACCTCATCTTCACCAAATGTCGCAAATTCTTCATTATACAAACTATTATTCGCCTGTTTTTGTATCGCAACTACACTACCTTTATAGAGTTTAAGCACAACTTCACCACTTAAATCTTCAGCTAATGATTCTGCGGCTGCTTGTAATGATTTACGATATGGGGCAAACCAACGACCATCATAAACCACATACGCCATTTCTAATCCAAGTTGTTCACGCCATTTAAAGCTGTCCCGATCTAATACCAGCTGTTCAAGTCCACGTAAGGCTTCCATCATAATCGTTCCACCGGGTGTTTCATAGCAGCCGCGCGATTTAATGCCAACTAGACGATTTTCGATGATATCAACTCGCCCAATTCCATGTTTACTGCCTATTTTATTTAGGGTGGCCACGCAAGCATAAGGAGAAAGTTTATGACCATTTACTGAAACAACCTCCCCTTTTTCAATACCAATGGTAACGAATTCAGCTTCATCAGGTGCATCTTCAGGTGCGACTGTCCAAGCCCAACAGTCAGCATTAGCGGCATTCCAAGGGTGTTCTAATACACCGCCTTCGGTTGAAATGTGCCACGCATTTTCATCACGACTATAGATTTTTTCTAGAGTGGCCGTCGTTGGAATATTACGTTGTTTCAAATAATCGATTAATGCTTCACGTGAACGAAGTTGCCATTCTCGCCAAGGCGCAATAACAGTTAATTGTGGCGCTAAAGCCGCATAAGTTGTTTCAAATCGAACTTGATCGTTACCTTTACCCGTCGCACCATGGCAAACCGCATCAGCGCCCACTTTCAGTGCGATTTCTACTTGTGCTTTAGCAATAATAGGTCGAGCCATTGACGTACCTAATAGGTATTTACCTTCGTATAAAGCGCCTGTTTTTAATACGGGATAAACATAATCTTTGACAAACTCTTCACGTAAATCAACAACATAACATGATGAAGCGCCAGATATTAATGCTTTTTGTTCTACATCTATCAATTCGTCAGGATTTTGTCCGACATTGGCAACAAAAGCCACCACTTCACAATTATCATAATTCTCTTTTAACCAAGGAATAATGGCCGATGTATCTAATCCCCCTGAATATGCAAGAACGACTTTTTTAATTCCACCTTTTTTCATGTTAGATCCTTATTGGTTCTGATTAAACGATAAGATAACGACGAGTTAAAATGACTAAGATAATAAATAAACTAACGATTAAATATCGTTATACTATAATACGCGTCCCTTCCTCTTTGCCTTCAAATAGGGTGATTAATGTCTCAACTTGCCGCCAACTGGCAATATTAACCGGGCGTTTGAGGGCTTTGGCTGCGCCAAAAGCGGAATTCACTTTTACAGCCATGCCGTCGGTAATGACGCCTTGCTCTATAAGCTGCTTGGCTTTTGATTCAGTTAACTGTTTGATAAGTTGTTTATTTGCATCAAGTACGCCTGCAACATCTGATAATAGCAATAAATCGGCATCCATCGTTTGTGCTAAGCAAACTGCAGCATGATCGGCATTAACATTCATCATTTGGCCTTCATTGGTAATTCCAATTGAACTGATAATAGGTAAATACCCGTCCGCCAATAATTTTTGGATAAATAAGGGATTACCCGGTTTTGCCTCCCCGACATGACCAAGACTAGCGTCAATGTTCTGCACTTGTGTCGTCTCACCATCAGCTAAACAAAGCCCTACCGCAGGCAGGTGCTGTTTTATGGCTTCCGCCAATAATGTTTTATTGGCACTACCAGCAAGCACACCAACGATAACTTGAATTTGATCTTCAGGGGTAACTCTTAATCCATTTCGTCTCACTACTGGTAAAGATAATTTATGCATCATTTCATCAACCTTACACCCTCCTCCATGCAAAAGGATAATGGAGCGAGAATAACGTTGTTTAACTTGTTGAATCGCTGTAAATAAATTAGTTATGGCATCAGGATTATCCAGTATTACTCCGCCAAGTTTAATCACTAAAGGGGTCATCGATTCTCTCTCTTATAAAAGTGATAATGTCTCATTAAAACCAAAACGAATATTCATACATTGCACAGCTTGAGCAGCCGCGCCCTTTAACAAATTATCTTCTACTGCAATTAAAATCAGGTGCTGCTGATCAAGCTCAAAACCAATATCACAATAAGGTAAGCCAATAACCGATTTGAGGGCGGGATACCCTTCCGAATAAACTCTAACTAATGGTTTATGCGCATAATAGTTATTAAAAACGGTTAAGATATCATCACGTGTAATACCCTGATTGACCTGACAAGTTATGGTTTCATAAATGCCGCGTTTAAAAGAAGCAAGGTGAGGTGTAAAAATAATATCTTGTCCCAAATGTGCGGCGATTTCGGGTTGATGACGGTGCGAAAATAAACCATAAGCCTGTAAGCTTATTTCACAAAAACTATTTTTTAAATTTGCTTTACGACCTGCGCCGCTCACGCCACTAATCGCATTAATGACAGGCCAATAATTGGTGTTGAGTAATTTTTCTGTTAACAGCGGTTTTAACGCTAGTTGCGCAGCCGTCGGATAACAACCTGGTACAGCAATAAGTTGAGCTTGTTTTATTTTTTCAGCATTCCACTCTGCAAGTCCATAAACCGCTTGTGATAGCCAATATAATTGCTGGTGGGTAAAATGGTAATAAGACGTATAAAATTCGGCTTGATTTACTCGATATGCACCAGATAAATCAAGAACGACACAACCTTTCTGTAAAAAATAAGGGGCAATATCATGACTAACAGCATGATCAGTAGCTAAAAAAACGATATCAATATTATGACCTAGTGTAGAATAATCACTACTACCGATAAGTGGTAAATCCACTTTGCCTTTTAGTTGGGGGTACAAATCGTTATTTGAAAGTAATTTATTTTTATCGGCACTATTTTCAGAAACAACAAGTCCAGCTATTTCAATTTCAGGATGATGAGATAAGTAATTAGCTAATTCAGCCCCAGCGTAACCACTTGCTCCGATAATTAATGCTCTTAACATAAAAATTACCCATTTAAATTAATAACTATTTATTATGCGTTATAGCATAAACGATTAAATTTATTTTTTCAAATGCTAAATGAATTTTTATTCACTTAAAATGAATTTAATTTCATTTTAATTTGTTTGGTGAATCTAAAAATTGAGACAAATAATATTTATTGTACTTTATCAGTATAGGATGTTAGCAAGATAACTTATTCTATTAATCAATTATCAAAAAATATAACAAATGACAAATTATGCAAATTAATAAAAGTTTTTATTTTTTAGTTATTATAAAAATTTATAATTATAATCATGACGAATTATGGTATTTAATATTGATCATTATTTACTATTACTGGGCAATAGTATGGCCATTCCATCGTTCTTAACGCTTTATAGTGAACTTATTAGTCTACCAACGATTAGCGCTACCGATCCAAGCCTCGATCAAAGTAACCGTTTACTGATTGATAAATTAGCCACTTGGTTTGAAGCATTAAATTTTGCTGTCACGATTAATGCCGTCCCCGATACACGTAACAAATTTAATCTCCTCGCTAGTTACGGTCATGGAACGGGTGGGTTACTTTTCAGTGGGCATACTGATACGGTGCCTTTTGATGTAGATCAGTGGCAAAAAAATCCATTCAAGTTGACCGAAAGTGATGGTAAACTGTACGGCTTAGGTACAGCAGATATGAAAGGCTTCTTTGCATTCTTATTAGAAACATTAAACCATATTGAGCTAAATAAGCTGAAAAAGCCTATCCATATTTTAGCGACTGCAGATGAAGAAACCACCATGGCGGGCGCGATCTATTTTTCTAAAACCTCGTCGCTTGCACCTGATTGCGCTATCATTGGTGAACCCACCTCACTTATCCCCATCCGCGCTCACAAAGGACATGTTGCCAATGTTATTAAAATTATTGGTCGTTCTGGGCATTCTAGCGATCCGAGTAAAGGGATTAATGCCATAGAAATTATGAATGAAGTCATTTCACATCTGTTGCGCTTACGCCAACAATTACAACAACGTTATCATAATACCAGTTTTGCTATTCCTTATCCTACATTAAATCTAGGCCATATACATGGTGGTGATGCGGCCAATCGTATTTGTGGTTGCTGTGAATTAGTTATTGATATCCGTCCTCTACCTGGCATGTCATTAGATGAGCTTCACGCTTTATTGCAGCAAACTTTATTACCGATTATGCAACAATGGCCAAATCGACTAAGTTTAGCTTATGAACATAGCCCTACACCAGGTTATGAATGTCGTACGAATACTTCCGCACTAAAAGCCATTGAACAGTTAGTTGGTCAGCAAGCAGAAACGGTGAATTATTGTACTGAAGCGCCTTATCTCCATGCAATTGCCCCGACAATTGTATTAGGACCTGGCTCAATCAAAGAGGCCCATCAACCCGATGAGTTTATGGCTTTAGATTTTATTACACCAACGGACTTACTACTAAAACGGTTAATTCACCATTTCTGTTTATCATGAGTAAATTAAAGCACTGACTAAAAAATTGCATTCTGTATCATAATATTTATACATTCAATGCCAGCCACTGACTGGCCATACTAAGCACTTTTTATAATGAGTTTGATTTAGATTAAATCTTTTGCATATCAATTACTTTTTTAAACCGTGAATAGACAATAAGGGCAAATATGACACTTAATAGTGCCATTATCAAATCAAAGATAATTGCATAACGTACATCGATTATCGCTAATTTGGGTACAACGTTTGGGGTAACCACAAACGCTAGCCCACTTAGCGTATACATCACCCCCACAGCGCCACCTTTACGTGATGGAAATAGTTGTTGCATAACAACTAAAGCTAATTGTAGCACGCCTCCCGCCGCCGTGAACCCCATTGTGAATGCCGTAAATCTACACATGAATGGTGTCATATCTAATAAAAAAATTATTAATATTATCGACGATAGTAATGGCAAAATAATAACGCATTGAATTGGTTTTAGCCATTTTTTCACGATATAAGCCATGGAAAAAACCGAAATAATCGAACCAAGGCTATAATAACTAATTAATTGTTGCGCATCGGTTTCTGCCATGCTAACAGCATGCTTAGCTATTTCAGGCATCCATTGCATAATAACGACGAATGTCGCTGAGGTGGTAAATCCCATTAACACTAAAAGTATACCTTCAACAGATAATTTGGGTTTGCCAATAAAATAACTGCCATTATCCTTCATTCCGTTATTGACTGGTGAAATAACATTGGCTGTTGATGGAAACGATTTAGGCAATAGAAACAGCATATTGATCAGCATATAGATCGCAAAAGCGAGAAAAATCCAGCCATACCAAACCTGATAATCATAAACATAGGTGACAATGAAGGGTAGAATAAAGCTCCCTATTGAGATAAAAGCTTTAATTAAAATACTTGCGGAGCCAGCTGATTGTGGAAAACATTCAGTTAATACTGGCATTGATCCAGTATCTAATCCAGCATTCCCCGCACCGGCAAGAACAGCTAATAAAAAAGCGAGATGAATATTAGTACAAAATATTAATCCTACAAAAAATAGAACATAACATAGCATACCAATCAAAATAAACGGTTTACGCCCATAGCGGTCAGAAAGTAAACCCGATACAAACATAAATAAGATTTTACCCATTCCAATACCCGAAGCAATTTTACCTAAACCTTCAATCGTTGTATCAAATTGTTGAGTTAGTACAAATGAAAATTGCATGACCACAATCACTGCAATACTTTGAATAATATAGTTAGCATAGATCGATCCTGCTATAGCGTGGGCATGGTTTTTTTTCATAGTTTAATTCCCCTAAAAGACAGCGTTAATGTCAACATTGACATTAATATAGATAGCATATTACGTTATTGATTATTGTTAGCAAAATAAAACCGAGCTATTTGTAATGTGAAATAGAGTAACGTATCAATACTCAATAATGTTCACTGTTTAGTGTGAGATATCATGATAAATATACTTTTTCATGACTTAAATCATTACATTACGCTTAAAGTCTATCTATTGTTTCCTAGCGGGATACAATAAAATTTAACACATAACAATTTATTTAATGCTGATCCATTTTAAATTTAATTTACTTTATTTAGCATTTAATAGATTATAATTCAGTAACAATAAATTGCGCTAAAAATAGTACGAGCATCACGTTAAAATAGGCAAATTATATTTAGAAATAGGGGATAAAAGTATTGTTATGAATCAGATTACATTACCGACATTATATGGCATTATCGGCTATCCGCTTGGTCATAGTTTAAGTCCTTTATTGCATAGCACCGCCTTTCATGATCTTGGTATTCCTGCTGTACTATTACCATGGTCAACACCACCCGAAAAATTAGCTGTTTTTGTTGAAGCAATGCGTTTATTCAATATTCAAGGAAGCTGTGTCACCATTCCCCATAAACAAGCGATTATCCCCTTTCTCGATAAAATAACATTAGAGGCTAAAGAAACAGGGGCGGTGAACTTAATATATCGTGAAGGGGAACTTCTATGTGGTGACAATACCGATGTACGTGGTTTTATGGCACCATTAATGAATATTCCTAGGGCTACTGCACAAGACAACGTGTTATTACTTGGTGCGGGTGGCGCTGCGCGTGCAATTATTGTTGGATTACAACGTTTAGGTTACACCGATATCACTGTCTCTAATAGAAATGCGACATCAGCACAGTTGCTTGCTCAACAATTTAATTTAAAGGTAATTGAATGGGATAAGCGCTACACACTTAAAGCGCAATTGGTCATCAATGCCACACCACTTGGCATGCAAGGACAATTTCAAACTCAAACCGCTTATAACTATGATGGATTTAAAGGTAGAACAGGTATCGCTTATGATATTGTCTATACCCCTTATGTCACTGTTTTCCTTCAAGAGGCCGAAAAAGCTGGCTGGCAAACTATTTCTGGACTTGATATGTTTATTGGGCAAGCCGAAGCTCAATTTAAAACTTGGACAGGAAAAAATCTAAGCGAAAATGCTAAACAAGTCATCATTGATACAGTCATACCACAACACTTTTCTAATAAAAAAGGCTAGTCTTACACTCGCCTTTTTTACTTAGCCATTACAACATTAAACTTATTCCCGTGAAAAATTCATCTCTTTATAACGAACAAATCGGGTTCTTTTGATCAGTTTATAACCAAACATGATTGTAAAAAATAGTGGTAAACCGATATAGGTGGCAATTACCCCATACCAATCAATTTTATCCGCTAAAAATGCCTCATAATTTTGCCCCAAGGTAATGATCAAACATAAAATAAAGGCAAAAATTGGACCAAATGGGAAACCACTTGCTTTATAAGGTAAGGTTGATAAATCATAGCCTTGAATCATTAGTCCTTTACGGAATCGATACTGACTAATTGCAATCCCTAACCAAGCAATAAAACCAGTCATACCTGATAAATTTAGTAACCATATGTAGACGTCTTTATTATCAAACATTGATGTTAAGAAACATAACATAGCGATAAACGTTGTCGCAAGTAACGCCATACGTGGTACGCCAGATGTGGATAAACGCGTAAATATTTTAGGCGCTTTGCCTTCTTTTGCCAATGCGTACAACATGCGCGTTGAAGCATATAGACCAGAATTACCCGCCGATAATACAGAGGTTAAAATGACTGTATTCATAATAGCTGCTGCTGATAGTAAACCTGCATTTTGGAATACTAACGTAAATGGACTAATACTAATATCGGATTTTTCATTACGTAACAGATTAGGATCGTCACAAGGAATAATCAAGCTGATCACAAAAATAGCCAATACATAGAAGAGCAAAATACGCCAAAACACTTGTTTCATTGATTTGGGAATATTTTTTTCTGGATCTTTTGATTCACCAGCGGCAATACCAATCAGTTCAGTACCTTGAAAGGAAAAGCCAACAATCATAGCCACCCCAATCATTGATGAAAAACCACCAACAAAAGGTCCCTCATTGATCATCCAATTATGCCATACCGCTCTTTCACCGCCGCTTAAAATACCAAAAATCATTGAGGTACCAACAGCAATAAATAAAATAACGGTTACAACTTTAATTAAAGAAAACCAGAACTCTGCTTCACCAAAACCTTTCACTGAAATATAATTAAGGAGGAAAATAGCAGCTAAGAACACAAAGCTACACAAAAAGCCGACGTTGATATTAAAACCATAAAAATGAAATAAAATCGTCGATGTATCGAGCCAATAGGAGATAACTAATTGTGCGGCAACCAAATCTACCGCCACTGTTACCGCCCAGTTATACCAATAATTCCACCCAATTGCGAATCCAAATGCTTCATCAACATAACGAGAACCATAAGTTGCAAAAGTTCCAGAAACAGGTAGAAAAGCGGCTAATTCGCCTAAACTAGTCATTAGGAAATAGACCATCAAACCAATTATCATGTAGGAAAGTAAAGCACCCGCCGGTCCTGCTTTGGCGATAGTCGCACCCGAAGCAACAAAAAGCCCCGTACCAATAGATCCACCGATGGCAATCATCGTGAGATGTCGCGCTTTTAAATCGCGTTTTAATTTCTTTTGCATAGTAAAAAATCAGCTTTAGTTTTTCGAAACCGCAGATTGTACCAAAAATCTGCCAAAATTGGACAATTATTTTCAATTACTTACGGCGCAGTTTGTTGTTCTAAATCAGCTAGAAATCTTAGGGCAAAGGTTCGATCAGTACCACACATTTCTAAATTTGGTTGTAATTGCCCACACACTTTTGGTCGTTCTGGATGATGAAACAATTGACAACGGTAGTTATCATCTAAATGGGGGCAAGCCATATTGGCAGGCTTACCATTAGGCAAATCAGGGAGTGGACTTGAAATAGACGGTGCAATACAACAAGCCCCACAATTATCACGACATTTCATTGTTTTTTATCAAGTTAGCAAAAATAATGATGGAGACAATAGCAACTTAGCGTTAAAATGACCAGCTAAAATTATTATTTTATTGATTAACTTGATATTGTATACGAGACAACACTATGGCAAAAGCAAATGAAATTAAACGTGGTGATGCCATTCATTATAATGGCAAATTACTATTAGTTAAAGAAATTGAAGTACAGAGTCCAAGCGCGCGTGGTGCAAGTACCCTCTATAAAATGCGCTTTTCTGATGTCAAAACGGGATTAAAAGTTGAAGAGCGTTTTAAAGGGGATGATATCCTTGACACCGTACAACTTAATCGTCGCCCTGTGACTTTTTCCTATATTGATGGCGATGAATATAATTTTATGGATGATGAAGACTATTCACCTTATATTTTCAAAAAAGAGCAGATTGAAGATGAGCTGCAATTTATTCCAGAGGGTGGCATGCCAGGAATCTCCGTGTTACTGGTTGATGATCAGATCATCGCATTAGAATTACCACAGACCGTTGAGCTCCAAATTATTGAAACCGCACCCGCAATAAAAGGGGCGTCAGCCAGTGCTAGAACCAAGCCAGCTACTTTATCAACCGGTCTTGTCGTACAAGTACCTGAATATATTAACAATGAAGAAAGAGTTAAAATTCATATCGCTGAAAAACGTTATATGAGTCGTGCTGAATAGCCAATGTTTTAAGATTGCGTTCAATTAAGTATCATGGAGTAAGCAGATGCAAAACTTAACCAAAATAATTTTATTTAATCTAATTGGAATTGCTTTATTAGTCAGTTACCAATTAACAGGTCATAGCGGATTTTGGTTTCATATCGATTCCATGGTTTTTCATTTTTTTAATGCCCCTTTAGATAAATCAACGCTCTATCTTTATTTTGTGGCTATTACTAACCATCGCTTATTTGATGTTATTTCATTTGCTGCCATGGGTCTACTTTATCTGACTTATTTTCGTGGACAAAGCTGTTCAGAGAAACGCCATATGATCTGTATTGGCATTACCATGTTATTAATGGCGATTATAATTAAACAACTTGGTCGTTTTATTCCTTTTGATCACGCGAGTCCAACGCTATTTTTTGACCATATTCATCGTGTATCTCAATTGACCCATTTTGGTACAAAAGATGCGTCTTCGGATAGTTTTCCTGGCGATCATGGTATGATGCTTATGATTTTTACCGCATTTATGGGCCGCTATTTTGGACGTAATGCCTTTATTAAAGCCGCGATGATTGTCATCATTTTTTCATTACCAAGAATTATGGCGGGTGCGCACTGGTTTACTGATGTGTATGTAGGATCGTTGGCGATAGTCTGTATCGTACTAAGCTGGTTTTTATTAACCCCTTTCAGTGATTATATTATTTCACGAATAGAGCATTGTTTACCAAAAAATATTTTTTGCAAATAAATCAATAGGTTAAAAATTGAATCTTTATAATCAAAACAAACTTCATAAGCGATTGCGCCGCCAAGTTGGAGAGGCTATCGCTGATTTTAATATGATTGAACATGGCGATCGTATTATGGTGTGCTTATCGGGAGGCAAAGATAGTTATACCCTTCTCGACTTATTAATCAGTTTAAAGCTAAGCGCGCCGGTTGATTTTGAGTTGATTGCTGTCAATCTAGATCAAAAACAACCTGGATTCCCTGAAGATGTATTACCCACTTATCTTGAACAATTGGGCATTAACTACCATATCGTCCAAGAAAATACTTATGGTATTGTTAAAGAAAAAATTCCTGAAGGAAAAACCACCTGTTCGCTATGTTCACGCTTACGCCGCGGTATTTTATACCGTACGGCGACCGAATTAGGTGCAACCAAAATCGCTTTAGGTCATCATCGTGATGATATTCTCGAGACCTTATTCTTAAATATGTTTTATGGCGGAAAAATGAAAGCGATGCCACCGAAATTAATGAATGATACCGGTGAGCATATCATTATTCGTCCATTGGCTTATTGTAAGGAAAAAGATATCGCCAAATATGCTGAGGTTAAACAGTTCCCGATTATTCCATGTAATCTATGTGGTTCACAGCCTAACTTACAGCGTCAGGTGATTAAAGAGATGCTCAATGATTGGGATAAGCGATTTCCAGGAAGAATTGAAACAATGTTTCGTGCGACTCAAAATATTGTGCCGTCTCATTTGTGTGATAATCAGTTATTTGATTTTCAAGGTATACAGCATGGTGATCCGGCTATCAATGGCGGCGATATTGCGTTTGATAAAGAGCAGTTTAATCAACCTTCTTTTTCTGTTAATAAAGCACAGGACTTAGAGCCCATTTTATGGAAAGAAGTGGATTAATGAAATCTAGTTTTAGTGGCAATCAAATGATACGGTAAGATAAGGGAATAAAAAAACCAATGCTTACCAACCCCCCTGA
>NZ_AWGA01000135.1 GCF_000471645.3 Candidatus Schmidhempelia bombi str. Bimp | reverse complement strand
TCGCACACTTTAAAACAAAATCAAAGAGTAAAAAGTTTCTTAAAATTCTGCTAGCAATAACACTAGCAGAAATGCCCCATATTTTCGCTAACGCCTTTGCTTTTTTTAATCTTATAAGCCTGCATAATCCAATTTACTACAGATTTGCAATCCTATCATGTTATTACCCCGCAACCATATTAATATAACCGTTAACTATAGTAGTCAGTTAAAATCAGCACTATATAACCAATATATCCATTTATCTTATTATACCTTTTAGTAAAAATTTTATTTTCACCCAATGAAAAAGCACCAAGATTGCGTCAACCTAACTAACATCGACTTTAATAGGTAATCCATTTAGCTTAAGCATAAGAAAAATAACTTAACCTCACCCCATTAAAACGCACCTGGCCTAACTCGAATACTGCCCGTTATCGTCTTCCAGATAACCATCAGCTCTTTTTCATTATACGGCGTGCTATCCTTATGCGGATTATAATACATCTTCATATATAATTTCGGCGTCTTCGGTGTCGGGTCTGTCATATGAATAGTCATCAAAAATTTATAACCAATATCATCATTGTAGCCCAGTGATTCATCATAAGCATCTTTCGCTACAAAATAACTACCTTTTACTATCCACTCCTCAATCTGTAAACCATGACTTTCTCGGCGCCCCTTATAGATGGTTTTTCCACGCCCTTCAGTAAAATAGTTCGTCGGTTTTTTTAATAGTGGGTAGTCCTCAGCAAAATCATCGGAACTCAATACAAAATTAAAATCCTCAATACGCTCATGTGTATAACCAAAATAAATATCTTTCCATGCCTCATCGATTTCCTGCATAAAACTATAGCCTAAACAAATTCCCCGCTCAGTAGGTATCTGTAAATCATCACGTGGCTGAATACGTTCAAATAAACGATGCATCTCTTGCAACTTATCAGGTACGTTATTTCCATATAATCTTGGGCTTTCCTTACGATCCTCGTCATAGCGAGAAGCTAAGCCATTTTGGGCATTTATCTCTATTTTTAATGTCACTCCATCCTGCCACCTATATCCTTCCAAGATTCTAGCTGAATCCGGAGTACTGGTATCTTCCATCCGTTCAAAAATAATACCTTCACCATTATTGGCAGCTTGGATAGGATAGCTATTTTTTAAAAAAGTCCCATCAATAATATCTATGGGTCGCGTATGTTTTAGTTCCTGTTCACGCAGGGCTATCATCTGTTTAAATGCTGGCCGATATTGCTGGCGGGTTTTAATATTTACATTATGGTTCTTATAAATAAATTCCATCTCTTTATTCGGTTTAAACACCGATGGTAAATCAATTAAATAGACACTAAAACCGCGTGTGGGTGACTGACTGAGTAACTGCGAGATATGTTGCTGCTCTGATGCTGATAAATTCTCCATACCGATATCCTTTTGTAGATAATGACAGCCCACTAAGGGGATAGTTATGACCATAGGTAACACAATGACCCGAATTAAATTAGCTATCTGCTTCATAGTTTTATATGTCCTGTATCATAGTGATGATAGCGCGCAGGGTAAATTCCTGACTGCGCCCCTGCTTGTCTTTATAAGCTGGCTCATGTCCAATATCTAAACCTACCCGGCTTTTCAAATATGTTATTGGAATTTCTCCCGATTTTTTCGGCACGGTATTATCACCATTTTCCTTAGCCCTTTGTAATGTATACACTTGTCGCCAAGAATGATTATCCGGAGCCAGTCGTAAGCGCCTTATTTCGCCAAGCTCACGTAAATTTAGCCGCCTTTTATCCCCTATATAATCCTCATTAGGCAAAAAACGGCTTTTAACCTTAGTAAAATCCTCTGGGGAATAAGGCTTGATAAAACATTGCTCTAATTTTCCCTCCCAGTGTACACTTTCGTAGGTAAGGAAATCTGCTTTAATTTTATTAGCTTCTTTTTTCGTATCTATCCCATAAAAGGCATAAGTATTAGGATGATAATTATCCTTTATTTTATCATGGAAATTTTTAACCTTGTTTCTAATAATCCTTTCATAGGCATCCCAATCCTCTTTCATTAGATTTGAATCATATTTGGTATTTAAAGGGTTGATTAAATGTGGCTCACATAACCCCCACCACTTATCTTTTTCCAAATAAATTTCTTTATAAGGATCTTGTTTTGGGTAGGTCTCTTTGGTGTCATCAGCATGATGAATAGTAAGCCAGTTATAACCATAGTTTGGTGAGGGTAATAATTGTAAGGGACCAGGAGACTGCGAGCAGACCGCGGTCATTTCCTCTGCATCATCACCAATCACTTCCGAAACAATTTTACCGATAATGCCCGTCATTGCCGCACCTTGCTTCATGCGCGTGTAAGCCGCAGCTGCCCCCGTTGACGGTAACACCCCATGCACTACCCCATAGACTTTATCCTCACCACCAAGCTCTTTTGTATAATAACGGGCAACTAATCCACCCATTGAGTGGGTCACTAAAATCACCTTGCTCAACTTACTTTTATTTCTTCGATAATATTGTGGTAACTGTACCTCAATTAAATTTTTTAATGCATTTGCACTACTCTCAATTGAAGCTAACCAGTTATAACCCATAGCATGCACTGGAAATGCGTAATTATCACAGAGAGATAGCTGTTTTTTATCTAAGAATAAATTTTGTTTAGAGCCCACATCTACAGTAAACGACGGCATATCGATCAACTTATTTAATACTTGAGATAAACTACCGTTCTCACTATACAGATGTTCTTGTAACCAGGGTAAAAAATCACCGTAACTCATATTGGCAACCGTGCCCCAACCGCGTTTTGAACGTGGTCCAAAAGCGTGTTCATCATTATTGTCTTTTCTTGCCTTTTTAATTTTTCCCCGATCATCTACCAGTACTTCATTAGGATTAAGATCTTTACGCCGTACCTGAGCTGAGCCAAAATAAGGTAATGCCCAGCCCAGTAAATTTGTTATACCATCCATACTATTGGTTTCTGGACGCCAGATAATATCCCCGTTCTTATTTTTTAAATTACTACCCATTACCCCCGGCAAAAAAATAACCGGTATCAGTTGCTTTTTCTTTTCAATATACATCTGCTGCAGCTGACTTTCATCGCTTGGCTGCGTTAACATTTGATAGCTACCACTCATCGACTTTTCCCTTAATGTAATTATCGCTGATGACCACAGCTATGACCGCAGCCGCTGAGCGGTAATTAGCTGTAAATAATAATGCTGTTGATGGTAATAGATGATTAATTGTGGCTGTTGCTGCTGCAAACTCGCATCACAGGCTATAGCACTGATAAAGTAAGGGGTTAATAGTGACGGCTGCGCAAAGGTCTCATCAATATTTCGCAGCGTATTTTTTTCAATTATCGCCAGATTGATTTGATTAATCGCAATCGATAAATCTTGGTATGCCGCTTTCTCTACCCCTGACACCCAAACCCGGTTTAAATCTGTCGCCTTAAGTTGATTATAAATTAATAACTGTCGAATATCTTCAGCAATGGTTGCCAGCGTAGTCTGCATTATCCGCCCTAACCACGCTTTTGCGTGTAATTGCTGCTGTGTCAAAAACGAAGTATTACTTATCAGCAAGGCGCTAACAAATTTACTATAGCCATAAAAATCTATATCGGTATACTGACAAACTAATAATAACGATAGTTCTAACTCTGCTTCATTATCTATTGCCGTGGTAATAACATCATCATAATCATTTATCGGCTCTGCTCTTAAATCCCAGCGCGCAAAAATAGCATCGGTTAAATCCCTATCTTCCATTAATACCGCGGGCACATAAATATGACTAAGATAATAACGGTAAGTCGGGTATTGCTGCTCTAACCGCTGCATCACCTCATCCAAAAACCAGTAAATCTGACGACGATTATCTGAATGAAACAAGGGGCGAGCTCGATACGGATAGAGTGCAATATCCTCACCAGTTAACGCCTTTAAGGTATCCTGCTCAGCCGATATTAAATGATAACCTAGTACCGGTATTTGGCACTGACTCCACTGCTGCCATGCTTGTACTATAGCGTGATTCTGCTGCTGATACTGCTCACTGGCCAGCGCAGAATAAGTATATTGGGTTAGCGTAAAGGCTATGCTAATGGTCCAAATTAATACCGGCACGCCAAGACTATATCCCCAAAACAAAATCGTATCGATATGACTGCAGAAAAGCAGCATTATCCCTATACTAATCATAACCAATAAGATTAAACCTAATCCCCAGCGCCAATACCGTGGACGCTGGCGAGTCGGATATACTGCTAATTCAGGTATTGGCCATCCCATTGATAACTCCTTACTTAGCCATTGTTGACTCTATCTCTAATTCAAAAAACGTATTGGTTATTTACCTGCTTCATTATTATCTGGGTCAATAATAATCGTTACCGGCTCGACAAACAGACTATGTTGCGGTGGTAATAGCCCCTTATCATCCGTCATGGTATGAATCTCCGTCTTATCCGCGCGTACTATTCGTACTTTATGGTTTTTCACCAGTGAATTATCATGTTGCCACCGTAACTGCGATTTAAGCGTATAAGTCGGATTAGATTGCTCATTAGTTAATACACTGATACTTTTGGGTCCCGTCTTTTTCCAAACCGCTGTTTTATTATCTATCGTATCTTCTGCGCCAATTTCTACACTTTTGCCCGCCAAACGAATATAAGCCCCACCGCCATTTAATATGAGCTCGTTAGGCGAAGAGATGACTACCCGTCCTTGCTGACTGGATATCGTGATATCTTTAGATGCCATTAAACCCATGTCATCGTTTTGAGCCTGAATATCCACTTTGCCATGATATGCCAAGAGTTTAATTCCAAACTTCTGCGCAAATAAGCTAATCACTTCGCCCGCAGCTAAAGTGAACTTCTTTAGTATATTTATATCAGCGTGATGCTGACTGGTCATTATTAGGTTTTCCCCCGCCGATAATTGAATACTTTTCGGCGTCACCTGTGCTATCCCTTTCGGCGAGGAAAACAGCATGGTCGCCTCTTTTAGCTCAGTTAACGACTCCGTTAATAATTGTTTTTGTGCCTTTAAATCGGCTAACTCCGCTTTAGCATGCTCCGCCGCTTGTTGCAAATGACTTACTAACTCTAACGCTTGTTGTAACTGCTGATTTGCTTGCTGCATATCAAGCTGCTGACCCTGCGCTTCGGGCTGAGCATCAGTGCTAATAAACAAGCCTTTAGCTGTGCGAATCGCTCCCCACTCATCCGTTCTTAATTCAAATCCATGCCCTCTTAATTGCTTATTCTTATCAACTAAATGCCCTAAATTAAGCTGGCTCTTACCATATTCTGTGGCTAATTTAATATGCTCCTCACCACGTTTATCATCCATACGCAGTTTATTATTCGCCGCGGTTCGTATCACATTTCGATGTTTATTGATGGTGCTGACATGGTCTGGATGGCAACTGTCGTGCAAAGCATAAGCAATATAAGGACGATTAGGATTACCTTCAGTAAACGCTATCGCTACCTCCGTCCCCGTTATTAACGGAAAATGAAATCCATATTGTTCCCCTGCATAGGGCTTTGCTAACCGTAACCACAGGCTTTCCTCTCCATTTTTCCACTCACTTAAATCAAAGTTAAATTTAACTCGATAACGCCCTTGCGTATCAATATAACCATACGTATCATTATTCGGGCTGGTGATTCTTGCTGGCAACGTGCCGCTTATTTTGGGTGAGGAAATAACCTCCGGTCGATAGGGTTTTAACACATTAAACGGCAACGCCGTAAACTCTATTTCATAACTGTCTGTACGATTACCTCGTCCCTGTGTACTTAAAATAATTATCCCTTCACTGATATCTTGCGCTAATGGTGCCGATTTTATTATTATCCGTTGCCCCGGCGCTAAACTATATTGGTTACTTTTACCCTTAATGATTTGCTGCTGGCTAATATGCTGCTGATGTCTTATTGCCGAATACCATGCCCCCGACTCCACCTCATCTTCATCGCCTTGTTGTTTATAGTGGGCGCCATAGTGATAGTGATGACCATATGTCGTCCTGTCTTCCGGCTGACTGTTGGTCTGTGCAAGCAGGGTATTTCCTGACCGACGGTAGTTATAATCCTGCACCTGTACTAATTGAGGAACGGTGCTACTTTGTAGCTGTAAATCCCATACACTCGCCTCACCACCATCATCCATACCACTTGTTGGCTTATAAACGATACTATGACTCGTAGCAAATCCCTGTTCTGTATCGCTTATTACTAATACCTCACAGTTATGCTCCTTATCAATCTCAAACCGAAACCACACCCCTATATCCGCTAAAATACGCTGAATAAACGCTAAATCACTCTCTTGCCACTGCGTAATAAATTCTCGTGAAGGGTAGCTTTGACTCAGTGCTAAACGGTAATCCACTCCCGTAAAACCATGCTTGCGTAATAGCTGCTCCACCACCGCTATCACACTTTGATGTTGATAAATAGCGCTGTAATGCTGTAAACCTAATAACGCTAAACGTGACGTTAACACCACTTTATAACGTGCTTCCTCCCGATTTGTCGCCAACTGGCTAAAAGCCGTAATCACCCCATAAAGCGTTCTGGGTAAAGTCTGTAACGTTAATAAACTCAGTTCTGTTAAAAAAGGAATCTGTTCTGGCTTGGGATGAAAAATAAACGTCGCGGCTCTCGTCAGTAGCGCCTCCGCCTGTAGCTGCTTATCGCCTGTGGTGAAAGTGATTTCGTAACGCCATGGCTGATTTAATCGCTCTTCACCCGTCACTGACAATACCGATAAGGGTACTTGATTACCGCTAATATGTAAGGTGTAGTCATGAACAGACAACACATTATGGATTTGGTTTATATCTGAAATATTGAACATGGCGCTGTCCTTTTAGCTATTTTAACGCCTAACACAATTAATATACTGCCCTGCCTGAAGTGAATTAATTGGTTAGTTAGGTATTTATACCTACCTCTTTGCTATTTTTAATCGATGCAAAAACGATTATCATTCTTCAATAAAACTAAATCCCATTTTATCTAAACCGATAAAAAATAACAGAAGTTAACTAAAAAATTGTGCGACCATTCCCCTCCATTAAACCATTTTTATGCGCTACTTCACATTATTTATCATCAATATAACGTCCATTGTCGATAAATTAACTGGCTTTTTCTTAGAACATTCAACATTCGCAACCTTTAACCCTGAAAAATACTTCACCCTAAATTCAACCATCTAGTGATATGCTCGCACTCTTTCATGCCCAAAAGTGTGCACATACCTCTATCCATAGCAACTAATAACTAATAACTAATAACTAATAACTAATAGTGGTATACCCATATCAACCAAATAAATCTACAAATAAGTAAAATAGAGTAATACTGTTCTATC
>NZ_AWGA01000056.1 GCF_000471645.3 Candidatus Schmidhempelia bombi str. Bimp | reverse complement strand
AATCGCCTGATAAAACAGGCGATTTTCTATTATCTATTTAACTCACTGCTTAGCAACAATAGTATTATCAACCAAATCTAGATCAATCATTTTACCAGGAACTAATTGTCCGGATAAAATCTGCTGAGCCAATGGATTTTCAATCTCTTGTTGAATAGCCCGTTTGAGCGGTCTTGCACCATAAATCGGATCAAATCCTACTTCGGCTAACTGCGATAACGCGGCATCGGATATGGTAAATTGATAGCCATGCTCCGCTAATCTGTTCTCAACTCGTGCCAATTGAATTTTAGCAATCGCTTTAATATTTTCTCGTCCCAATGGATGGAAAACCACTGTTTCGTCGATACGATTAATAAATTCAGGTCTAAAGTGCTGTGTCACAACCGTCATGACTAAAGCTTTCATCTCATCATAACTTAAGTTGTCATGCCCCTGAATAAGTTCAGATCCTAAATTAGAGGTCATAATGATAACCGTATTACGAAAATCAACTGTGCGCCCTTGTCCATCGGTTAAGCGTCCATCATCTAATACTTGCAGTAAAATATTAAATACTTCAGGATTCGCTTTTTCGACTTCATCCAATAAAATAACTGAGTAAGGTCGACGTCTGACAGCTTCGGTTAAATAGCCACCTTCTTCATAACCAACATAACCTGGCGGTGCACCAATTAATCTTGCAACCGAATGTTTTTCCATAAATTCAGACATATCAATACGTACCATAGCATCTTCGCTATCAAACATAAAATTGGCCAGCGTTTTACACAATTCAGTTTTACCTACGCCTGTTGGTCCTAAAAATAAGAAAGATCCTATTGGTCGATTAGGATCAGATAACCCCGCACGGCTGCGTCGAATAGCATTAGCTACAGCCTCAACGGCTTCATTCTGTCCAATCACGCGTTGATGCAATGCTTGTTCCATATGTAATAATTTTTCTTTTTCACTTTCCATCATCCTTGATACAGGGATTCCTGTTGATTTCGATAACACTTCTGCAATCTCATGAGCTGTGACTTTATTACGCAATAACTTCATGGTTTTGCCTTCTGATTGTGTGGCTTGAGCTAATTGTTTCTCTAAATCAGGA
Source organism: Candidatus Schmidhempelia bombi str. Bimp (assembly GCF_000471645.3). Taxonomy (GTDB): domain Bacteria; phylum Pseudomonadota; class Gammaproteobacteria; order Enterobacterales; family Orbaceae; genus Utexia; species Utexia bombi. The sequence goes on along the minus strand of NZ_AWGA01000056.1, from coordinate 26,254 downwards.
ATCCGACCGTATTGGAGTTCAGACATTTTATTCAAATCACCCGCACGCCGAGCCTGTTCCAGCTCCGTACGTGCTTTTTCTAATTTTTCTTTGATAGTTTGCGTTCCAGATACTGCTGCCTTCTCAGCCTTCCACTCTTCTTCCAGTGAAGCATATTCTTTCTCTTTCTCTGTGAGTTCTTCACTAAGCATCTCAAGCCGTTTTTTACTGGCATCATCCGTCTCCTTCTTCAATGCTTGTTGTTCAAGCTTTAATTGAATAATACGACGATCTAATCGATCTAACGATTCCGGTTTTGAGTCCATCTGCATTCGAATACTTGACGCTGCTTCGTCAATTAGATCAATCGCTTTATCAGGTAGCATACGATCTGAAATATAGCGGTGCGACAAAGTCGCTGCGGCGACAATAGCAGGATCGGTGATCTGTACATGGTGATGTAATTCATAGCGCTCTTTTAAGCCACGCAAAATAGCAATGGTATCTTCGACCGTAGGTTCGGCTACATAGACTTTCTGAAAACGACGTTCAAGCGCGGGATCTTTCTCAATATATTGACGATATTCATCGAGTGTGGTTGCACCAACACAGTGTAATTCACCACGGGCTAAGGCGGGTTTTAGCATATTACCCGCATCCATTGCCCCATCGCTTTTCCCTGCACCAACCATCGTGTGTAATTCATCAATAAATAAAATAACCCGCCCTTCTTGTTTAGCTAAATCTTTGAGCACTGCTTTTAAACGCTCTTCAAATTCACCACGATATTTAGCACCAGCAATCAGCGCCCCCATATCTAATGATAAAACACGTTTATTGCGCAGTCCTTCTGGTACTTCGCTATTGACAATACGTTGCGCTAGACCTTCTACGATCGCCGTTTTACCGACACCTGGCTCACCAATAAGTACAGGATTGTTTTTAGTTCTACGTTGTAACACCTGAATAGTCCGGCGAATCTCTTCATCACGCCCAATAACGGGATCCAATTTTCCTTGTTCGGCACGTTCCGTTAAATCAACAGTATATTTTTTTAACGCATTCCGTTGATCTTCTGCATTGGCATCATTCACGCTATCTCCTCCTCTGATTTGCATAATTGCTTTATCTAAATTTTGTTTAGTAACCCCAGCTTTTTTTAAGATATCAGCTAATGATCCATTCGCCTCAAAGGCAGCTTGTACAAACAATTCCGATGATAAATAACTATCATTATTTTTTTGTGCTAATTGATCGCATAAATTAAACAGTTTAATAAAATCATTAGATGGATGAATATCGCCGCCAATACCTTGTACTTGTGGTAACTTATCAACAGCTGCCGTTAATAATTGGATCAATTGCTTAATATTCGCGCCCGCAGAAACTAATAATGGCTGGATACTCCCGCCATCTTGATGAATTAAGGCTAACATTACATGTACAGGCTCAATATATTGATTATCTTTGCCTAATGCTAATGACTGTGCATCGGCTAACGCTTGTTGAAATTTATTCGTTAATTTATCTAAACGCATATAAATATCCTTCTAAACCGAACAATTTGATTAAGACGATTATTAATAAACTGAATCAAGGGATTATCAATTTTATTTTGCCTCAACCATATAATTCTAAGATTTGTGCTATAACCCTTATTTCAAGTAAAACTAATAAATATTTTATTGTCCAGTAATAGCGGTTCAGAATGGAAAGGCACTAAAAAATGTGATGAAATCATCTTACGCTTACCGGTTAAATTTCACTATTGCCTTTACGGATTTTTATTTTCACCCTACTATTTTTTACATAAAATTATGGACGAAAATGGAATCGATATTTCAATAATGACTGTTAATATGGCATAACAATGACACAGTTCTATTATTGAATAAATGGCTTAATGATGGGGAGATATAAAGTAGGGATAATAATTAGCATAATTCACGGATGATGATAATGTTACTTTTAGCGAATGATTATAAAATGCAAAGAATAGTAAAAATCTAAAGATAGATATTAGAAAATCAATTTAATCAATAAACTGAAGAATCTATAGTATGATGAACAACGAGATTATAAGGTGAATAAATCCATATTTACCGTTATTGATAAATGTTGTTTTATTCACCTTAATCTTACTCGCTCATCAAGTAGCTAAAGTTTACTATTTGATAAACCAATACTAAGCGTCACTAATGAAAACAAAATAATTTTTAGATCATTTCACTTGTAACATGAGTCACTACCGATGCGGTAACTGCGGGTTGTCCAATAATGACCAATTGCTTATTTTGGCTATTTGCAGCCTGTTCAACTGCTAATCCCAACGCCAGAAAATAAGCACTATCCTGCGCATTTCCTATTGACCTATCAATATTCAGAATCTGCTGATGATTAAACTTTATCTGTTCAAAATGATTCATTATATCAATATTTTGTGAATCTGAAATACGACTATACCATACGCCATCATAAAGTTTATTATCCGCGTTCCCCCATAACAATGCATTATCCAAAGTCTGCTTTAAACTTGCGGTTTGTTCAGAACGATAAATTTTCACTAATGGGTCGGGCAACCTCTCTAAATGCTTGACCGCATTTTCACCAGCCAATAACATCATAATAGCCGTTTCAGCTTCATTCATCTTTGGTGTAGTAAATAAATGTGCATTAATAACCAACAATAATGAATTATCATGCTCTCTGTCATCTAACCATTGTTCAATAAAGGTAGTACTTATTTTCGGATTTTCAATAGCAAAACTTGCTGGCACAACCACCTTACCTAAGGTCTTTTGCCATAAAGCCGTCACCGTGTCCGAGGCTATGGGTATATCAATAAAGAAACGAACATGCAGTTCTAATGATTTAGGCAGCTCATTAAATAGTGCATGATGCTCTTTTTGCCATTCAACTAATAAATGTTTAAAGCGTTGATAAAAATCAAGGGTAATGATATTTTCTGGAGTAGGTAATGCCGTATGAGCAATAGGGGAGCCTCCATTATACGGTGACTTAGCTCGTATCATATATTGCCCAGTAAACACACCATTAGCGTTACCATTTCGACCATATTCGGTTATTAATGATGATTTGAGTAAATATAATCCACGTCTTGCTTCACTAATTAACGCTTGCCGATACTGCTCACGTCCCGCGTTCCATTCCTCAATAGAATATTTTCGATAACTGCGGCAATAAAGTCCATATAAAAAAACAAATAACCATATACCGACGGGTAATCCTGATGCAGCAGCCACTAATAAAAAATTAGAAAGCGGATAAAAATAACTCACTATCCACATAGTAATACTACCTATTACCAAAAAGGCTAATAACAGCATTGCCCAAAATGAATAGTTCAATTTTTTTAGTTCCGGCAAAGGTTCTGGTAATGAATCTAAATTATATGCCATCAGCCTTTACCTACATTAGTTAATGATGAAATTAATATACACCCACAAGCAGCGTGATGCCCATCTAATGCAACAGGTTTTCCCTGATCGGTAAAATGAGAATCGCCTTCAATAATTTTTGTAATACCATGCCCTTTACGTGGACAACTGACACTATCGCCAATACGTGCAACTGGTTTTCCGTGCATTATCATGGTTGAAGAAGCCGAAATAACTTTCCCTCCATGATCAGTTTCATCACCTAAACGGATTACTCCTCTTAGTCTAGCCATAATTAATTTCCTATATTTATAGTTATAATTTATACACTTATGATGATTTATATTTTTGATTATGAATATATTAAATATATCTAAAAAAATTACTGATAACGCAAAATCATCTTGCCAATTTGCTCCAATACATGATTGTGCGCTTAACTCGATATATTATCATAATTTATTAAGTTCCCCTATAATAGGGTAAATGATAAGTCCACACTATTTTTCCACACATACTAGAATAAGGAAGATTAAGACATTTTTTGATGAAATATAAGCCAATATGGCTACACTATTCTATGAGTACTAATGCAACTAGTAAGTTCTGCTATCTATGCTTATATCATTTTTCATGAATTACTTTCTTTGAAAGAAAGATTGGGAATGGTTATTGTTATTATTGGTATCTTCTTTGCCAAAAAATTAAATTAATTTTTTATAGTCACGTTTTTAGTAAATTTTATAAAATCAATATAACTCAATAAGGTTTGCTGGTATGTTATCGCATATTAGTAAATCTAACTAATTGCGATCCAGACTTTTGCATCTATTAGATTATAAATTAACCTGATTAAACAATTTTTTCTATTCATAATCTTATTTTTTAAGACTATATTTTCATAAAAACCTTTATTTACCAATCTTATACATTTTTACTAAGTATTGCGATACATTAATTATCTATGCTAATGCTGATTAAATCGCATTTTAACGACACTTTTTCGTGACAATAATCACGCTTTTAAATGATTCAATTATGTTATTAACTGGTTTCATGTTATGAACATTCCCCAACAAATATCAATTCTACAATGGATTTTTGGGGGGAAGATTTAACTATGAATAAAAATAAAATAGATATGACATTTACTTTGTATAAATGGGGGATAGGTACCATTGCTTGTTCGCTATTTATGCTTGAGAGTTTACCCGTTTATGCGCACTCTTTTATCGATGATTCAGTATTAACTGGAAATATCTTTTTTTGGAATCGTGATCGGGAACGTCGAACGTATACTGAAGATCATAGCAGGGGTGATTATCGCAGTAATATTAGACAATCAACTTTGAATGCCAATTTAGATTTTCGTTCGGGTTATATTGCTAATGTGTTGGCTATCGAATTAGGCGGCTATGGCGCATGGGAAGTCAGTAATGGCGGCAATGGACATCCAAATGAAATTGGTTTTAGTGGCAGTAAAAATCCGTATCAAGAAAAGTGGGACAAAGATATTAGTGGTTTAAGCTTTTATAAAGCACAATTAAATTTAAAAATGGATGACCATTTCTGGTTAAAAGGTGGATTTATTCAGCCATCAGGACAAACCCTATTAGCACCACATTGGAGCCTGTTACCAGGTACGTATCGTGGTGTTGAAGTGGGTACATATATTGATTACGATGATAAAGGTGCCTTATCCCTATCCTATATGTGGACCGATAGATATAAGGCGCCGTGGTATAAAGATTTATATAAATTTCGACAATGGGACAAACAACAGACAATCCGCTACTTACATTCGGTTGGCTTCAAGTATGATTTTAAAAATAATTTAATCTTAGAAGGCGCGTTTGGACAAGCCCACAACTACATGGATCAATATTTAGCCAAAGTGGCTTATCAAACTCAATTATTTACTTATCCTCTCTCACTCAGTTATCAGTTTTACGGTGCTAAAGATCAGCAGCATTCTGGAAAATCAGTCTATGACGGTTTAGCTTGGTTACAGGCTGCCACTTTACATTATCAGATTGGTGCCGTGGGTATAAGAACGGAAGGGGTTATGGTTAAGGCCGAAGGAAATCAAGGTTTCTTTTTACAACGAATGACACCAGGATATGCGTCCTCTAACGGGCGATTAGATATTTGGTGGAATTCCCGTTCAGACTTTAACGCTGATGGCGAACGAGCATTATTTGGTGAGATCAGTTACGATTTAGGTTATTTATCGCCAACATTACAAGGATGGCAAGTGGCGACATCATATGCGTATGGTTGGCATGCCAAGCCAAATCAGCAATTTAAGCTTATTGGGCAAAATCATCAACTAAAAGAGAGTGCTTGGAACTTCGATTTAACTTATACCGTTCCCGATGGTTGGGCAAAAGATAGTCGCGCTCAGCTTCATTACACACGTTATGATAATCATGCTAATCGTGACTGGCACTACGGCTATGACAATATTTTCTTAGACGAACATGATATTAAATTTATTGTTACGATCCCTTTTACCGTTTTTAATCTGAATCGCAAATAGGCAAAAATAATGAAAAAATTTAACCCAACCTTTCTGGCAACCGCAGTAATATCGTTATTGACGATTAACAACAGCGCAGCAACCATGAAATCCCAAACAATGGTTGAAACGTTAAGCCAACAGTTACAGGTAAACTATAACGTCATTGATAATCATGCGGCAACACATGGGGTAGATTGTTCCGCTCTCGGTGCCGATTGGGCGGCTTGTAGTAAAATTAATCTAACCTTAACCAATAATGGGGAAGCGATTACCGAACGAGATTGGGCAATTTATTTCCATCATATACGTATGATTCTCGCAGTAAATAATGAGCAATTTAAAATTACCCATATTACTGGTGATTTACATAAACTTGAACCCACCGAAAAATTTAGTGGGATCCCCGCGCATTCAGCGGTGGACATTCCATTAATCAGTGAGTATTGGGTATTAAGTGAAAGTGATGTCATGCCTCGTTGGTATATAACCTATCTTGATTCTAAACCCAAAATAATCACTAATACGGATACCGAATCAGATGACTTATCGAAAATAGTGTCACCTATTACTGATCAATGGCGAAGAACGCCAGATGATCATAATCACTTAGTGACGCCAAGTTACCGTTTTCAGTACAATGCTGATATTACGCCTTTGTCAGCTGATGTATTACGCGGACAGATTTTACCTACACCGTCAAAACTTACCGTAAAAGACGATACTATTTTACTGAATAATCAAGGAGTTAATCTGGTACTTAATGGACTAAATCCCAATAGTTTGGCGGTATTAAAAAAACAATTTAATCAGCTAAATATAGCGGTGACTGACGCAGGTTATAAAATTGTGGCGACGCTTGACCCACAGTTACCCGCAGCTATAGCTGGGGCATATCAACTAGATATTAATCATAAACAGGCAACCATTACTGCTTATGATGAAAGTGGTATTTTTTATGCGGTTCAGTCGTTATTATCATCAATTCCTGCTAAGTCAACAACATTCACTGCGTTAACTGCTGAAGATGCTCCGCGCTTTGCTTATCGTGGGATTATGTTAGATATCGGACGTAATTTTAAATCTAAAGCAGCCATATTACGTTTGTTAGATCAAATGGCCGTTTATAAAATGAATAAATTTCATTTCCACTTAACTGATGACGAGGGGTGGCGTATTGAAATCCCAGATTTACCAGAGTTAACCGAAGTTGGAAGTCAACGCTGTCATGATCTCAAAGAGCAGCACTGTTTATTACCACAATTGGGATCAGGTCCTTATCATGACAACACCGGCAGTGGATATCTTAGTCGAGCTGATTATATAGATATTATAAAATATGCCAATGCTCGTTTTATTCAGGTTATCCCCGAAATTGATATGCCAGCCCACACACGGGCCGCAGTCATATCAATGGAAGCGCGTTATCAACGCTTAATGGCGGAAAATAACCCACAACAGGCCAATGAATATCGACTCATTGATCCGACAGACACATCTAACACTACATCTGTTCAATTTTATAATCGTTTAAGTTACTTAAACCCATGCCTAGAATCGTCAAAGCGCTTTGTGAATAAAGTCATTGATGAAATAGTAAAAATGCATAACGAAGCAGAACAGCCAATAACAACTTGGCATTTTGGTGGGGATGAAGCAAAAAATATTCGTTTAGGCGCAGGTTATCAAGATATCCATGCAAAGGAAAAAAGTTCAGCCAAAGGTACTATTGATCAACACAAAGAAGATTATCCTTGGGCAAAATCACAGGCTTGCCAGACGATGATTGCACAAGGTATCGTTAATGATGTTCAACATTTACCAAGTTATTTTGCTACGGAAGTGAGTAAAATTATTAATCAACATGGCATTAAACATATGCAAGCTTGGCAAGATGGGGTTAAATATGCAGAAAATGCCCGCTCTTTTGCCGTTGATAACGTCACCGTGAATTTTTGGGATACGTTATATTGGGGCGGCTATGACTCCGTTAATCAATGGGCCAACAAAGGCTATCAGGTTATTATTTCCAATCCTGATTATGTTTATTTAGATATGCCTTATGAGGTAAATCCGAAAGAAAGTGGATATTACTGGGCGACCCGTTTTAATGATGAACGTAAAATTTTCAGCTTTGCTCCAAATAATCTACCACAAAATGCTGAAACATCGCTAGATAGGGATGGCAATAAATTTAGCGCAAAAGGGACACAACCTTGGCCTGGTGCTTATGGACTTTCAGCACAAATTTGGACTGAAGATATACGTAGTGATGAGAAAATGGACTATATGACCTTTCCCCGTTTATTAGCTGTTGCTGAAAGAGCATGGCATCAAGCGGATTGGGAACTCGCTTATCAACATGATCGAGAATTTAAAGCTGGCGAAACGCATTATATTGATCAACACGCATTGTTAAACGATTGGAATCACTTTGCTAACTTAGTGGGACAACGCGAATTAGCAAAATTAGATTTAGCAGGTATTCATTATCGATTACCTATCCCTGGTGCAAAACTCGTTGATCAACGACTTGAAGCGAATATTGTATTTCCTGGTTTGACAATAGAGTATTCTGTTGATGATGGGAATAACTGGCAAATATATCATAAACCTACCAGCGTAAAAGCGAAACAAGTACTAATACGTAGTCGTTCCAATGATGGTAAACGAACGAGCCGTATTGAAAAGGTACAATAATTTATCATATAAAATAGGGAGATGATAAAATAAAAAATCCAAGATGGCGACTTGGATTTTTTATTCTTTGTCCGTTTTAGTTTATCGGTATTTTTAGATAAATTGGATAGGATAAAGTCGCTTAATGGGATTCATATATTAATGTGGGCATACTAATGCATTTTAACTCAGCGGAACGTAAGAACCTTGGTAATAATGGGGTTTGCATCTCATAAATGCTATTATACGCTTCGTTTAGCGAACTATGCATTAACGACGCATCGTTATTATGACACTAAATAGAAATATTAGATAAATTTATATGAATTTAGCTATCTTATACAATAAACTAACCATAAATACGGACCCACTAACTCAGTAATAATAGCGTTAGTGGGTGATAATATATCGATTATTTTATATTTTTGCCATTAGTCTTAATCACATCATGATACCAATTAAAAGACGCTTTTTTATAGCGTTTCATACTACCATTTCCTTGATTATCACGATCAACATAAATGACGCCATAACGTTTTTTCATCTCACCTGTCGTAAATGAGACCACATCAATAATTCCCCATGCCGTATAACCTATAACATCAACACCATCATAATCGATTGCTGTTAGCATCGCTTTAATATGCTGACCTAAATAATCAATACGAGCGGTATCCTCAATATGATGATGTTGATCCGGTTCATCGATAGCACCAAAACCATTTTCAACAATAAATAATGGTAATTGATAACGATCATAGAGCTCATTTAATACATAACGTAAGCCTACAGGATCAATTGGCCATCCCCAATCACTTGATTTAATATAGATATTGGCAACCGAATTAGGTAAGGCGCCATTGACAATATTTCCTTGATTATCATTAGTCACATTAGCCTTAACCACGGTTGACATATAATAACTAAAACCAATGTAATCAACAGTACCCTGTTTTAGAATTGCTAAATCCTCTTCGGTAATATCTAGCTGATAACCTTCTCGTTCAAACTCTTTTAACGCATAATTAGGGTAATAACCACGAACATGCACATCAGGGAAGAAAAAGCGCTGACGCATTGCTATCTCTGCTGCCATGATATCATCGGGATGACAAGAGTATGGATAAATGGGGACATGTGATATCATACATCCAATTTGGAAATCAGGATTAATTTTTTTGCCAGCAATCACCGCCTTAGCACTAGCTAAAAGTTCGTAGTGGGCAACTTGATACAGGACTTGCTTAGGATCTTCTCCCGCCGCGACTTGCACCCCAGAATTAGTCCAAAAGAAGATCGGGTTACTGGTATCCATTTGATTATTAATTTCATTAAATGTCATCCAGTATTTTACTTTATGCTGATAACGCTTAAAGCACGTAATCGCGAAACGTTCAAAAAAATCAACCATTTTACGATTTTTAAAACCACCATATTTTTTAGCTAAATGCAAAGGGATCTCAAAATGTGAAAGCGTGATAACAGGCTCAATCCCATTCGCGATAAGTTCATCAAACACATCATCATAAAACTGTAAGCCCGCTTCGTTTGGTTCAAGTTCATCACCATTTGGATAGATACGAGTCCATGCAATAGAAGTACGTAAACATTTTAAACCAAGCTCAGCAAATAATTTAATATCCTCTTTATAATGATGATAAAAATCGATCGCCGTATGATTAGGATAAAATTTATCACTTTCGATTGTATCTGTTATTTGACGTGCAACACCATGCGCCCCCGCTGTCATTACATCTACCACACTAGGTCCTTTTCCGCCCTCATTCCATCCACCTTCGAATTGGTGCGCCGCTAAAGCGCCGCCCCATAAAAAATTTTTATTATTCATAAATATTAAACCTCATCTGATTTTACTGTGACTAAAATATCGTCTGGCGTGACGTGTTGTTGATTAGTGGTAATAATATATTGACAATCGGATAAATTAGTTAACACAACCGGTGTAATAAGCGGACAATTTTTCTGTCTTATCTTTTCGGCATCAAAACTGATAAGCAGATCGCCTTTCTTAACGGTCTGATCTAAAGCAACATGGTAAGTAAAAACCGAATCAGTAAGTTTAACCGTATCAATACCGACATGGATAAGTATCTCAATGCCATCATTAGATAATAAACCAATAGCATGTTTTGATTGTTCAAACACTAGTTTAACCTGACCATCAAAAGGCGCATAAACATGGTTATCGGTTGGTTCAATTGCGATCCCTTCCCCCATCAATTTTTCAGCAAATACCGGATCAGGCACATCAGCCAAAGGGATCACCTTTCCTTGCAGTGGACTATAAATAGTTGATTCGACTGGTGGATTATGGGTGATATCGTCGTTATTTCCGGAATCGGTCGTGGCTAATATATCGTCGTCTTTTTCGCCCGTACCTAATATTTTCATAAGGATAACCGGTAGAATTAGTGCAACTAATATGCCAATTAAAATGCCAATAAATGAACCAATATGAGCATGATTAATACCATTAACCATTGTTAGTGGTCCTGGCAATCCAGCATAAGCATAGTAATAGGGATTAAAAAAGCTGGCAACTATAGCGCCAACCATTCCCGAAACACAACCATAAATAAATGGTTGTTTAAAACGTAAATTTACCCCATAAATAGCGGGTTCAGTAATACCGAATAACCCCGTCATAAAGGCGGATATAGACACCTTTTTCATTTCACTATTTTTGGTTTTTAAGTAGAAACCTATTACCGCGCCAACTTGCCCAGTTACAGCAATAGATTGATAGACTTGGAACGAGTCCTTACCAAAGTGTTCAAAGTTGGACATAATAACGGGGGTAATTCCCCAATGAACCCCAAAAATAACCAATACTTGCCATAAACCACCAATAATGGCACTTGCAACAAATGGTACATATTTCACTAACCAATTATAACCAAAAGCAATATTTTTTGCGGCTAATGAAGATAGTGGTCCAATAAATAAAATGGTAAGAGGGACCATAACGACAATGCAAATAAAAGGCATAATTATGGGTTTAATCACATCATTTAATCGCGGTTCAAGGAAGTGCTCTAAATAAGAAAGTATCCACACTAAAAACAAGGGGGGTAAGACGGATGATGTATAAGTGGTTTGTGATAGACTAATGCCTAAAAATTCGATAGTTTTACCTTCACCAATTATATTTACCATTTCTGTCCATTGTGGAGACACTAACGCACAACAGCAAGCAACAGCCACAAATAAGTTACATTTAAAATGGTTAGAGGCAGTAATAGCAATAAAAATAGGTAAAAAAATGAACGGCGCCCACGATATAAAACTTAATACTTGATGTGTTCCTGTTTGTTCAAAAGTGGGAAAGCCAGTACGTACTAAAATTAAACATCCTTGCAAAATACCTGCGGCGGCTAAAACATAAATAAATGGAGCAAATACCGCTGACATCGTTGCAATAACACGATTTAGCACTGACTCTGTTGATGGCTGATGGCTGATGGTTGATTTTCCGACTAAAGAGCAAAAAGCTTGATACACTTCGCCTACATGCGTACCAATCACAATCTGTAACTGCCCTCCTTTTTCAACCACAGCGATGACCCCTGGTAATGCTGATATCTTTTGTTTGGCATCTTCAGGCTGATCTTTAATCACCAACCTTAAACGAGTTGCACAGCGAGCAATATTCACAATATGCTCTTTACCACCAAGCGACTGCAAAATATCAGTTGCCAATTTTTTATAATTTCTGATTTCTTTTGCCATTTGAATATAAACTCCATAAATATTTTTCCTTGAGTATATATGAAACAGCGTTACATTGTTTGGATAATTATGTTTGTTTGTGATCCTGATCAAGTTATTTTCATCGGCAGAAATTTAGAACAACAGTAATAAAACGTCTTATTAAAATCAATTAGTTATATATCATTGTGGAATGGAAAAACATATATAAAACACACGACGTAAATCAATTTTTATTAACTACATATAAGCATTTATATCATTTATCTTTATTTTAACATAGACACACTTATGCTCTCGTTAGTCCTAATTAGGCATTGAATTACTATTGCTCTTTTCCAATCGTAATCCATTCCTACCTACATGTACTAAATAGTCAAGGTATGCAGCAAGGATTAAAGATAAAGCCATATCACCCCTGCACTTACTCGGACATTAACATTACGCCCAACAGGCAATAGCAATAAAGTTCAAACAACAAGCATGATAACGAAAGGGGGGCTAAAAACCGACGACACTCATATATCGTGCTATCGCTCTTTGCACTATTGAATAAAAGCAGTCTTAATCTTTCTCTTTACTATCCTGTATTGACTGGATAATAACTGGCGATTTTTATCCCTATCATACAGATAAAAAGTGCTTGGATTACCAAACACTATTAATACCGTCCAACCATTAAATTGCCATGATAGAATTAATTAGGCAGCTCATAGTCATCTTATAAAGGATAGTACTGCTATTTGCTAAAATTAATATTTTCTAAATTGAATACTATTTTTTAGCCCTTGAGGTAAAAATTGTAATAAATAGTGATTGATTGCCTTTTCATGACGTTGCCAAATAATGCCAATAAAAATAATAAATAAACCTATTAACGTTAACACAAGAGGAAAGAGTAAACTATCTTCAAATACATCATAGGCAAGATGCGCCAAGTACCCAGTTATGCCTAAAGCGCCAAAAACAACAAAGACTTTCCTAGCTATTGTTGCCCCAATTAATATCATCAATAAATTAATACAGCAATAGCAGAATTTAGCTAACTCACTGTCTGAATACATAGAACTTAACGCGCCCCAGAAAGTAATTACACCTGACAAATAAAGCCAAAACGAAAAATCTTTAACGGTTTTATTTTTCAGATCAATAACAAAAGCAATGCCAGTAATAAATAAACCAAACAGTAGTGATACATATTCTCGAATGGTCGAATAATTAGCATAGTCAAACCCTTCTCTTAAATAACCCAATAAATCGAATAGATAAAGGGTTAGATCCAAACTCATACACCACAGTGCAGAAGCTAATGGTAAAAATAAAAAGGGAAATCGGTATCGATAGATCAAGCAAATCGACACAACTATAGTGGCTATCTCCATGATTAACCGGCATAAAATGTTATGTTGATAATAATTTTGGTAAAAGTAGTCCGTATCCCAAAAACCGATCACCTGCTCTAACGCATATACGGCTAAAGGTGTTAATACCGTTACTAATGTAATTAAAACAGTTGCAGGAATCACTAAATCATAACGCCGTAATAAAAACTCACCTAAGCTAAATGCGATGATGGCATAAATAACACAGATACATAATAAGCCAATGCCACCTAATCGCTCCCAACCTAAATTCATAAACAACGACATAGCCCCTATCGCTATCATGCCGCCTAAATAATATAGTACATGGGTCAATTTAAAAGTGGGTAAATTCTTATTTTGTGCTTGCCAAAATGCCCATAACTGTTCTGCTTGGGTAGTTGTTACTATTTTTTGCTCTACCGCAGAAACCAATTGTTTATATGTGATTTTCATCTAATTTATATTCCCGTATGTTTTTTGCACTATTATTATAAATATAACAATACCAGAAACGAGTTATAATAATGGTCAATTTAAAGTCTCTCCCCTATAAAAAATACGTTAACACTATAAAAATGTATTGAGTAGCATCCGGCGAAACGGAACTAAACGCGCTAAGCCTGAAAGTAACATATGGTTATAATTAAAGCGTTAAGCAATATCAACGATAATAGTATCATGGTTACTTTTATATCAGTGAACAGACTCCATTTCTCGCTTTTTAGGCATGAATAACGGCTGAAATTTGGGATAAATAGACGTATTATCATTACTTTAAACAATATTACCAGAACAAAAGATGATTTTTCTTGTACCACCAACCTTAATCTCGTTAAGATAATCACCTTATCCACTTTTACGCTCATTCGTTAATTAATCGACAATATGATATGGGCTTACCGTTGGTTAGATAAGTCTATTATATGAATGACAAAAACTAGAATAGGGTTAGGCTATGCAAAAAACAGATATAAGTACACTAATAGAATTACTTAAAGTGATGAAACAACTACGCCATCCTACCGCGGGTTGTGAGTGGGACCGCCGCCAAACATTTGAGACGCTTATTCCCTATACACTGGAAGAGACTTACGAAGTATTTGACGCGATTAAACGCAAAGATATTGAACAATTAAAAAATGAATTAGGGGATTTATTATACCAAATTATTTTCTATGCTGAGATAGCTGACGAACAACATCAATTCAACTTTTATGATATCTGTGCTGCGATAAAACAGAAATTGATTCGTCGTCATCCCACTATTTTTCATCCTCAGCTATCATCGTCAACCGCAATAAAATGGGAACAACAAAAACATCAAGAACGTATGGCTAAAAACCAACATTCAGTATTAGATGATATACCACTCACCTTGCCAGCGTTAATGCGAGCTGAGAAAATACAAACACGTTGTGCCTCAGTAGGATTTGATTGGACGCAGATAGCCCCCGTTATTGATAAAGTAAAAGAAGAGTTACAGGAAGTCATGGAGGAAATAAATCAGCCAAACATCGATCAAGAAAAACTAACCGAAGAAGTTGGAGACTTATTATTTGCGACGGTCAATTTATCACGTCATTTAGGACAAAAAGCAGAAACCACCTTGCAGCAAGCGAATCAGAAATTTGAACAACGATTCAGACAACTTGAAACAATGATAACACGCCAATATGGTAATCTACAAAATGCCACATTAGAACAGATGGAAGACGCTTGGCAACAGATAAAACTAATGGAAAAAATCGAAAAAGATCAGAAAGGGTGTTAATCATTTGCAAAATTATAGATTAAATCGAACAATACCCCTTATAATTTGTTGCTCAGCAACAAAGATAAAAACAGTAATCCAACACCAATAAATGAAATAGGTAAACGATAATGGCTACGGCAAAAAATGAATTATTTGAAGAAATCAACGCGTGGGCAACCAATGCAGTTTTTAATAGCCCAACGTGGAGTATTAATCAATTGGACTACTCGGAAAAAAGTATTAGTGCCGTTGAGCTTATTATTGATGAAATGTCGACTAAAAATCATGAAATTTCAGAAGAGCAGCTAGACATGATTACTCAGGAATATGGTTGTTATATGTTAATGACTGCGCACCGCCTTTATGGCGGCGAATTTTACTGGAATAACCAATTTGAACAACCTATGCTTATTGTAGGTGAACCTGAGGCCTGTATTGCGTTACTCACTTGGAACAAAGTAAAAGGACGATTACTTGGCGATAAAGCGGATCATCTGGCGTACTTTTTTGAACAATTTGGGGGCGATGCCAAAGCCATAGAATCAGGTAAACAGGTTGTCTATATTTAATCGTCAATAACCTATTTGCCAATGGAAGGCAAATAGGACAAATAACCAATACAAATCGCTTGCTCAAGGATGACCATGAAATTAAAACGCGTGGAAATAAAGGGATTCCGTGGAATTCATCAACTTACATTAGACATTGATCCTAAACAAATGGTAATAATTGGTGAGAATACTTGGGGTAAATCTAGTTTACTAAGTGCATTAACGTTACTCTCCCCCTCACCGTTACCCTATCAATTTACCCAATCTGATTTTTATTCGACGCAGGCAACAGACAATATTGCTGCAGCACAAATAGACATTATTTTTATTTTTAGTGAAAACAAAGCGCAACCATACGATAACAATGCATTTTATCCGCTACACGAAGTAATAACCACCGATGAGCATGGTAATAAGCAGATTATCTATCAAATTCATGGCTACACCAATACCTCAGGGACAATTATCACCGAACACCATTTTCTGAATAATCAACGAAAACGTTATGCAACGATTACCAATACGCCAGCGCTTATCGCCCATCTTACCACTTTGCGCCCCATATTACGCTTAAAAAATCCACAGACAGACACCTCTTATTTACCCGCTACACCAGCGACCGCTAAACTCCCTATCGACGCCATATTGGTACAATTTAAACAAGATGATATTGTCAATAATCAACAACAGCTTGAACAAGGTCTACATGCTGCTTATTTATTATTAGACTATTATCTGATCGATAAACAGCGGCAAAATAGGCAACCTTGTAGCATGATACCTTCAGTGGGCGTTACCTCATCGGATTGGGCAATACTCAACCGCTTTAATCATTTTTTAGAGACACATCAAGAAATCAGCGTTATGTTATTACGCATATTCATTGAATTATTCAATGCTGCTGGTCATGATCACCTCTCCCCTGAGGCAGCGCCTATATTCTTGCTAGAAGAGCCAGAAAGCCAATTACATCCCATCTTATTTTCGATTGCCATTCATTTATTAAATAAGCTACCGATACAGCAGATTATTACCACTAATTCAAGTGATATATTATCCCTATGTGAATTGGAAACTATCTATCGCTTAATTCGTTACCCCCATTATATTGCCGCTTACCATTTATCCGATCATATCTTGAATCCTAGCGATAGCAGAAGAATTAAATTCCACCTATTACATCGTTATCCATCGGCACTTTTTGCACGAACTTGGCTATGCGTGGAAGGGGAGACAGAAGTCTGGTTATTAAGTGAACTGGCTAAACAAGCTGGCTATGATTTTAACTCAGAAGGCATAAAAATTATTGAATTTGTACAATGTGGACTTAAGCCATTAATTAAATTTGCCAATTTAATGGGGATTCAATGGCACGTTCTTACCGACGGGGATAATGCGGGTAAAAATTACGTTGACACCGTTAAAACACTATTACCAACATCAGCCGCTATCACCGAACATTTAACGGTATTACCAGCAAAAGACATTGAAAATTTTCTCTTTCACCATGGTTTTAGTCATATTTACAAAATGGCCGCATTTGGAACTACTGAATATGTCGACTTATCGATATCGCAAATTATACAAAAAGCAATACACAAAACATCTAAACCTGACTTAGCGGTTGCGGTAGGTGAAGACACCGAACAACGCGGTAATCAAACCATACCAACCCTATTTAAACAGTTATTTGCTAAGGTCTTAAAATTAAGTCACGCCACAAATAACGGTGTATTAGATTAAGCCAATAATATAAAAATACAACGATTCGATATGACGAGAGACATGCATTGATTTAACAATGATTACAAGCCATAGCCATAACATATCAGTCATTGAACGATGGCAAAATAAGTAGTAAATCATGTATTTGCTCACAGAATCCTAATTTTCTTCTGTCACAAAATGTGACATTGTGTTAGACTACTGTCCCGTCTGATAAATTAAAGTATGCACATCAGTGCGACATTTTTCTTCTCAATTTTAATCGGTTTATTATGGTCACAAATTATATTTTTGTTACAGGCGGCGTTGTTTCATCGCTAGGTAAAGGTATTGCGGCAGCGTCACTGGCTGCGATTTTAGAAGCGCGTGGTTTAAAAGTGACCATGCTAAAATTAGATCCTTACATTAATGTGGATCCAGGAACAATGAGTCCAATTCAACACGGCGAAGTTTTTGTGACCGAAGACGGTGCAGAAACCGATCTTGATCTTGGACACTATGAGCGTTTTATAAGAACAAAAATGACGCGTAAAAATAATTTTACCACTGGGCGCATTTACTCAGATGTCTTAAGAAAAGAGCGCCGTGGTGATTATTTAGGAGCAACGGTGCAAGTTATCCCACATATTACGAATGCAATTAAAGATCGCGTAATTGAAGGTGCTAAAGGCTTTGATGTCGCCATCGTTGAAATTGGTGGTACCGTGGGTGATATTGAATCGCTTCCTTTTTTAGAAGCAATTCGTCAATTAGCCGTAGACGTGGGACGAGAACACACCCTATTCATGCACTTAACGTTAGTGCCATATCTAGCGGCTTCTGGTGAAGTTAAAACCAAACCAACACAGCATTCAGTAAAAGAACTACTATCTATTGGTATTCAGCCTGATATTTTAATCTGTCGTTCGGATCGCATTGTGCCAGCGAATGAACGCGCTAAAATAGCCTTATTCTGTAATGTACCAGAAAAAGCAGTGATCTCATTAAAAGACGTTGACTCCATTTACAAAATTCCAGCCTTATTAAAATCACAAGGATTAGACAGTTACGTTTGTTCTCGTTTTCATCTTGAATGCCCAGAAGCAGATCTTTCAGAATGGGAACAAGTGATTTACGAAGAAGCTAACCCAGTAGGTGAAGTTACCATAGGTATGGTGGGCAAATACATTGAATTACCTGATGCTTACAAATCTGTTAATGAAGCATTAAAACATGGTGGTTTAAAAAATCGCATTACGGTTCATATTCGTTATATTGACTCTGAAGATGTAGAAGCACGTGGAGCCGAAGTACTACAAGGTTTAGATGGTATTTTAATTCCTGGTGGTTTTGGTTATCGAGGTGTGGAAGGTAAAATTTTAGCGGCTCGTTATGCTCGTGAAAATAATGTCCCTTATTTAGGTATCTGTTTAGGAATGCAAGTCGCATTAATTGAATATGCGCGTAATGTCGCCGGTATGACAGGCGCTAACTCAACCGAATTTGTTCAAGATACACCAAACCCAGTTGTCGGACTTATTACTGAGTGGAGCGATAACGACGGCAATGTTGAACGACGCAGTGAAAACAGCGATTTAGGTGGTACGATGCGATTAGGTGGGCAGATTTGTCATCTTGAACCAGATTCATTAGTTCACGGCATGTATAAAAAAGACGCCATTGTTGAACGTCATCGACATCGTTATGAAGTCAACAACCACTTATTACCAAAAATTATTGAAGCAGGGTTAAAAGTAACTGGCTTATCAACGGATAGAAAATTGGTTGAGATTATTGAAAATCCTAATCACCCATGGTTTGTGGCTTGCCAATTCCATCCTGAATTTACATCTACTCCGCGCGATGGCCATCCACTATTTAGTAGTTTTATTAAAGCTGCTAGAGAGTATGAACAGCGTTGTAAAAGCTAATGAAGAATTATTATTAATTTTACTATGTCATAAAAGAGGAAAAAAACATGGCAAAGATCGTTAAAGTTTTAGGTCGTGAAGTAATTGACTCACGTGGTAACCCAACTGTTGAAGCTGAAGTACACTTAGCTGGTGGATATGTTGGTATGGCTATTGTCCCATCAGGTGCTTCAACAGGCTCACGTGAAGCATTAGAATTGCGTGATGGTGATAAATCACGTTTTTTAGGTAAAGGCGTATTAAAAGCCGTTGCCAATGTAAATGGTCCAATTGCTCAGGCCTTAGTCGGTAAAGATGCGACTAATCAGGCTGAAATCGATCAAATCATGCTTGATCTTGATGGAACTGATTTTAAATCCAACTTAGGGGCTAATGCGATTTTAGCGGTATCATTAGCTAATGCTAAAGCGGCAGCAGCGGCTAAAGGTCTTCCTCTCTACAAACATATTTCTGAGCTTAACCATACGCCAGATACATACTCTATGCCACTTCCAATGATGAATATCATCAATGGTGGTGAACATGCAGATAATAACATTGATTTACAAGAATTTATGATCCAACCAGTTGGTGCTAAAAGTGTGAAAGAAGCTATCCGTATGGGCGCGGAAATCTTCCACAACTTAGCGAAAGTACTACACGCAAAAGGTATGGCAACATCTGTGGGTGATGAAGGTGGTTTTGCACCAAACTTAAAATCAAATGCTGATGCATTAGTATGTATCGAAGAAGCCGTAACCAATGCGGGTTATAAGTTAGGTCAAGATGTCGTTCTTGCATTAGATTGTGCGGCTTCTGAGTTCTATAACAAAGAAACGGGTAAATATGAATTAAAAGGTGAAGGTCGTTCATTTACTTCACAAGAATTTGCTCACTACTTAGAACAATTAACCAAAGACTATCCAATTGTCTCTATTGAAGACGGTTTAGATGAAAGTGACTGGGAAGGTTGGGCATATTTAACTAAATTACTTGGCGATAAAGTTCAATTAGTGGGTGATGATCTTTTTGTAACGAATACAAAAATCTTCAAACAAGGGATTGAAAAAGGCATTGCTAACTCAATTTTAATCAAATTTAACCAAATCGGCTCCCTAACTGAAACCATTGCAGCGGTTAAAATGGCGAAAGACGCAGGTTATACGGCGGTCATTTCCCATCGTAGTGGTGAAACAGAAGATGCAACGATTGCTGATTTAGCTGTTGGACTTGCAGCCGGACAAATCAAAACAGGTTCTATGAGCCGTTCAGACCGTATGGCTAAATACAACCAACTAATCCGTATTGAAGAAGCATTAGGGGCAACTAAAGCGCCTTTCAATGGTTTAAAAGAAATTAAAGGTCAAGGTAAATAATTTCTTTTATAGATATATGTGATAAAAACCCCGTATTAACGGGGTTTTTTATTATCAATTAAACCACAATATTTATCGAGATCACTCCTT
Organism: Candidatus Schmidhempelia bombi str. Bimp; assembly: GCF_000471645.3. Lineage (GTDB taxonomy): Bacteria > Pseudomonadota > Gammaproteobacteria > Enterobacterales > Orbaceae > Utexia > Utexia bombi. The sequence goes on along the minus strand of NZ_AWGA01000056.1, from coordinate 5,203 downwards.
AATAAAACGTAACCAATGACACTATTTATAATCATTAATAAGTTATATTATAAAATTTTATTCATCAATTAGTTATTTATAACAAAATCGATGGCGACTTATTACATCTATACGCTGTAAAAACAGTATCCCTTCCTTTCTCCCCTTTTTTATTTTAATTATGTTTAACTTATTAACCTTATTGTAGGAAAGTAATTCGTCAAAAAGGAGACTGATATAAAACAACCAATGTTCATTCTAAAATAAGAGATAAATTTGTAACTATTCTATTCACCCTTATCTAGGTGGGTAGCCATATCTACCGATAGATTATCAACCGTTGAAGAGGTCAATTATCCTTTATATAAAATCAGCATTGGTATTGAATAACTATTACTATAAACAGATTAGCCAATTGACTTAACAGTTAAGTAATGATAATTTAACAATTTTTAAAATTAATTAATAGATAAATAACGATTTCATATTTCTAACTAAAATAGAGACACTTTCGATTTTATCTCTGCTTGGGTTATTTTATAAGCTAACTTAACTCGGTTAGCTAAGATAACTAATTATAAATAAAGATAATATTTTTCCTTTTTAAGGAAAACTTAGGATAAAACAGCGTATGACAATCGCAAGACAAATCGTTACTTATAAATAACGGGAAATAAAATCATAAAACTTATATTAACAATATAACCACTATTATATTAAATAGTGGTAATAAAAATAATTATAGAAATATAACATTCTTACTAATCCATATTGGATTTTTTAGATAGAACACTTATTGTATAGCTGTTCTATTTTTACTTTAAATACACAAAGATGTAGAGTCAATATAATGGAAAAGCAGTTACTAACCCTATTAGATAATGAAAATAGCCAGCAACAATATCGCTATTTATTACTTGATACACTAACTAGTGTCAGTGAAATAGACCTTATAACAATAAACAATATTAAAGAAATATTGGGAGAAGAAGCGGTTACGACGGTAATTAGACCCGAATTAGCCCATGATTTAGCGTCTTGTCCAAAATTAATCACCCTTGCTAAACCACAGCAATCCCTACAAAAAAGATTATTACATTTTAGCGTGATTGAAGCAAAAGCGGAGATATTACAAAGTAAACGTTATGTTTGTGGTTGGTTAGTCAGCACATTACCCCCAGACGTAATAGCTGAACAAATCGTTAATATTGGTCGTTTTATTGCAAAGCAATGCCAAATGAGCTTTATCCCATTTTACGAACCATTCCGTTTAGAACTATTACAAGAAAGTAATCGCATATGTCCAGAATGGTTGGCAGAAGCACTAAATTGTTTCACTTATTACTGTTATCCTACGGTTGAACGTACGGTTAATGTAATAGAAAATATTAATTATAAAATGGATTCATTTAATATCTTCTTAGTAGAAGAAGCCAAGTTTTATCAGAAAGAGATAAAATCAATTTATGCATTATATATTGCTTGGCATGATCTTACTGAACACTCAGCCCAAGCACATCATAAAACGCTATACGATATTGCCGCAATCTATTACCAATCATATCAGTTAGGACTAACGGCGATAAATGATCGACATATTTATACTTTAATGTCACTGCGTTACGGTAAATTAACCCAAAATGCGCAGCTAAAGACAGCGATCGAGACAGCGAGGTCAGAACCAGGCACGCTATCTGAACAATTCAAACAACTAGATAAACGGGTATTTCAAGGATTGACTAAATAAGCTTTTATTTATTTTAACATGAATTAAAACAAGAAAAACAACAAGGAAAAAACAAGTAATGACCTTAACAGATGAACAAAAACAACAAGAACTAGAAGACGTACTGATTTATGAACAGGCAGAAAAAAGCTCAGCCTTAGCCCAAGGTGGTTGCGGGGTATGTAAACGAAAGGGCTTCCCGATATTTTTAGTGCGAAAAGCAGTGATACCTGAAAAGTTTAAAGGCATTGACTGGTCAAAAGACACCTGCTCATTAGGTGAGCGAGAGCCGTCAGTTGGTTTAAAGAGCCATAAGTATGTTTATCGCACCCTAAGAAAAGGGTATGTCTATATTTTGGCCCAAAATAAAGCAGGAGTGTGGGAGTATATTGGTTATGAAGTCACACCATCAGGTGCATTAAGGCATAAAACCATCCACGATATGAAAGAGCGCAATATCAAAGAGATACCGAGCGAATGCCATAAAGGCGCTCACCATATCAACGGCGCAGCGATAACCATTGACACCAGTATCTATCAGGGAGACGCCTATATCGCCTACACCCGCCGAGCTTGGTCAAAAGCGACGCGAGACTACTACATTAACCTAGCGCAGCAGACAAGTCATCAAGGGCAGACGTCAGCGCATAGCGATGTAGGTCATGAGCTAAAACGATTTAGCAAAATCCGCTTAACGCAGCGCCACGACCAAAAACCAGAGGAGCTAAGCCCAGAAGGGCGCAGTTTTAGCTTTAGTGATTTTGATAAAAATAAAGAATTATTAGAGCTAGCATGTACCGCGAAAGAAATCGGGCATGTAAGAGCACAAGATGATGTTAAAACATACAACTTTAGCCAATACCTATTTACCAGCCAGCACCCATTTAATAGTTTAAAGTTAGAGGAATCAGACAAAAACTATAAACAATGTCAGACGGTGCTACAAGAAATGAAAAACTACGCGACGTTAGTCTTAGAAGATTCGTTTGGGGTGGCAGAGGAGTTATCCTATCAACGACAACTAACAATAGAGCCGATAACGCAACTCATAGCAGGCAGTGAAGCGCGGTATGCAGAGTTAATGAACGATGCCTATAACCGCGAACTGTTAGGGACCGAGAATGTCAACGACGCCTTAGTGGAAGTCATTGAGCGCTATCGGCAACAACATCCAGATGAAGCGGAAATTATCTATGATCGCAAGCAGCCTATAACCGAACAACAAAAGAAAAACGGGTTTTGGGGTGAATATCAAGAGCAGGTGGTAGTGGATAACCATTTTCTAGATAAAAAACACTATGAACTGTATGGAAACATACTACGCGCTGAGATACCCAGCGACTATTTTAATGAAAAAAGGCTACATATAAGAAAAACCCTATCGTATATTGAACAATATAAAAATGAATTAAAATACAGTTATGAGGTCAATAGCCAAGACCAAATCGTCTACACTTATACCGTTATCTCCGAGTCGATACGTGATCATAAATGTCTGCCAAAAGACGCCGATAAAAACAGCTGTCTGGAAGTGAGCCTCACGCGTGAGGAGGAAAAAAAGGCCCTAGCGATAGTAGAAGCGCAAGAGCGCAAAAATACCTATGAAACGTTTAGCATAACAAATTTAAAAGCCTACCGAGCACCTAACACCGCCAGACAACAAGCGGAAGCGGAATTCAACAAAAAGTGGCAGCCTTATGAATCACAATTACAGCATCGACGCATTAAAAATTTTCAGGCGCAGGAGGCCGAAGAGTATGAAAAACTATGTTGCGCCATCGAAGAGCACTCCATGGACTATTTTCATTATCTGACGTGGTTATTTGGTCATAAAGCGCAGCGCTCGCACTACACGCCGCCGGAGATAACCGATTACAACCGCATAGCGTTCTGGCGTATAGAGTGTGATACCAATGGTTCAAATAACCACGTAGGGTATTTAACCGACTTTATCAAAATCGTTGATTTTAGCTGCTTAGGTAATATCCGCCTCCCATATCAATATGGTATTTGGGATATACTACTGAGCGATGAACAGAGCGCCTATTTTCATATTATTGGCAACCACGCTGACAGCTTCTGGCAACAATTACTAAAGCTAAGATTAGCGCAGCTTGACACTGAGCAAGAAGAGGAGAGTACGATAGACCAACTTCAGGGGCTAAGCGCCAGACCGGACCAAACCGAACAGCTACTAAAACAGTTAGAAGCGTCAGAAAGCTTAGACAGCCTCTTCTTTTGGGAAAAAGGGCGATTAATGCTACAACTCTCGCAGCAACTTATAAGCAAAATGCTAGAAGGAATAGGGCAAAAATCACTTAATGACAGTCTTATCGCCCCGGGCTTAATCCAGCACCATTTATCGCAGTCCACCTTTGTGATTGATGGCAAACTGATTTGCCCAGTGAGGCTAACTCAGATACCGGTGGGAGAGTTACCGACTATTATTGAATACTTCACCCCAGCCATGCAGATGACGCAAAACCAAAAAGAGAGTCCCGGGCCAAATCCCGACAAACTCATAAAAATAGATTGGACGCTGATTAATGCGAGCTCGCGTATAGTGGATTTATATGGAAAATTAAAAAAAATAGCGACGCCAGAAAGTATCAAAAGCTTTAATGAGTTTAAACAGATGATAAAACTGTTATTAAGCCAATGTAGCCACGCCTCACTGATAGAGAATACGCTAATGGTGGCATTTTGTGATATAAAGTGGAAAGAAGTCAAACGAGAGATAATAAAAGGTGCCAGAAACAGTTATGCTAATGGATTATTACAATTTGACTCGACAAAAATCAAACTAGATTCAACGCAATCATCAAAACTGGCCTACATCAAAGGGATAGAAGTCTTTGTTCAAGGGGTACAATTAGGGTGCACCTTTATTAGTTATCATGACAACCGACAAAAACTTGAGACATTTGGGCTAGGACAAACGGTAAAAGATGAACTCAATAGAGAGCTGGCGATAGGGATGGGGTATTTAGTCTCCAACGCCATCGTCCTATTCAATATGTTGCTAGAGCTTACCAATAACGCCTTACCCGATGTGCTACGTAAAATGATTCAAACCAGACAAAGTTTAAGTAAAAACGTCAACAACGTTTTAGTCACCTCATCTTGGTTAGGGTCAGTGATGGGGGTGATGGCCAGTATAGTAACGATGATTGAAGGAATAAACATCCTTCGCAAAGGATTACACAAAAAAAAGGGTGGCAGTGAACTGGCTTATATCTATATTATTGGTGGCGGCTTACAAATTGTTGCTGGCAGCTTAGCGTTAATACAGGGCTTAGGCTTACTGGCTTTTCTAGGACCGATAGGAATAGGGCTCTACTTTTTATCCCTGATAGCGGGTATTGTAAGCGGCTTTATCTTATGGAAATTTGAAGACAAATCAGACAGTTGGGATGCGTTACAGATATGGTTAAACCGCTGCTTAGTGGGTAACTGGACCCACCACGACAAAGGGCTACCTTACCCGCCTAGTTTTTC
>NZ_AWGA01000134.1 GCF_000471645.3 Candidatus Schmidhempelia bombi str. Bimp | reverse complement strand
GTTGGATTTACAATCAGACTAAAAAACCACTCACAGCCCCGATAGTTGAAATAACAGGAAAAGATAGCAAATTAGCCAAATCAAAAGGGCTAAGAGTAAGGGATAAAGATAAAAAAAATATTATTTCCATGCTACCCGAAGGAACGCAAATTAAAATATCCGGTACCAAAAAACCGAAAAACTTTGTTGAATTAATCGAAGTGGTTCGGGACGGACAACCAACTATTCCTTTACCAACAGAAACGACCTACGTTTATTTTGATTGTCTTGAAAAGGTAATTAGAGGCAAAAAATATAATGAAGTTGTGGTATTAGACAAACCATTTCCAATTGAAGCCGGTGATTTAGTCGGACATATTGGTCATAATGATGCTATTCCTAAAGAAAAAGATAAAGAGGGTAATTATATTGACATAGACACTCTCCCACTTGGAGAAGGGATGCAAAACAGCCACTTTAAACCCACATTACATGTTGAGTGTTTTACCTGTGAAGACTTACCCAATTACATAGCCCAAACTCAAGCTGAGACGAGAAAAATATCCGATGAAGAAAAAATATTATTTGCTGTATCAAAAGGGGTAAAAATACTAACGCAACCAAGCCAAGCAGACACAACGGTTGGTACACCATTTAAAGGCAGTAAAATAGAGGTAATAAGTAAAGAAACTAATATAAACTGGTTACAAATAGAAATAAATACCTCTGCAACTAACAAAAAATCATTATGGATTACCAATACTGATGAGATAGCAAAGAAAATAAAAGCTAATGACGAAATAAAATTACCTACAGAGACACCGGCATGGAGTAAGCACCCATTACAAGATAGTCAATTAACTAGTAGCAAACTGATTACTGACACACCGCTCTTACTTAATATGAGTGATAATAATATTAAAGCAAGAATAAATCGAGCCGTGGATGATAAAGAGACTTTATGGAT
>NZ_AWGA01000055.1 GCF_000471645.3 Candidatus Schmidhempelia bombi str. Bimp | reverse complement strand
GCATTAAAATTATCGGATTTAAAACAGGCGATTGATTATGCAGAGTTAATGGCGGAACATAGTTCCATTATTGGCATATTACGAGTTACCGAAGCCTATTTATATGGTTTAGGTCGCGAACATGATGAAATAAAAGCTTATGCTTGGTCACTGTTGCTGGATTACACACGACAAAAACTTATCGAACAAGATGATTATTTAGCTTGGAATCGTAACTACTTCCCGCCAGTATGGGCATATAATGAGGAAATTCAAACCCGTTTAGATAAGAGTCTTAACGCAGAACAAAAACAGACAGCACACCAATATTTGACCGAATTAAAAACCAAAATTATAGATTGGAATTATAACAAATGGCGAGCACAAATAGATGATTTTTCGCCACGTCCTTAATATCATCGGTTAAATATAAAAACTAAATGATTAGATCTAATCTGGACGGTAGTAATAGTGTGCATCTTATTTAAATAACGTCAATGTGGTAGGTGTAGACATCAATTATGTTGGGGTATCTGTTATCACAAACTAATTTGCTTTTGAAAGCGAGGTATAAGTCACTACTAAGTTTAATCCTTATTTAACCCATTACTTAAATAGCGTTTTATTAAATAATGGGCTAATAAAATTAGTTATATTCCAAACATCTTCTTATCGATAGAAAAGCTCGATTAATTGGAAGTATTTCCTAAAAATGTAGCCTCATAATCACGGGCTTTTTTATCATCAAAAACATGTTCCCAGCGCGCAATGACAATAGCTGCCAATGCATTACCGATAACATTTACCGCTGTGCGCCCCATATCTAAGATACGTTCAACCCCCATGATATAGCTAATGCCTTCTAATGGAATACCTACACTCCCTAGCGTTGCGGAAAGAACTAAGATTGATGCACCAGGTACACCCGCAATACCTTTAGAGGCAATCATTAAGGTAATAACAATAATTAATTGTTTGGTTATGGAGAGATCCATACCAAATAATTGAGCTAAGAAGATGACGGTAATACTTTGATAGAGTGTAGAACCATCAAGATTAAAAGAGTAGCCTGTTGGAATGACAAAACTCGTTACCGATTTAGGTGCACCATACGCTTCCATTTTCTCAATAATTTTTGGTAATGCGGTTTCAGAACTGGCGGTTGAGAAAGCAATAATCAATTCTTCTTTTAAAATACGTAATAAAATAAAAATATTAAAACTGCAAATCTTACAGACTAAACCTAATACTAATACCGTAAAAACGATCATCGCTATATAGACAACAGCAACTAATTTAAATAGCGGTAATAAGGATTCAAAACCATATTTCGCAACCGTAACCGTAATCAATGCAAAAACACCTACAGGTGCATAACGCATAATAATATTGGTAACTTTAAACATGGTATCTGAGATGACTTTTAAGAAATGTATGAAGGGTTCACGTTGCTGATCTGGCAACTGCATTAATCCTAAACCAAAAAATACACAGAAAAAAATGACCGGTAAAATTTCACCTTTACTCATGGCGCTAAAGATATTAGTAGGAATCATATCTAATATCATCACAATTAAACCATGGGATTTATTGCTTAATTCCTTACTTTTTTCAATATATTGGCTAACATCTGCTTTCACCAATTGTGAAGCATCAACGCCCATACCAGGTCCAAAGATATTCCCAAAGAATAAACCTAATAGAATAGCGATAGTAGTAATGATTTCGAAATAGAGGATGGTTTTAAAACCTAATGTACCTAATCGTTTTGACCCCCCTAAGCCAGCAATACCTAAGATTAAGGTACTCAAAATGATCGGTAAGACAATCATTTTGATTAAACGAGTAAAAATTTCTCCTGCTGGTTGAATAATATTGGTAATAATAAAATCATAATATTTATAATAACTATGATCAGGCATGGAAATATAGTTTAGACAGGTACCTAAAATAATTCCTAAAATAAACGCAAAAAGTATTTGCCACGCTAAGTTACGACTATATTTTCGTAAAATTGTAAACATATTGAACCCTTTAAAAAAATAAAAATATCATTATTTTTATAATAGTAATAATAAACCTATTCAATAAACAGTAATGATAGCTACCAAGAAACGATACATATATTGCTAGTCATTAGCGTTCCCATACCAAATTATGGCAGTATTTTTGTGAAATTTTGAACATGCTAAGTCCTTTTAAAAACATCGTTAACTTAATAGTAATAATAAAACTAATTAAGAAACAGTAATAAGAAGAAGTTATAATAAGAAATTATAATCACTTAAGAAAAAAAAGGATTAGCTAATACTAATCCTTTTAATAAGAGAGACTTGATTATTCTTCTTCTGACGTTGGTAAATGTGCTAAAGGTTCACTTTGTTCTTCATCGTCATCGGTCTCAGCAACACATTGCAACCCGACCACCTTTTCATCGTCAGCAGTTCGAATCAGTGTAACACCTTGTGTATTGCGCCCAATAATACTCACTTCACTTACCCGTGTTCTCACTAAAGTACCCGCATCAGTAATCAGCATAATTTGATCATTATCATCAACTTGTACTGCACCAATCACGCGTCCGTTACGTTCACTCACTTTGATTGAGATAACGCCCTGTGTTGCTCGTGATTTTGTTGGATACTCATCTTGCGCGGTTCGTTTGCCATAACCATTTTGGGTAACGGTCAAAATGGCACCATCACCACGTGGAATAATTAACGATACCACCTGATCATCATCGCTCAATTTAATACCACGAACTCCTGCCGCGGTACGTCCAACAGCACGTACTCCTTTTATGGTTCCATCTTCTAACTCTTCTTCTTCACGGAAACGGACTACTTTACCACTAGCTGAGAATAACATAATTTCATTAGTGCCATCGGTTAGATCAACACCAATTAATTCATCGCCATCACGTAAGTTAATAGCAATAATCCCTCCCGCACGTGGGCGACTAAATTCTGATAACGCGGTCTTTTTAACGGTACCACTAGCCGTTGCCATAAACACATAGTGCTGATCATCAAATTCTTTGACCGGTAAAATCGCGGTAATACGTTCATTTGCTTCTAAAGGCAGAATATTAATAATTGGGCGACCACGTGCACCACGGCTCGCTTCAGGCAACTGATAGACTTTTAACCAGTATAGACGACCACGACTAGAGAAACATAAGATCGTATCGTGGGTATTCGCAACTAATAATTTCTCAATAAAGTCTTCTTCTTTAATTCGAGCGGCTGATTTACCTTTCCCCCCTCGACGCTGTGCTTCGTAATCGGTCACAGGTTGATATTTAACATAACCTTGATGGGATAAAGTGACCACCACATCTTCTTGAGCAATCAGATCCTCGATATTGATATCGGCACTGCTCGCAGTAATTTCTGTGCGGCGTGGATCTTGATATTGAGCACGAATCTCTTCTAACTCTTCACGAATCACTTCCATCAAACGGTTTGGGTTTTGCAATATATAAAGTAAGGCTGAAATCTGATCTAATAATAGTTTATATTCATCAATAATTTTTTCATGCTCAAGACCAGTTAATTTTTGTAATCGTAGATCTAAAATAGCTTGTGCTTGAGCCTCTGATAAGAAATAGTGATTATCACGAACACCAAATTCAGGATCTAAATCTTCTGGACGCGCCGCATCATTCCCTGCTTTTTCTAACATTACTGCAACATGACCCAATTGCCATGCGTGGGATAATAACCCTGATTTGGCTTCTGCTGGAGTTGCCGTATGACGAATAAGTTCAATAATGGGATCAATATTAGCTAAAGCAATTGCTAAACCTTCAAGGATATGCGCTCTTTCTCGTGCTTTACGTAATTCGAAAATAGTGCGGCGTGTCACTACTTCTCGACGATGAGTGACAAACGCTTTTAACATATCTTTTAGATTAAGCAACTTTGGTTGACCATGATGTAATGCCACCATATTAATCCCAAAGGAGATCTGTAACTGAGTTTGTGAATAAAGATTATTTAGCACCACTTCAGCTACGGCATCGCGTTTTACTTCAATCACAATGCGCATGCCTTCTTTATCTGACTCATCACGCAGTGCAGAAATACCTTCCACTTTTTTATCTTTAACTAATTCAGCAATCTTTTCAATTAGACGTGCTTTATTCACCTGATAAGGGATTTCGGTGACAATAATCGTTTCACGGTGCGTTTTTTCATCGACTTCAATGTCCGCCCGTGAACGAACATAGATTTTACCCCGACCAGTACGGTAAGCATCCTCAATACCTTTACGCCCACTGATCATCGCTGCCGTTGGAAAATCAGGCCCTGGAACATGTTGCATTAATCCTTCAATGGAGATATTTTCATCATCCATATAAGCCAAGCAGCCATTGATTACTTCATTTAAGTTATGTGGTGGGATGTTGGTTGCCATGCCCACAGCAATACCAGAAGAGCCATTTACTAATAAATTAGGAATACGAGTTGGTAATACATCTGGAATTAACTCAGTACCATCATAGTTAGGAGAAAAATCAACGGTCTCTTTTTCCAGATCAGCCAAAAGTTCATGTGCTATTTTAGACATGCGAATTTCAGTATAACGCATCGCCGCAGGGGAATCGCCATCTACTGAACCAAAGTTACCTTGCCCATCGACTAACATATAACGTAAAGAGAAAGGCTGAGCCATACGTACGATAGTATCATAAACAGCGGTATCACCATGTGGATGGTATTTACCGATCACATCCCCAACTACACGTGCTGACTTTTTATAAGCTTTATTCCAATCATTGCCTAGCACATTCATTGCAAATAATACGCGACGATGTACAGGCTTTAAACCATCACGTACATCTGGTAACGCACGTCCGACAATCACTGACATCGCATAATCAAGATAAGAATTCTTGAGTTCTTCTTCGATATTTATCGGTGTAATTTCTTTGGCTAAATCGGTCATAAAACCACGTTCTCTCTACTTTAAATTGAATCTCAACATTAATTGTATAAACTGAGAATGATAATTAGAATTTTAGCAAATTTACAAACTATGAAAAGCAGCTAAATGTAAGATAAAAATAGACTTTTTATTATTTATATTCTTAAAATTAGTGCAACTAACTTCAAAAAAATTAAATAAATATAAGTCTTTTTATATCATTAAAAATATGGGCTGATTATAGCACAAATTAACATAGATTGCAGAAATTTATCGCATATAGATGGAATAACAAACGGCACTGTCAGCGCCGTTTGCTTAATACTAATGGTAAGTAAAACTATTAGTTATTTTTAATACGATTCAATAGACCTTTAAGGCGATCAGTACGAGAGGTGGACTTTTTCTCTTGCGATGGTGTATCTTCGCTTTGTTCCTGTTGAGGCAAATAACGCTCAATTAACTTATCGACACTGTCTTGTAAATGCTCTTTTAACTGCTCTTTAAGCAATGTATTAATATCAAGTTGATAATGTAATTGTGCAAATGCACCATAAATCTTGAACGGGATAGTTAATTTTTGTAATTGGGTAATGATTTCACTCTTACCTTGCCAACCACCAAATACATTGACTTTCAATCCCATATCTAAATTTCGCTGTAATAAATCAACTTCGCCATGACCCGTTATATCTAAGGTTTCAGAGTTAGCCACTAATGATGACAACATCAATTTACCACCATTTATCTCACCTTTTGCTGAAATATGATGGAACTGCGTATATTTTTGTTGCTGTTCATCCGTCACAATCTTTTTCGTCACTTGAGAGACGGCTCTTTGAATAATCTGATCAATATTAATATTATTTAAGCGAGCTTCATCAATATCCAGATTTACATTACCTTTAAGTGCTGACACGATAGCGGCTGGTTTTATGGTATTAACGACTAAATTGGCTTGACCATGCATTGTTCCTGTTAAATCGTATGGCATTTCAAGTTGTTTAAAAAGATCGCTTAATACCACGTGATTTAACTGAGCATTCAATTTTATATTGGTTTGCTCTGTATTGGCATCCGCACTACCTGTAATGGCAATGTCGCCTTTCGCTATATTTAATTTTGCCTTATTAATGACTGCGTAACCCACTTCATTGCTTAAATCAATATCAACCTGTTCTGCTTTAAGATGACCAGCAAGTAAGGTATCAATTTGTACATTTAATGCACCATTAAATTGATTTAAAAAGGCCAATTCATTACGTTTAACTGTTTTAGAAACAACGGGATCATGCGCATAATTTGCTGAGGCTAATTTTTCTTTTTTGTTGTCTCTATTTGATATAAAAGGGGTTAAATCAAATTGTACACCCGAAAAATCAGCCTTAATATCGGGAACTTTACCCGTTTTCGAAAACGAGACATTTCCATTAAGCTGATTACCATTAATCATTAATAATAGATCATTGGTGACAATACTCAGTGGCGACGCTTGATAATTAACCGTCGCTGTCAAATGACCATGCAAATTATCCCCATCAATTCCCACTTCTGCGAGACGATAATTAAATTTATCAATAGCTAAAGAGATATGCTGTGGATATTGAGCTAAATTAACAAGGGCCTTTAAATCATAATCAAATGATTGCTGATTACGGTTAACATTACCATTAATATTGAGTATAACTTTTTGATCATCCTGCTTATTGATAACAATATTAGTACCTCGAAAATTCACCCAATCTTGAGGTCCCGTTTGAAGCACCACCGTACTATCAATCATCTCTAATTTATCTAAGGTAAATCCCCAAGCTACTGTCTGTTTTGGTTTTGAATCTGCCGGTTGATGGTTTACAACTGTTGTTGATTGTTGCTGCTTTTGTTGTGCAATGTTACCTTTACTGTCATCAGAAAGGTTAATCACGGCGGATTTAACCAGTACGTTTTTTACAACTAATTGCTTAGAAAATAGAGGCCATAATTCAACATCTAACCGCATATTATCTGCGGATAGCAACGGTTTTTGTGCACCACTATCTTCTAGATGAATAGAATCAGATAAAATACTTATTTGAGGCCAAACATGCCAACGCAAATCCCCATCAATGACTAATTCATAACCTGTTTTATCTTTTACTGTTTGCGAGATAAAACCTCGGAAATGATTGGGATTAACAAATAAGACTAAGCTAGATAACCCAGTCACCGCTATTAATATCAAAATTAATAACGTAAGCAATAGCTTCTTAACCATCCATGATACTCCGATTCTGTAGGCTAATCTTTATCGATACGGCTAGCAACCGCACCATGTTGATCTTTATATTTAGCATCCTGACGACGATGATAAGGTCTAGATGCAGGTTTAGTTAATAATTCGAAACTTAGCGCGCCAATAGTCATCCCTGGTTTTAGGGCTAGTGGCAATTTACCTGAATTAAAAAACTCAAGTACTATCTGCCCATGCCAACCTGGATCAATACGGTGCGCAGTGACATGAACCATTAAGCCTAAACGAGCTAGCGATGAACGCCCATCAAGCCAACCAACTAAATCATCAGGAATCTCAACCGACTCTAACGTTACCGCTAAAGCAAGTTCACCAGGATGCAAATAAAACACATCACCTTGCGCTAATACAATCTCGTCACCCATTACACGATCAAGCGTAGCTGCAACAGCTTCTTTAGGTCCGCTTAAGTCAATATAAGGGACAGTATACTCACTAAAAGTACGAAATTGGTTACCTAGACGAACATCAATTGTTGCCCCATTAATACATTCTACTGGTGGCTGTGGTGTTATCTTGAGTTTACCATGAGCCAGGTATTCCTCAATATCACTATCACATAATCTCATTGGTTCGTCTCCATAAATAGCTGATCTTGAACGCCTATTTTAACAGGTAAACCGATGATTGATAAATTTAATTCACCTTTTATTCTCAATTTTATTTATTATGCTAAAAAACTAGCTGATTGGAAAAGAGTTAACAATGGCACATTTTATCTTAGAAAGATAAATAGATAAGATCTGAGGTATCGCCATACTATCATTTATCAATAACACCCAATTGTGAAACAAACGTTAAAGAATAAGTAAAAACTAAAATAGGTTTTTTAACGTATAAAATCAGCACGATTAATAGGTATCGTATCATTGATAATATAACCGCTGAAGCGACCACATTATCAAAGAACGGCCATAGTATTTATAGGTTATATAGTGATAGATAATTTTTTTACTTACCAAAAGTAATATAAATATTATAATTCATTCCATATAACGTCACTTAGAATGGTGAAAATGATAGACATTATGAGGTTAATCTCATTATAATTTGCCAAAATTAAAAATGAATAATATATTTTTAGTATCTAACTGTTTTATTTTTATGTTTGGTGATAAGTAAAAATTACTAATGAGTTGAAAAGCGAGAAAAATGATTGTTAGAAATAAAAATGTTACAGATAAGCACTTTCTTATTTAAAGGATAATTTTTCATTTTATAAACAATAAACGTTGAATCATTAAAATATTAAAGCGTTTTTTCAAAGAAAAATAGATGTTAAGAGTTATTGTAACGTTATTTATTGATGCTGGTGCATAAAATAATAGTATGTAGAACCCGCACCTAATAAAGGTAAAAATATATCTATTTAGTTTGATAAAATTAAACGTAAAAACAATAACGAATATTTTTATATAACTGTTAAGATAGCATATTAAAAATATCGTAGGCAATGATATTAAACTATAATAATGAAAAGATAAGACAATGGAGTTAATTATGAAAAACTTAGTTTCCAACATTAGACACTTTTTTAACAGAGAAGACGGTGTAACGGCAATTGAGTATGCAGTAGTTATTGCGGGGGTAGCTGTTGTTACTATTTCGGCTTTTAGTTCAGGTGGTCCAGTAAGACAGGCTCTGGATAATGTCTTTAGTCATTTACAAACAACATTAAACGCTTTATCGTAGTCGATTAACAATTTAGTCTTAATTTTATTCGACTCCGATAAGAGTGGAATAGAAATAAGCTATTTTCTCTCTTCGGAAATATACTTAATAACGATTTTTAAAGATAATATTTAGATTTTATATATTTAACTGATATTAATCCAACACTTGCGAAGAGAGAAATTCTCATTTTATTACACATTAATACAGTGTGTCGCGCACAAACGCGTTATAGATGCTTGCCTAATAAATTAGTTTTGTAAAAAAATTGACTTTTATTCAAAATAAATCGCTACTTGGACGTCTATTTTAAGGGTATTATTAAAAATAAATAGTCTTACCATACTTTCTCCTAATTATAGCCAAGTATTTAACTGATATCAGTTCCAGCCACTATTATCTTATTAGCAGTAACTAACTATCTGTTTATCCATCTTATCCATCATTACTATACTATTTTTTACGCCCTTATCCTGTAAATATTATTTGATTGCTATATCCACCTTTTGTTGTTAATCTAAATGATTCTCAGCCTGTTTATTGAAAAGGCTCAACCATAATTTATTCAATTAATACGAGATAAGCAGCCAAATAATGGGGGTACCATGGCTTGGATTTCACTATTTATTGCTGGTTTGCTCGAAGTTGTTTGGGCGATTGGCTTAAAATATTCTGAGAATTTCACTAAACTATGGCCAAGTGTTATTACCTTAATCGCGCTAGTCGGTAGTTTTTTACTGCTTTCCCATGCGATGCGTACCCTTCCTGTTGGAACCGCTTATGCGATATGGACTGGTATTGGTGCCCTTGGGGCCGCAGTTGTTGGCATTATTGTCTTTAAAGAGCCCGCCAATGCTATGAGGGTGATCAGCTTATGTTTAATTATCATTGGTATTTTAGGAATAAAATTAAGCTCAACCACATAAAGTGATTCAACGTATTTGTCCTGTTTTTTATCGCCCAAAAATATCGTTTGTTATGGATAAAACAGCTAAATGAAAATTCATCAATGATAGCTGTTTTTTCCTCGCCGATAACATCTAGTCATCTTGCAAAGCAAGAATACCAATAATGAGAATAGTGCGATATGACTTATCCTATTAAACTATTACATCTACATCAACTTATAATGTCTATGCTTATAATACATTAACCGCAATCGTATCGCCAATCACTTTACCCTGCCAATACAGTGAGGCGGCCATATCACTGGCTAGTTGACGATAGCGTTGAGTAAAATCACTATTTGGCTGACTAATTACTGTTGGTCTACCTTGATCAAGGTCCTGACGTAATGAACGATGCAATGGAATTTTACCCAATAATTTAATCTGGTAATTTTCTGCCATCGTTTGGGTCCCCATTTCACCAAAAATTGACTCATGATGTCCACACTGTTCACAAATATGATAGCTCATATTTTCAATCAGCCCTATTGTTGGGATATTTACCTTATTAAACATAACCAGCCCCTTTATGGCATCAATTAGTGCAATGTCTTGTGGCGTGGTGACAATAATTGCCCCGGTGACTGGGATCTGTTGTGCTAATGTTAACTGAATATCCCCTGTACCTGGTGGCATATCAATAATCAAATAATCTAATTCTGGCCATAAAGTATCATTTAAAATTTGTACCAATGCCTTACTTGCCATCGGACCACGCCAAACCATGGCGCTATCGTTATCGACCAAATAACCAATGGAGTTGGTGGGTATACCGTAAGCCATAATCGGTGCCATATGCTGATTATCTGGTGAGAGCGGATGCTGATTTTGAGTCCCTAACATAGTGGGAATTGAAGGACCATAAATATCCGCATCTAATAGCCCAACACGCCCGCCTTCTTTGGCCAGCGCCAAAGCTATATTTACGGCTGTACTGGATTTACCTACCCCGCCTTTTCCCGAACTGATCGCAATAATATTCTTAATATTTTTAATTGCTGGTAAATTATTTGCGCGACCTAATGTTGCAATATGATATATCATCGACCATTTTACCTCAGCGACACCAGTTAACTTGAGTAATTCTGGGGTGATCTGCTGCTGAAGTTGTTCAAAAGGCGTTTGCCAAGCAAACGGCATACGTAACTCAATCACTAATTGAGATCTTGTTAACTCACACTTCTGTAAAGCGTTAAGGGTAATGAGATCTTTTTTTAATGTAACATGGGTAAACGTGGATAAAATCCTTTCCACTGCAATCTGTAATCGTTTTTGTTCATGCTGGTTCATGAATTGGTCTCAAAAATAAATTGATTATTTTATTAATAAAATTGTGATAAATTATGCCACAAATATAGCGATAATCCCACGTTTGTTGTACCATTCCTACTTTATCATTATTTATTGATGTCGAGGTATCTTTCATTATAAGGCAAAAACATAGCGTAATGATGAATACCGATTTAATAGGTAATGCAACGCCACGTTACTGATAAGTTACCTTTAGTAACAACAACATCGTTCATATAATTTTTTATGATAAAATCAAGAGGTTATAAAAACGCGTTTGATTAGCACAATCAATTGATTTTATTATAAAATTTTAATGTTAATACAATTATTCCCGAAACCTATTCTAAAAGTAATATTATTAAGGTAGACATAGCATGACAACGAAACAGACAGCAAGGCAGATCCTGGTTACTTGTGCCCTTCCTTATGCTAATGGAGCGATCCATTTAGGTCATATGCTTGAACATATTCAAGCTGATATATGGGTACGTTATCAGCGTATGCGCGGTCATGAAATCTATTTTATCTGTGCTGATGATGCGCATGGCACACCAATAATGCTAAAA
Organism: Candidatus Schmidhempelia bombi str. Bimp; assembly: GCF_000471645.3. Lineage (GTDB taxonomy): Bacteria > Pseudomonadota > Gammaproteobacteria > Enterobacterales > Orbaceae > Utexia > Utexia bombi. The sequence goes on along the minus strand of NZ_AWGA01000055.1, from coordinate 65,551 downwards.
GCGCAACAATTAGGCATGACGCCTGAAGCGATGATTGATGCCGTAAAAATAGAGCATGAAAAAGATTTTGCTGGTTTCAATATTAGTTTTGACAACTATCATTCAACCCATAGCCAAGAAAATCGTGTTTTATCTTCACATATTTATCAACGCCTAAAAGATAACGGTCATATTAAGACGCAAATTATTGAACAACTATTTGATACCGAAAAACAGATGTTCCTACCCGATCGTTTTGTGAAAGGTACCTGTCCTCGTTGTAAAGCGCCGGATCAATATGGCGATAATTGTGAAGTGTGTAGTGCCACTTATAGCCCGACTGAGTTAATCGATGCCAAATCTGCCTTATCAAACACAACGCCAGTTATTAAAGAGTCTGAACACTACTTTTTTGATTTACCTGCATTTGAAGAGATGTTACGTGAATGGACCCGTTCAGGCTCACTCCAAGAACAAATTGCGAATAAAATGCAAGAGTGGTTTGATATTGGTTTACAGCCTTGGGATATTAGTCGTGATGCGCCCTATTTTGGTTTCGAAATACCAGATGCGCCGGGTAAATACTTCTATGTTTGGTTAGATGCGCCAATCGGTTATATGAGTGCATTTAAAAATTACTGCGAAAAAGCCAATCATGTCGACTTTGAACATTTCTGGCAAAAAAATAGCCGCACCGAGCTTTATCATTTTATTGGAAAAGATATTGTCTATTTTCATAGCCTGTTTTGGCCAGCAATGTTAGAAGGTAGCCAATATCGAAAACCGACTAATATTTTTGCACATGGTTATGTTACGGTCAATGGTGCAAAAATGTCAAAATCGCGTGGTACATTTATTCAAGCTAACACTTATTTAGACCATTTAGATCCAGATTGCTTACGTTATTACTATGCAGCAAAATTATCGCCACGAATTGATGATATTGATTTAAACCTAGATGATTTTATTCAGCGCGTTAATAGTGATATTGTCAATAAAGTGGTTAATCTTGCCTCACGTAGTGCTGGTTTTATTAACAAACGGTTCAACGGCTTGCTATCCGCACAGTTAGATGATAAAAATTTATTTGATCAATTTATTAACAAAGCAGACATTATTGCTCAATATTACGAAGATCGCGAATTCGCCAAAGCTATGCGTGAAATCATGGCATTAGCCGATGAAGCAAATCGTTATATTGATGAAAAAGCACCATGGGTGATCGCAAAACAAGAAGGTCAAGATGCTGAATTACAAGCCGTCTGTTCTATGGCCATCAATTTATTTAAAATTTTGATGACTTATTTAAAACCCGTTGTACCTCAACTTGCCAAACGCACAGAGCAATTTTTAAAGGTCACGCTCACTTGGGATACGCTTAATCACCCACTTTTAGCTAACACAATTAATCCATTTAAAGCCCTATTTACACGTATTGATCCAGACAAGGTAACCGCCATGATTGAACAAGCAAAAGCGCAGGCAGCGCAAACCGATAAACCACAAGTAACCGGTCCATTAGCCGATGAACCGCTTCTTGATACGATTAAATTTGATGACTTTGCTAAAATTGACTTGCGTATCGCGTTGATTCAACAAGCGCGTTTAGTAGAAGGTTCAGATAAATTACTCCAGCTTACCTTAGATTTAGGTGGTGAAACACGTAATGTTTTCTCTGGTATCCGTAGTGCTTATCCAGATCCAACACAGTTAGAAGGAAAACTGACCGTAATGGTTGCCAATTTAGCGCCTCGTAAAATGCGTTTTGGTATATCGGAAGGAATGGTCTTAGCCGCTGGCGCTGGCGATAATGAAATATTCTTATTATCACCAGACAGTGGCGCCTTACCAGGTATGGCAGTGAGATAATTTGAGCTTTACCTTATCAAATTGGGAATAAAAACCGGTTCATATACCGGTTTTTTTATAATTAGACTAACGTTAACATTATTTATATGTTCTGTACTTAAGTGCCAAGACTTTCGCTATATTTTCTATTCGATCTAGCCCCTGATAAATTAATAAAGAGTAACCAAATTAGGTGATATTCGGTTAAATGCGATGGGCGAGATGGATAACGTTTCAGTGAATAAAACGAGTCACTCTCATTTCAAAAAGAGGCATAACGCCTCTTCTTTAATCTTCACCTTAATTTAGTCAACATCACTAATAGTTATTTTCATCCAGTGCATAAGCGATAATATAATCCCCCATTTTAGTCCCAAAAGAACCATGACCACCAACGACTAAAACAATATACTGGCGTCCATCATTACCTTTAAAGGTCATTGGCGTTGCTTGTCCGCCTGCCGGTAAACGTGATTTCCAAATTTCTTTCCCTGTTGCTACCTCATAACCACGAATAAATCGATCCAACGTGCCACTGAGAAACGCCACGCCACCCGCCGTCAATATTGGTCCACCCATTGCTGGAACGCCGACTGAAAACGGTAATTTTATGATCGGCGTATTATCATAAGAGGTCCCATTTGGATGGCTCCAAACTACTTTACTTGCTAGCAAATCAATACCCGTAACATTTCCCCATGACGGTGCTTGACAAGGAAAACCAACCAGAGATAAAAACGGGTGTAATTCAACTGCATAAGGCGCGCCTTTATTAGGTTGTAACCCTTTCCCTTCTGAGGCATGCCCACTTTGCTGGTTGACATCAGATTGCGGTACTAACTTAGAAACAAATGCCATATAATTAGGACTAGCAAAGATTTGTTGATGCACGGGATCGACGGCTACCCCACCCCAATTCATTACCCCAACGTTACCGGGATAAATTAAACTACCTTGTAAAGAAGGCGGTGTATACTGTCCTTCATAGCGTAATGATTTAAAGGCAATACGACAACTTAGCTGATCAAACGGCGTTGCTCCCCACATATCGTTTTCAGTTAATGGATTAGGCAGTAAGTTTAATCGCGATCGAGGTTGGGTTTTAGCGGTCCAATCGCCAGCAACGGCGCCTTGGGGCGCAATAACTTCATCAATTGGAACAATTGGCTCACCGGTCAGGCGATTTAATACATATAAACTCCCCTGCTTTGTAGGCTGAATCACCGCAGGAGTCATCCCATACTGAGTTTGTAGATCAAGTAAGATAGGTTGGCTAGGTACATCCATATCCCATAAATCATGATGAGTAAATTGATAATTCCAACGTACTTTGCCCGTGTTAATATCCAAAGCCACAATACCTGAAGCATATTTTTCTGTTGCTGGCGTGCGATCTGCACCATACTGATCTGGCGTTTGGTTTCCTAACGGTAAATAGACTAAACCGTGTTCTTCATCGGCACTCATAATTGACCAAACATTTGGCGAATTACGTGTATAAATCTTGCCCGCAGCTAATGGTGTCGTCGCTTCGGGATTACCACTATCCCAATTCCAAATTAATTTACCATTTTGTACATCAAATGCGCGTACGACGCCAGAGGGTTCATTTGTTGAGGCATCATCGGTTACATGTCCACCAATAATGACCAACGCCTGTGTCGCTAATGCTGGCGACGTTGAATAATACCCTCCCGGCGCAAAGTCACCTATGCCTTGTTTAAGATCCACCACGCCTTGTTGACCAAAATCGCTACATAATTGACCGGTATCAGCATTCAGTGCGACTAATTTAGCATCAGCAGTAGGTAAAAATAAACGTTTTGGACAAGAACTATTTTTTACTCTCAACGCGACGTCTATGTCAGGCTGTTTAGCTAAATAACGATCAGCATCATAATAGGAAAGTCCACGACAGGTCATATGCGCCCAACCACGGAAATCTTTCGCGCCTTCTAGGTTAATTGTTGGATTAAATTTCCATTTAGTTTTGCCCGTTTCTGGCTCTAACGCTAATACCCAGCCATGCGCGGTACAGGTATATAAACTATCATTGACTTTTAACGGGGTATTTTCGTTGGTTAACTCAACTGGATCACCATCAGTTGGCATATCTCCAGTGCGAATTCGCCAAACTTCTTTTAATTGATGAATATTTTGCGGGGTAATCTGATTTAATGATGAATAGTGTAAGCCAGCGTTAGTTCCACCGTAAGCTATCCAATCACTATCCGCGACTTGTGTTTGATTAACCGTTAGCGTTGCAGGGTTTTCTATGCGACCTTTGATGGTATCGGGTGCAAAAAATAAAGAGATAATACCAATCATCGCCACAAAAATAACCGCTAAAGTGGTAAACATAGCACTTCGATCTAAGGTAAATCTTTTTCGCCACCAAGGAAACAGCAAAAACAGACCAATAACAAACCATACCCAAAGTCTAGGTACCAATAACCACCAACGTAAACCGACTTCCCATAAAGCCCATATACCAGAAAAAACTAATATCAATGAGAAAACCAGATAGGCAAAACCATTACCTTGCCAAATCAATATACTCGTTAATAATAAAGATAACCCCAAAATAAAATAATACCACGACCCGCCAAGCCAAATTAACCAACTACCGCCGATTAAGAAATAAATACTTATTAAGCCCATGATTACGGCAGTAAGTTGCAGTAATCTACTTTTCTCATCCATGTCACTGATTTCCTTGATTAACCATCCGATAAAAAAGCTATATTCAACTTAATCAGTGTTGCATAAATAATGTAAATTAAATAGATGACGAAGAGTAAAAAATATTTTAAACAACAATAGGTTAGCTATTACGGTTAAATAAATCCGTTATTAATAAACTCAGGTAAAAATTAATAAGAAAGATAACTAATCATACCTATTCTAGGTTAGACATTGCTAAGTCACTCATGTCTTATTAAAACAAATAAGTTCATTAACTAAGCCGGTCTTGCCATGCGCTGTATATGCCTTCATTATCGCGTTTAGTCAGCTATCGATAAATAAACAGTAAGCGCGATATAAAATGATATTATTACCACGTCTAGCATTATTAAGCTTACATCATCACAGCGCGATTTATCAAAATCTAAGTGCAATTGCCGTAGTGGAGAAGATATTACTTTCCCCATTTTCTAATAATAAAAGTAACATTATTTGAAAATAGGGAGGCGTTTAGATTTTATTAACAGAAGAACAAGCTTAAATTTGGAAAAATAAGCATAGATTCAAGCTTATTAAGGACGTGGCGAAAAATCATCTATTTGTGCTCGCCATTTGTTATAATTCCAATCTATAATTTTGGTTTTTAATTCGGTCAGATATTGGTGTGCTGTCTGTTTTTGTTCTGCGTTAAGACTCTTCTCTAAACGGATTTGAATTTCCTCATTATATGCCCATACTGGCGGGAAGTAGTTACGATCCCAAGCTAAATTATTACCTTGTTCAATAAGTTTTTGTCGTGTGTAATCCAGCAACAGTGACCAAGCATAAGCTTTTATTTCATCATGTTCGCGACCTAAACCATATAAATAGGCTTCGGTAACCCGTAATATGCCAATAATTGAACTATGTTCCGCCATTAACTCTGCATAATCAATCGCCTGTTTTAAATCCGCTAATTTTAATGTGTTTCGATGTTCAACTAATTTATTAATCTGGTCTCTTTTTTTATTTTTGTAATGATTGCCTTGTTGGAATAACATTCGAGCAATCAAATCCTCATAGCGATGATAACCACCATCGATCGCATAGTTTAGATATTCAATACTTTTTTCTAATTGTTCATCGGTGCATGGACGGGCAATACCTTGTTGGTCATACTCATAAATGCCATATGCCCAATTCTTTCTATAAGCAAAATAGGGGTATTTTAAATCCGCAAGTTTATCTGATAAATAACCGCTTAAATTATATGATTTATAAATCTCTGGCTCAACTAATGGGTTTCCTGCACTATCCACTAATTTATCTCGATATTTACGCATAAACTCATCAAAAGACATGATAACACCGTCTTCTTTTCCCTCTTCATCATACAAATCTTTCCAAAGAATAATTTCATAATAATAGGGCATGGCATTTTTATCCCACTGCCAAGCATGTTTTATAAATTCTATCAGCTTTTCTGGATTGACTACGCCATAAAATACGCCACTGTCAAAGGCTGACTCATAAAGCTTTCTAGCTTCATCAATACGTAATAATTGCTCTTCAGGAATCGTTGAGGGGTAAATGGTGTCGTCCATTAGGGTGTACTCCGATTGAGTAAAGTTATTCTTTGTATTAATAGAATTATCACTATATAAGTAAATCAGACCAATAATTGAAAGACTACTTATAAGCAGAATAAATTTTTTCGGTTTTGATATCTTGGTACGGTTCATTAAATATACTCCAAATCATTTTGATTAAAGATATCAACGTCGACAATACGTGTTTCTAATTCCCCCTTATTAAACACTCGGCAAGGTAAAATCTGATTGTTAGCTGCGAGTTTCTTTATCTCTTCATAAATAGGATAGATAGATTTCTGCATGCGGGTATTTAATTTTTAATCGCTCTCTCTTATGGAGTGCGGCGCCCCAAAAGCCAAATGCCCCACCACCACCGTAAGCAAATAATACAAATAGGGGCGTTCGTATATTTTTTAATATGACTTCTTTCGTCGCAATGTTACCATTTTTAATTTGACAAGTCTGAGCACTAAACACGTTGCGAGTATTATTATTTGGCATCGTTCATTTTACCTATGAATAAATTACAATGTTATTGTTTCGTTTTCATTTTCTGAATAAAATGCTTGTGTATAGCCATTGTTATCGGTCATTCCTTTCACTTTTTTATTATTTGCTAAAGTCGCAATATAAGGCTCATTGGCATAAATTTTTCCTGTTTCATCTTTACACAAGCACTTAACTGCGTAATCACCTATTATATCTGGTAACGATAATGATTTGTTGACTTTTTTATTTGCTCCCATCTTTTGCAATACCGCACGTTATAGCGCTACACTAATTAGTACCAGTGTCATAAGATTATTGATTATTTTTGTATCCGCTAAAATAGTGACAATGTAATGTTGAATATACCCAATAGAAATAAGCCCTATTTACTTTAAATATTTCAAAAATATAAATAATCTATGCTTTTCAACATATTTGTAGCGATAAAAAAGGGACACCTATGTCCCTTTTTTGTTTTGCTTAGCAGTGCGATTTTAAGCAATTTGTTGCACATGTAAAACCAATCCATTAACAGCAATCACTTCAACTAACGTTCCAGCGGGTAAATCTTGATCACAATTGGCCAACCAAGATCCATCATTAATTTTTACTCGTCCACGTCCAGCAATAATTGGTTCAACAATAACCGTTTTGAGACCAATTAATTCACTTTGTGGTTGATTAAGTTCAAACTGATTTTGCTGACGCCGAGAACGTGATTGAAGCCATAACCACCATAAGTAAGCAATGATAAGGGTTGCGATTGCCCATAATAACCATAATATTGACCATGATAATTGTGGGAATAACCAAGCCATCACACCGACAAAAATAGCTGCTAATCCACTCCAAAGAGCATACCCGCTGGTTCCTAATAATTCAAAAATTAAGAGTAGCCCGCCGAGTGTCCAAAAAACTACACTGGAAGAGATGACAAAAGAGTCAAGTAAACTGTTCATCGTTTCACTTAGTTTTTCTTTGATTCATTGATCAATTCTGCAATACCACCAATGCTTCCCATGACACTAGAAGCATCCAGCGGCATCATGATCACTTTACTGTTTTGGGATGAACCGATTTGCTGTAAAGCATCGGTATATTTTTGTGCCACAAAATAGTTAATAGCATTAATATTACCCGCAGCAATTGCGTCAGAGACCATTTGTGTGGCTTTGGCTTCCGCTTCTGCTGCACGTTCACGGGCTTCTGCCTGCAAAAATGCCGCTTGTCGCTCCCCTTCCGCTTTTAAGATTTCGGACTGTTTTTCTCCTTCAGAACGCAAAATCGCAGCTTGACGAATCCCTTCCGCCTCTAGAATTTCGGCACGTTTATTACGTTCTGCTTTCATTTGTGCATTCATGGCATCCACTAATTCCGCAGGTGGTCTTACATCACGAATCTCAATACGGGTTATTTTTACCCCCCATGGACCGGTAGCCTCATCAACAATACCTAGTAATCGTGAATTAATTAAGTCACGCTGTGATAACATCTCATCTAACTCCATCGAACCTAATACCGTACGGAAGTTAGTCATGGTAAGATTAATTACTGAGCGTTCAAGATTATTCACTTGATAAGCCGCTTTAGCCGCATCTTGTACTTGTATAAAACAAATTGCATCTATCGCAACATTAGCATTATCTTTTGAAATTACTTCTTGTGATGGAATCTCAAGAACTTGTTCCATCATATTAATTTTATGGCCAATACTATCCATATATGGCACTAAAATATTTAACCCTGGACGTAATGTATTGGTGTATTTACCAAAACGTTCTACCGTATATTCATAGCCTTGAGGAACAATAACAATTGCTTTACATACTGTAATTAAAATTAATAATACGATAATACCAATACCAATCATTTCTTCTTTTCCCCCATTTATCTTGATTTTATTTATCGACTATATCACTCTTTTATGGCGATTTATCATTTTAGTATTCAATGATAAAAACGTTAAAAGGATCATAGTCATGCCTAAATTTGGTATTTTTATAAATTAGTAACTTATTGAATAAAAATATTTTTATTGCTAACTAACAGATTAATTACCCCAATGATTAATGGGGAAGTCGCTTAGTTATCTAATTAAATATGCTTATTACTTATTAATCCACCCTTGTTGGTGCAAGTAATCTAGCATAGTATCGCGTTTAACACTATTTAATATCTTTTCAATTGTATCACTCCAGCCAGAAACTTTCTGATTTGATGAACGTTGTTGATAATAATTAGCCATGGTCGTGTTATATTCATCTATTAAGGATTTTTGAATCGGTTGATAGTGATTTTCAAAAAACATCGCTGCTTTAGGTAAACGTGGTTTGATATCTGGATGTTGTGCGGGATGACCAATACAAACTCCAAATAAAGGTAATACATATTTAGGTAAATTTAATAATGTGGTGACTTGTTCAATTTGCCCACGAATTCCGCCAATATAAACACAACCAAGACCTAACGATTCCGCGGCAACCACGGCGTTTTGGGCCATGATGGCTGTATCAACACAACCAACAAGTAATTGTTCCGCTTTTCCTAGTTCCACTTGGGGAACCAGCTGTTTATGACGATTCAAATCCGCACAAAAGACCCAAAATTCAGGTGCTTGGGTCACATAAGGTTGATTGCCCGCTAATACCGCTAATTTACTACGTAATTCGGTATCAGTGACGCGAATAATCGACGTACATTGCAAAAAATTGGAGCTTGAGACGGCTTGTGCAGCAGTTAAAATCAGTTCTATCTGTTCATCTGAAACGGGTTCAGGGGTATAAGCACGAATTGAACGATGATGACATAATAATTCAATAGTTGGCGTGGACATACTTTTCCTTTATTTATTGCTGTTATTAATAGTTTAAAGGTAGATTAACGTGTATATGGAAAGATTCAAGAAATAAATTAAATTAATCATAAAAAAACAACATAAACCTTAATAATATTAAGGATTTATATTATTGTCATGACGCGCTTTAGATAGGCGTATAACATGATCTGATAATAAAAGTTAAGTGTAATCGTCACATTAATGATTTGAATAAACCGCCTTCAAGGCGGTCTATTGAGGTTTTAGCGATGTTTAGCTTATTCTTCATGTTCCATTAAAAAGGTTCGTAGTCGGGTAAAATCGGATGGCATCGTATGTGAGAGTAATGGTAAATCGATACGTTCAGCTAACGCTTGTGGTAACTCAATTTGTCGTTGTAGGATCGCTTCTACCACTTGTTTAAATTTCGCTGGATGGGCTGTACCTAAAAATAGTCCATACTCGCCAGTTTGTAACTGATCACGTAATACCCGATAGGCGACGGCGCCATGCGGCTCAGATAAGTAACCTTTTTTATCTAATTCACGTAGGGTCTGCTGCGTCACCTCATCATTTACTGCGCCATGTGATAACGATTGCAATGACCACTGTTGCCGTTTAAAAATTTCTTCAATACGTGGCCAATTATTAGGACGACTGACATCCATTGCATTAGATAACGTAGCAACAGTAGCATGTGGCAACCATTTTCCCGTATCAAGATAGCGTGGTACTGTATCATTTAAATTCGTGGCTGCTATAAAACGTTTAATTGGTAACCCTATGCTTTTAGCGAATAACCCCGCCGTTAGGTTACCAAAGTTACCACTAGGAACCGAGATCACTAAATTATGCCGTTGAGTAGGGGTGAGTTGAGCATAGGCTTCAAAATAGTAACAGATTTGAGCAAGTAAGCGACTAATGTTGATTGAATTGGCTGAATTAAGTCCGATAGTCTGTTTTAGCTCGGCATCATCAAATGCTTGTTTAACTAACGATTGGCAAGCATCAAAATCACCATCAACCGCGATGGTTTGAATATTATCACCTAAGGTACAAAACAATTTTTCCTGTAATGGGCTAATTTTACCATTTGGATATAGGATAACTACCCGAACATTTGGTAAATGATGAAAAGCATGGGCAACCGCCGCCCCTGTGTCACCAGACGTGGCAGTTAACACGGTTATTTTATTCTGTGCAGCGACTTGTACTAATATTTGTGCCATAAAACGTGCACCAAAGTCTTTAAACGCTAATGTTGGCCCATGAAATAACTCTAATGTGCCAATATCCTGTTCAACCGCTTTAACTGGCGCGGGGAATTGAAACGCATTATTAACACAGCGCTGTATATCGGTGTAAGCGATTTCTTTGCCAATCAAAGCCGATAATATTTTGGCGCTCCGCTGAGTAAAATTCATCGTAAGTAATTGCTCAATATCTACAGGGCTAAACAGGGGTAATTGCTGAGGGAAAAATAGCCCTTGGTTACGCCCTAAGCCCTGTTTTGTCGCCTGTGAAAAACTAACTATGTCAGTATGATCTTTTAAATTATACAATTTCATCATCTTTTCCCTTTTGTTGGTTACTTAGGTTCAATGCGTCTTGCACCTTGAATATCTATTTTTGCTATGTGGACAAAACCAGCGTTATTTTGTATATAATGCGTTGCTAACCAACTGGCGCATTGCTTAGCTAGGGTTACATCTTCAGCAATTGCGAACAGTGTCGGTCCTGAACCCGATATTCCACAAGCTAACGCGCCAAGCTTGAGTAATGTCTGTTTTGCTGACGTAAAACCAGGCAAAAGTTGTTGCCTGTAAGGTTCAGCTATCAAGTCTTGCATAAATGCGGCGGCTAATTGAGGTTGCTGGCGATAGCAAGCATGAATAAATCCGCCAACATGACGACTATGATCAACACAGACCTGTTTTTGATAGTGGGCTGGCAAAATGGCTCTTGCTTCCGCCGTTGAGACGTTAATACCAGGATAAGCCAGTACCCAATACCAGTTGGCAAAGTGGGGAATGGTTTGGCTGATTATATCCATTTCGTTCAAAATTAATTGCATACCCCCTAAATAACAGGGGGCAACGTTATCATAATGAACACTACCTGAGATACGACCTTCTAATTCCCCCATCATCCGTAATAGTTGTGTTGAATCAAATGGGTTAGCGAAGAATTCATTGAGTGCCATTAAGGTGCCCACGACGGAACAGGCACTTGATCCAAGCCCCGAACCAATGGGCATATTTTTTTCTAATGTAATTGCCACAGGTAGCGATTGACCAAGAGTCTGACAAAAATATTCCCAGCATTGATAAACAATATTTAATTTGGGGTCCTTCGGTAATTTTGTGGCAAAAAGCCCTTTATTGGTTAAGTTAAACTGTTTTGCGGAGGCGACAGTAATATAGTCGCCAAGTAATTGCCCATCGATGGGGCTAATCGCGGCACCTAAAATATCGAAACCAACACAGATATTCGCCATAGAGGCGGGCGCATAAATTGTTATTTGTTCTTTTGTCATTAGATACTCACTTTTGCTGATGCTGTACGTAAAATATCGGCAAACACGCCTGCTGCAGTAACATCATTTCCTGCGCCATAACCGCGTAATACCAGTGGAATCGGTTGATAATAGCGTGTGTAAAAAGCCAACGCATTTTCACCATTCTTGACTTTATATAGTGGGTCTTCACTATCAATAGCCTTGATGCTCACCATACAACGGCCATTTTCAATGGTAGCGACATAACGCAGAACTTTATTTTGTTGTTTCGCCTGAGAAATACGTTGGCAAAAATGTTGATCTAATTCAGGTAAACGCTGCATAAATTGTGCGACATCCCCTTCACCATAGGAGGCAGGCAGTATTGATTCGACATCAATTTGATCCAATTCTAATTCATACCCTGCTTCACGTGCTAAAATCAGTAATTTGCGCGCCACATCCATACCGGACAAATCGTCACGTGGATCGGGTTCGGTAAACCCATTTTCTTTAGCCAATTTGGTTGCTGCAGACAAGGTCATTCCTTCATCAAGCAGACCAAAAATAAATGATAGCGATCCAGATAAAATGCCATTAAAGCGGATTAATTCATCGCCAGCATTAAATAAGTTTTGTAAGTTTTCAATGACAGGTAGACCTGCCCCTACGTTAGTATCATAGTGAAATTTACGTTGACTGTTCGCCGCTGCTTGTCGTAGTTGGCGATAATACGCCATCGAGCCTGTATTGGCTTTTTTATTTGGAGTAATAACATGGAATCCATTTGATAAAAAGTTAGCATATTGATTAGCGACATTTTCACTTGAGGTACAATCGACAAAAATGGGATTGAGTAACCGATCGGTTTTTGCATGCTCAATTAACTTTTCTAATACAAAAGGGCTGGAGGAGTGCTTTAATTTAAACCGCCAATCCGTTAGATTAATACCATTAACATTAAATAACATATGCCTTGAATTAGCCACCCCACATACGCGCAAATCAATCTGTTTATTTTTAAGCCACGGTTGCTGACGTTGAATTTGATCCATCAATGCGCCACCAACGCCACCAACACCGACAATAAACACATCTAAACGTTGATCAGTACCAAATAGCATTTGATGTGCGACACGTACCCCCATGACAGCAACCTCATTGTCAACCACTACCGAAATCGAACGCTCTGAGGATCCTTGTGCAATCGCAATGATATTAATATTAGCCTGTGCTAATGCTGTAAATAAACGGGCGGCTAACCCTTTATAAGTTCGCATACCATCGCCAACCACCGAAATGATAGCTAAATGTTTCATCATATCAATCGGTTCAAGTAATCCCTCTTTTAGTTCTAAATAAAATGTTTCTTCAAGTGCTTGTTTAGCCTGTTTAAGTTCCGCTTGTGGGACACAAAAACTAATACTATATTCTGATGATGATTGAGTAATGAGTACCACCGATATGCCAGCATAACTCATCGCAGAGAAGATCCGAGCAGACATACCAACCATCCCTTTAAGTCCTGGTCCTGATACATTAATCATGGCCATATGATTTAAATTGGTGATCCCCTTAACGGGATAGTGCTTATCTAACTTATCGCAACCAATTAAGGTGCCCGCTGCTTGTGGATTATGCGTATTTTTAATTAAGCAAGGGATCTGAAATTGGGCAATAGGCATAATGGTTCGCGGATGCAAGACTTTGGCGCCAAAATAAGATAACTCCATGGCTTCTTGATAAGATAAGGCGCTTAGTCGTTTCGCATCAGGGACAATACGTGGATCACAGGTATAAATCCCATCAACATCGGTCCATATTTCGCAGCTATCCGCCGATAGGCACACGGCTAATACGGCTGCCGAATAATCTGAACCATTACGTCCTAATACAACTAATTGCCCTTGTTCATTACCCGCAGTGAACCCCGCCATTAATATAAGATGATCGGTGGCGATATGCATTTGTTGGATCCGATTACGCGATTCAGTAATATTAACGGTTGCTTCAAGATAATTACTATCATTCGCTAGTAATTTTTCAACAGGATTAATCACTGTGACTTGATACCCTTTTGCAAGCAATATCGCTTGCATTATGGCAATAGAAAGTTTTTCGCCACGACTAATGATTAATGCATAGATACTGTCAGGGCACTGACCTAATAGGCGAATGCCATGCAGTAATTCCATTAAATGATTGAGTTGAGTTTGTACTACATCCTGGGTCTGCTTATAATCAAAATGAGGTTGAATTTGCGAAAGTTGTTGTAATAAATCGCTAAAAATATTTTGTACTTGATGAAACTGGTGTTGTACTTCTTGTTTTGCTACCGTTTTCTCAACTAACGATACTAAAAGATTTGTCACGTTAGCCGGTGCAGAAAGCACCGTTGCGGTTTGCGCTTGTTTTGCATTGTCTTCAATAATCGCCGCGACGCGTAAAAAGCCCTCGGCATTAGCAACAGATGTTCCTCCAAACTTTAGTACTTTCATATGACACCTTTCCATTGTTATTAATTTAAATAGCTCTATGACCAAAAATATAACCCAAAAAAAAACCCGCTATGGTTAGCGGGTTTTTTCAATTTTTTTAGAGTGTATTAACCCGCCCTACACCTAAATATGGTAGAGATAGTAATAATCATCGTCGTATTAATCTGTAAATTTAATCGCATTATTGGACCATTTTCTCTAGTGATAAAATTCAAATAATCAGTTGTCATTACAATATAATTTTTTAATCTAAAATATCATGACGCCATTTTCTTGATTTAAAAACAATTCAGCCCAACACAAGGGTTGGGCTGAATTGTTTAAAATGTTTTATTGCTATTTTCGTATTGGTTAACCACCAAATTCAATGCATTATAGACATAAGCTTTATCATTTTGTTTTAACGCGTCATCAAGAATAGCTAAGTAAGCTAACATCACTTTCTGATTTTCCTCAGCAAAAGTAGGTGAGACTTCTTGATCTTCATATAACATGACGTATGTGCGTGCAAAACCAAAAATTAAAAAATAAACCGCGGCATTTTCAGTATCGTTTTTAATTAATTGGCACATTGCCTGACGGAGTTCAACGTAAGCATCGGTACCAGGCAAACGCGTTGCAAATATGGCAGCAGCATCCGAAAATGTCATAAGCTTAAAACCTCTATCATCAAAGTAGGTTAAAAGAATAGCAATGCCTAATGAGAAGTGCAAGCGTAATTTAAGTTAAAAATAGAAAAGCTTAAAAGTAAAAATTAGATTAATGAATTAAATTATCTATTTAACTGAAAATAACGCCTTTCTAATTTTAACTTTTTGGCTATTTTTATTCTATTAGTTTGGTGACATGTAATCCGGCTGGCGTTTGAGAAACAGGCATAATCTCTAAACAATTTACATTAACATGGTTTGGCAAACTTAGCAGCCAACTAATACTGTTTGCGATATCATCCGCCGTAAGATAGTCAATCCCATCATACACACTTGCTGCTTTCACCTTATCGCCATGAAAACGGACGGTTGAAAATTCTGTTCCGCCACATAGCCCCGGCTCAATATTGGTGACCCGAATTCGTTTCCCCGCTAAATCAGTTCGTAAATTCAAACTAAATTGTTTAACAAATGCTTTAGACGCGCCGTAAACATTCCCGCCTTTATAGGCATAACTACCCGCTATTGAACCAATATTAATAATATATCCTTGATTACGCGCTACCATCGTTGGCAATATAAGGCGGGTTAAATGAACTAAGCCTAATATATTGGTATCCACCATCGTTTGCCAATCATTAAAATCAGCTTGATAAGCTGGATCAAGACCAAGCGCCAAACCGGCATTATTAATTAATATATCAATGGGTTGAAATTTGGCAGGAATAAGATCCAATACCTTTGAGACTTGCTGTTGTTGCGTGATATCTAAGGGTAAAGGTAAAAAGTTTTGGCCTAACTGTTGTTGTAACCGAGATAATTTTTCAACGCGTCTTGCACAGCCAATAACGTGATATCCCTCAGCAATCAATCGACGGCAAATTGCCTCACCAAATCCTGATGACGCACCAGTAACTAATGCAATATTCATATTGTCTCCTTCATTATGTAAAATAAGCGATCCCACCTAGGGAATAAGATGGGTTATAACTTCCACTGAATAGCTAATTGATTAAATTGGCCTAGTGAAAACCATTTTATTTCCCTTGATTCTCCTTAATCCAAACGATTATGGTTGTTTACTAGGTTACCGTTACTCTATAAGTGTTTGCCATGCGTTAACCGATATCAATCTGGCGAAACCAATACTAAATGATTTATGCTATGACCTCTTTATTAACAACGCCATTACTTTTTATTCTATAATTCAAAATAACATTCGTATTGAAGCAATTTTAAATACGGCGCTATGTATTGAACAATATATCATCATTTTTGGAGAACATTAATGGCAACTGTTTATTTGGCATTGGGCAGCAATCTAAAATCCCCATTAGACCAAGCAAAAGCAGCTATCGACGCGTTAACGCAACTATCCGCAACAACCGTGATGGCCATATCCCCTTTTTATCGAAGCACACCATTAGGACCGGCCGATCAACCCGATTATCTTAATGCGGTAATTAAACTTGATACTCAGTTAACCGCCGAACAATTATTAGATGAGACCCAGCGTATTGAACTTGAACAAGGGCGGGAGCGTAAAACGCATCGTTGGGGACCACGCACCTTAGATCTTGATATTTTACTTTATGATCAACAAAGTATTGATACGGATCGCTTAATCATACCTCATTATGATATGAAAAATAGGGAGTTTATGCTTTATCCGCTTTATGACTTAGCACCTGATCTCGTCTTTCCTGATGGTGAAAAATTAGCAACACGATTACAGCAAGTACCGTTAAATGGTCTGGTTCGTTGGGAATAATCGCCCCATTTGAACGACTATTTTCCCTCACTTAGCTGCAAAATATAATGATGACCGTTAGTGAATTTAGTTAGGCATAATAATCATTATGCCTAAAATTGCATTAATTCATCAAAAATAGGCATCATTAATGATCTTAACAAAATATAAGCATAATCCTAATAGGATTGAATAATTTTTAGCTGATTATTCTCCAATGACCTATGCTATTTTTATTTATAACTTATTGTTTATTTGTATAAAAAATTATCTTATTACGAGCAGAATGGCAGCTTAATTCACTTTAATAAATTAAGAATGAAAAATAATAGGAAAAAAAACTTGAGAACTCCAAAATAGTTGTTATAGTTTAGCGCTTTCAGATTTGCACATAATAATTGTTATTAAAGGAGATAGCTGTGAAAAAGGAACAAAAAGCGTCCTCTTCCCTAAGTATTCTTGCCATGGCAGGTCTTAAACCCTATCAAGAGCAAAAAGGCGAAGAGTACATGAATCCTGCACAACTTAACCATTTTAAGTTGATTCTACAAGCATGGTTGGAACAGTTGCGTGATGAAATGAATAAAACAGTTTCTCATATGCAAGATGAAGCAGCGAATTTCCCAGATCCAGCTGATAGAGCAACACAAGAAGAAGAATTTAGTCTAGAACTTAGAACCCGTGATAGAGAACGTAAGCTAATCAAAAAAATTGAAAAGACCTTAAAGAAAATCGAAGAAGACGATTTTGGTTTTTGTGAATCCTGTGGAATTGAAATTGGTATTCGTCGTTTAGAAGCTCGCCCAACGGCAGATCTTTGTATTGATTGTAAAACGGTAGCTGAATTACGCGAAAAACAGATGGGCTTTTAATCATCGGTTATCATTGACTTCTTTGGTGAGTAGTAATCATGATTATTACTCACTTTTTATTAGCTTTTTTAGATTATTTTTCTATATCGACTATCTTTGGCTTTTACCTAATTCTGGTTATAATACTGCTTATTTTGTTAATCACAGTAAATAGGCATGTCTTATATTGGCCGTTTTGCCCCTTCTCCTACAGGGGATCTCCATTTTGGCTCATTAGTCACGGCTGTTGCTAGCTACTTACAAGCAAAAGCACAAAATGGCGATTGGTTAGTTCGTATAGAAGATATTGATCGGCGACGTGAAGTGAATGGTGCGGCAACGCGAATTTTAGCGACGCTCGAACGCTTTGGCTTGCAATGGGATAATCAAGTACTTTATCAATCTCAATGCATAGCGCGTTATCAATCAATATTAACGCAGTTAATTGCGAATGGTCAGGCTTATTACTGTGACTGTCGCCGTCAACGTATCCAACAACAAAACGGTATTTACGATAATCTTTGCCGTCATCGCCAACTAACCCCACAAACCAGTGGCTATCCATTAGCTATCCGTTTACGCCAATCCTATCCAATTTATCGTTTCTTTGATCAACTGCTTGGTTGGCAGCAAGTAGATCAAGCGCTGGCAAAGGAAGATTTTACCCTATTTCGACGTGACGGATGTTATGCCTACCATTTAGTTGTGGTACTTGATGATCATTTTCAGGGAATAACCGAAGTTGTGCGTGGTGCCGATTTACTGATTCCCACCAGCCGCCAGCTCTCACTATACCAACAACTTAATTGGACCGCCCCCAATTATCTCCATCTGCCATTAGCACTGAATAACGATGGGAGGAAATTATCCAAACAAAATCGTGCGCAATCTATCGCTCATGCCCCCGTTGTTAACACTTTGGCGACCGTTTTACAGTTTTTGAATCAACCCCTACCATCCGATTGGCAAGATTATAATAAAGAACAATTACTGAGCTGGGGGCAAGCTCATTGGCAAACTACAGCTATACCCAGACAAAGTAAAGTCTATTCATCCATTTAGTTAACCACCAAGATAAGATAAGGTATTAGCTAATCCTGTTTGATGTTGCTGTAATAAATGATGTTCTGGCTTAGTCGTTAATCCAGATAAAATACGCGATTTTAAGGCATCTCGCTGTGTTGGCGATTGTAACAGATCACGTAAATCAATCCCATTTTCGCCAAATAGACAGAAATGAATTTTACCAGTTGCTGAAATACGTAATCGATTGCACGTTTGGCAAAAATCTTTACTATACGGCATGATTAACCCAATTTTCCCTTGATAATCACTATGTGCATAAACGCTCGCTGCGCCAGCGACCTCATCTTTGGCTTGTCGCTGCCAGCCCTCTGCCAGCAATTGCTGCTCTAAGCATTGTCCTGATATATGTAAACGATTAAATAAATCGCCCGTCATGCCTGTTTCCATTAATTCAATAAATCTTAACTCAATGGGGCGATATTTAATCCATTGTAAATAATCGGTTAAGTGATTATTTACCCCTTTTAATAGCACCGTATTGACTTTAACCGTTTGTAAGCCTGCGGTTAACGCTTTATCGATACCCGCTAATATTTCACGCAAACGATCTTGCCCAGTAATTAATTTAAACGTATCAGAGGATAAACTATCCACACTAATATTAATGGCGGTTAAGCCAGCGCGTTGCCAATCAGCAACATGATTCAATAAGCGAAAACCATTCGTGGTCAGCGCCCTTACCTTAATTCGTGAATCAGCATAAATTAATGACAGGATATCAAGAAAATCTCGCCTCAATGTTGGTTCACCACCGGTAAGACGAATCTTGGTGATGCCAAGATCGGCAAAACAAGCAATAATTTGTTCAATTTCATTTAAGGTTAAAAAATGTCTTTGAGCACCATCTTTCGGGATAGCATAACCATTTGGCAGACAATATTGACACTGAAAATTACACACTTCAGTAATAGAAAGACGAAGGTATTTAAACCTACGCTGATAATTATCAATCAGTTGCATATAATAAAAACACTTTTCCAATCAGGAGGTATAAACATTTCTGTTTTATACCCGGTGATGTGTTAACAGTAACCATCACGGCTTATACTTCATATGATTTTATCACCACTAAGATAATATAAGCTTCAGAGTTTTTTTAATCAGTTTTTTTAGTTTATCACAACCGATGACATTACGTTAAAAAAATTTAAAATAGCTCGGTTATTACTTGCTATAAATTAATGAAAAGGGAATAATACACGATGTATCATTTTACATAAAATGTGACGATGATTACTTTTATATTTTTGTATAGAAAAATTAATACATTATTGATGTTTATATCTCTTAATGCAGCAATGGCATAAGACATTACTATATAAACTGTTTAAAACATCATTAAGTAATATAACGGATTAGAAATTACTTATTTTAGTTTGGTATAAAATGCACTTATTTTATTCTTTATACTCAATATTTTAGAAATAAAATGTCGAATAAATTGGTCTTAGTTCAGATCAGACCAATTTATAAATGTAGGTTAAGTTCACATAACATAATAATAAGATAGAAACATAAATAAAATAATGAACTAGACAAGTAGCACCAACTTAAAGCAGCAAGTTACTATATATTTAGCTGTAGCACTTTAAATATTGACTAAAATGAAGATAAAAAATCCGTTGATTTTACTTAAATTTCAAATAGAAAAAATGAGTGATAATCAATGAAAAGAATGTTAATTAATGCCACTCAACAAGAAGAGTTACGCGTTGCACTTGTTGAGGGTCAATACCTGTATGATCTGGATATAGAAAGTCCAGGCCATGAACAAAAAAAAGCCAACATTTATAAAGGAACTATTGTTAAAATCAATCCTAGTCTTGAAGCCGCTTTTGTTTCTTATGGCGGAGAAAGAGATGGGTTCCTTTCACTAAAAGAAATTGCCGATAACTATTTCCCCGCTAATCTCTCTGGTCGAAAAAGCATTAAACACCTGAAAGAAGGTCAAGAAGTGTTAGTGCAAATTGAAAAAGAGATACGCGGTAAGAAAGGCGCAGCCTTAACAACCTACATTAGTTTAGCAGGAAGTTATTTAGTCTTAATGCCAAATGATCCTAAAGCTGGTGGGGTGTCACGCCGTATAGAAGGCGAAGATCGCGCGGATTTAAAACGGATTATTGATGCACTTGATAAGCCAAAGGGTATGGGTGTTATTGCACGTACCGCAGGTGTTGGTAAATCTCAAGAAGAATTACAACAAGATTTAGATGCATTACTGACTTATTGGAATGCGATTCAAACTGAAGCCAAAAATCACCCAGCGCCGATCCTTATTCATAAAGAAAGCGATATCATTACACGAGCGTTTAGAGATTATCTGCGTGATGATGTCGGTGAAATTATTATCGATAACAAACAAATTTTAGAGATTGCGAAAAAACGTTTAGTTGGATTAGGCCGAACAGAGTACTTAAATCGTTTAAAATTATATTCAGGTGATGTACCATTATTCAGTCGTTTACAAATTGAAACCCAAATCGAATCGGCTTTCCAACGTGAAGTACGTTTACCATCGGGTGGCTCAATTGTTATTGATACTACCGAAGCATTAACAGCGATAGATATCAACTCAGCAAAATCAATTCGTGGTAGTGATATCGAAGAAACTGCATTTAACACTAATCTTGAAGCCGCAGAAGAAATTGCCCGTCAATTGCGTTTACGTGATTTAGGTGGATTAATTGTTATCGATTTTATTGATATGACACCAATTCGTAACCAACGCGAAGTCGAAAATCGTCTAAAAGAAGCGATGAAAAACGATCGTGCACGTATTCAAACCACTCGAATTTCACGTTTTGGTTTATTAGAGATGTCTCGCCAGCGTCTAAGTCCTTCACTCAAAGAAGCGACGCATCATATTTGCCCACGCTGTAGTGGTACTGGCACCGTGCGTGATAACAACTCCTTATCCTTATCAATATTAAGGATTATTAATGAGGAGGCGCTAAAAGAGAATACAGGACAAATTGATGTTATTGTTCCTATTCCAATTGCTAGCTATCTATTGAATGAAAAACGCCGTGCCATTGCTAAAATTGAGAAAGAAAATCCTGGACTAAAAATTGTGATTGCGGCGGATAAAGAGATGGAAACGCCTCAATATAAGGTGATTCGTAAACGTCAAGGTGAAGAAATTGATGTTTTAAGTTATAACTTACCAAAACTCATCCGTGAATTGGAAGAAGAAGATGAAGAAGTACAACCAGAATTAGTGATTGAAAAGGCGATTCTATCAGGTGTGACCATTGATCCGAAACAGACATCAACCAAAGCACCAAAAGAAAAACCTAAAACCAAAGAAACGGCGCCTAAAAAAGGGTTATTTGCCTCATTGCTTACTGGCTTAAGTCGTCTATTTAGCGCCTCTAAGACACCGGTGGAAAGTAACAAAAAAACAGCACAATCCAACCAAAAATCGACACGTCAGACGGATAAACGACGCAATAACCGCCGTAATCGTAATAGCAGTACGGAAACGGTGAGAGAAAATAAAGCGAGCCGCCGATCCCAAACTAATTCGGATAAAGCCAATAGCAATGCTGCAAAAGTTAAAACCGTAGAGGTGATTGACAAAAACAAAACCCCCGAAAAGGCTATTGTTACAGAAAAACGAGATCCTAAACCACGACGAGCGCAACGTACGTTAACCAAATCGGTTCGTGTTAATCAGCATAATCAAGTTGAATCTCATCACGACAATAAGGTATCTGATATCGTTGATACTGCTACGCAGACAGCATTACTGCCATTGGCTATGCCAGAAACCCAATCAGAAACCAATACGCAAGAACCAATGGCGCCTAGCTCAGCGTTTAGTGTAGAGACTATGCCATCTTATGATGTTAAAGAAGATAAGAGCAATACGATCAGCATGGCAAAAGAATCAGTCACAGAAAATACAACGACTGACAATAATAGCGATATGCGTCGTTCTCGTCGTACGCCACGACACCTACGTATGAATGGTCAACGCAGAAAACGCTTAAAAGAGGCAAGTTTAGCTGAATCGCCTATGCCGCTAGCGATGGCGGTCGCATCCCCGGAGTTAGCTTTAGGTAAAGTATGTATTGATTACTCTTTAATTCATCATCATCAGAACTCAGAATCAATTGTATTGGAACAACCACCAGTTAATGCCAATAAAATGGTTAGTGAGCAAGATGAAAATAGCTTAATCAATCAAAACGACTCAATGTCTTTAGTAACAGAAGTAGCGACAGAAACGTCGATTGAAACATCTGTAACAACTACCACGAGTTTAAGCCCAGTAACCGAAGTAACAACTATGGTTACCCCAGTCGAAATCGTTGTAGACACCATTGAGCATGATGTTACTAATAATGAAGCGGTAACAACCATCGAAAATCCGTTAAATCAGGTCGAGGTTAATTTAGGCAATCAATCTAACGTGATGATGGCACAATCTTCTGAGCAATGGGCACAGGGTACTAATTATTCTAAGCAAGATGAAAGCCCATCTCCAGCATTAACGAATATCGAGCCCTCTTTATCTGTTGAGCCTATAATTGAATCCGTACCGTCTATGCAGGAGATATTGCCACTTAACCAAGATACGGTGGTGGAGATAGTGGAGCAGCCACTAATTCATTGTAGGCAAACGCATGCTTATGCTGGCATGACAAAGGCACCCGCAACTAATACCCCTATCAATAGTGTCGAAGATGTCGTGTTAGTGACGCATTTACCTGATTCAAATTATCAATTTACTGGAAAAGGGTATGCGGGGGGGCATAGTGCGGATAGTCATGCATATGCGGCAATGAGTAAACCTCAAACGTCAGAGCAAAACCAACACTAAAAATCTGAATGATCACCATATGAATAATCTATAGCAGTGTATTATGCGCTGCTATAGATTGTTATCAGTAATTAATCGATGGTATTTCAAACATTAATCGGGTTATTCTTAATTAAAGAGAATATAAATGATCATTTATATTTTAAAGAAAATATTTACTTATCTATTTATCTTATTGCTATTATCTCAGTTAAGTTTTGCTGTGGCCTATTTGGCATCTGGCACAATTTATAATCAATACGCTTTTTTTTATGCTTATCTCGGCTATTTTGGTGATTTACTATCTGGTCGATTGCTTATTTCCAATTATGACACGCTATCATTAGGCACCATAATAAAACAGGTATTACCGCCAACGATTGAATTATGCCTATTTGCCGTATTGCTATCTTCCATTACAGGCAGCCTATTAGGCATTATTGCGGGTCTCAAACCCGATCATTGGTCCAACAAATTGATTCAAGCTGGAAGCCTTATTATTAGTGCTTGCCCGATAGTATGGCTAGCAGTATTAATGATGTCCCTTTTTGCTAGCAATCATTATTTGTTTCCTGATTCTGGTTCACTAATAGAACAAATCAATCCCAAAACAGGGTTTCCTATCATCGATGTTTTCCTAACCCCTGACTTAAATCGCTCTCAAGAACTTATTAAAGAGTTACAATATTTAGCGTTACCGGGGATTATTCTTTCTATTCATCCCTGTATTATTACTATTCAATTGATCAGTCAGCAAGTCGTGAAGGTCGCCAAACAGAAGTATATACAAGCAATTTCTATCCGTGAGCAATCGCAATTAAAGATTTTATTACGCCATATGCTGCCCAATGTTTTCCCATCCATTATCCCACGTTTAACTTATAATCTAACTATTATCTTATATTCAGCTATTATTATTGAGATTATCTTTAAACGACCAGGTTTAGGCACATGGGTTATGCAAGGATTTGTCGATAAAAACGGTTTAGTGATTGCTATCGCGATTATGATATGTGGTGTGTTACTCTGTTCATTAAATCTATTTATCATGTTGATTACGATAATGATTCAGCCATTGCGCCATCAGGAGTTATATGATGAATAATTTAGCCATCTATCGTACTAAATTACGTTATACTTATACTGCCTTTGTGCGCACTATGCACCATAATCTTTTCCTTATTATTGGTTTTTATGGACTGTTGTTAACGTTAATTGCTTGTATATTAACCCCTTGGTTAGCATCGAATATTGATCAACTTTATCCACTAAAACGTTTTTTAATGCCTGCTTGGTTTGAACAAGGCGATATTAATC
The DNA here is from genome assembly GCF_000471645.3 of Candidatus Schmidhempelia bombi str. Bimp. Classification (GTDB taxonomy): domain Bacteria; phylum Pseudomonadota; class Gammaproteobacteria; order Enterobacterales; family Orbaceae; genus Utexia; species Utexia bombi. Next base: position 40,711 of record NZ_AWGA01000055.1, on the reverse strand, counting down.
ATATTTTAGGGATTGATAACACGGGAAAAGATATTTTTAAACGCTTATTATGGGCATTACAAACCTCGCTAGCGATTACACTACTCATTACCCTGTATGTTATCTTAATTGGAACGGTAATGAGTTTATGGACGGTCTTTTGTAGACCTGCGGCGCACATAGTGTTACTATCGATACAAACGATTACCGCCATTCCACCACTATTAATGATGATGATTTTATCGTTGTTTAGTGGTAATACTCTCAATAATTTAATGATGGTCGTTGGTGTCAGTTTACTCCCACGATTCATCCACAATTTGTATAACATGGTCAATAATGAGCTGAAAAAAACGTATATTATTGCCTTAAGGTTAGATGGATTATCGATAATGAATATTATGCGTTATTCAGTATTCCCTAATATTTTAGCCAATTTCGTTTCTGAGTGCATTGCTATTTTTACCACTTGTCTACTTGCTCTAACAACGTTAACATTTTTAAACTTTGGGATTGAATCTGATTACAATGAATTAGGCGTAATGATGCGCGAAATGATCGCTATTATGCCAATCAATCAATGGGCATTTATCGCACCTGGTTTAGCTATTTTGTGCGTAATTTTACTGTTAAACTTTTTTGATTATGGGCTACAACAAGCGAGGTCATACCGAGACTAACCATGGCATTATTAGATATTCGCAATCTTACAATCGAATTGTCATCCCCATCAGGTCAATTACGAGCCGTTGATCGTGTTAATATCAAATTAACCGAAGGTGAAATTTGTGGCTTAGTTGGTGAATCGGGTTCTGGTAAAACGTTAATCGCTAAGGCCATCTTGGGCATTACTAATCCAAACTGGCAAATTAGAGCCGATCGGTTTATTTTTGATGATGTGGATTTACTAAAACTTACCCCCAAAAAGCGTCGCAAAATTATCAGTCAACATGTCTCTATGATATTTCAAGAACCACAGTCGTGTCTCGATCCATCCATGACCATTGGTAATTTGTTGATTAAAGCCATTCCTAAACGAACCTTTAAGGGACGTTGGTGGCAACGCTTTTTCTGGCGTAAAAATCGCGCTATTGAATTACTACATCGTGTTGGCATTAAAGAGCATAAAGATATTATGGATAGCTATCCTTATGAGCTAACAGAAGGCGAGTGCCAAAAAGTCATGATCGCTATCGCCTTGGCCAATCAACCTAAGCTATTAATTGCGGATGAACCCACCAATGCCATGGAAGCGACCACTGAGGCGCAAATTTTTCGCCTTTTAGCCAGTATGAATCAAAATATGGGAACAACAATTCTACTAATTAGTCACGATTTACAGATGGTGACACGCTGGAGTGATCGGATTAATGTCCTTTATTGTGGGCAAATGGTAGAGAGAGGAATGAGTGAAACGTTAGCCCATGAACCTTATCACCCTTATACCCAAGCCTTAATAAATGCCATCCCTGATTTTGGGCAGGCTCTTGCTCATAAAAGTCCATTAAATACCTTACAAGGGGTGATCCCTTCGTTAGCACATTTACCTATTGGCTGCCGACTTGGACCGCGCTGTCCTTATGCGCAAAAAAAATGCATTGTTACGCCACAACTTATTGATATCCGTGATCATGCGGTTGCTTGTCACTTTCCACTGAATGTAGAGAATTAATCATGAATTCAGTATTAAAAGTTTGTCATTTATCTAAAACATTTCATATTAAAAAAAGATTGTTTGGGCATGAGACTATCGAAGCTGTCAAATCCGCCTCCTTTACCCTTGATGCAGGTAAAACATTAGCTATAATCGGTGAAAATGGTTCGGGTAAATCAACGTTAGCGAAAATGTTAGTCGGTATGATAGCCCCCACATCGGGAGAAATATGGGTTGAAGATCGTAAATTAGAATATGGTGATTACCGTTATCGTAGCCAATTAATTCGGATGATATTTCAAAATCCAGACAGCTCATTTGATCCACATTTACGCATTGGTCAACTATTGGAGCTCCCTTTAAAACAGAATACCGATCTTGATGCGTTCCAACGTGAAAAACTTATTTATGAAGTGTTAAAACAGGTAGGTTTATTGCCGGATCATGCCGCTTATTACCCTTCCACCATGGCAGCAGGACAGAAACAGCGTGTCGCACTAGCAAGAGCATTAATCTTAAAACCTAAAGTCATTATTGCCGATGAAGCCTTAGCGGCGCTGGATATTTCGATGCGTTCACAAATTATCAATTTGATGTTATCGCTACAACAAAAACAAAATATTTCTTATGTTTATGTCACTCAAGATATTGGCATGATGAAACATATTAGCGATCAAATTATGGTAATGCAAAATGGCGAAATCGTCGAATACGGACAAACAGGGGAAGTCCTTACTGCACCGATCAGTGACGTCACACAGAAATTAGTACAGAGTTATTTTGGTGAAGCATTAACCGCGGATAACTGGCGTAAGGATACGCGTGCTTTATAGTTTTATCTAGTTATAACTTTCCACATAATTTTGATAACCATTTATATGCAAAAATGGCGTATAATTGCCATAAAACACATACCCGAAATCACAATATACATTAGGTTCTTTGTTAAAAATGCAACAAGAGCTGTTGGAATAGTTGCCAAAACATAAGTCATATTTAATTCAGGAAATTTGCCCTCTTTCACAATCAACAAATTACTTACAAATAATGCGGTTAAAATACAAATAGGTACATAACATAAAAAACGCAGAATAATATCTGGCAATTGTATTTTTTTAACTAATATAAAAGGAATCACTCTCGGTAGCCAAGTAACCAATCCACAACCTAAAATAATTAATAAACTATACGTTGTCATTTTTACCTTCCACTAAAATTCCCAGACAACACCCTATAAATGTACTGATCAAAATAGCCAGTTCAACCGAAATAAACCGTAATAATAAAACTAACATGATAGAGACAGTCAACATGGCTGTGATTTTATTTTTAATCTTTTTTGTTTTATCACTAATCAACTGTAAATAAAGCAATCCAATAAACATTGCCACTAACGCATAATCCAAGCCAAATAGAGCCGGATCGGGTAACCATTGTCCAATTAATGCGCCCATCAAACACGATAAAACCCAAGTGAGATAAGCAGTCAAATTCAATCCATGCATCCAAGGTGGATTAATTGGCACTTTATTGGAAATAGCCGTCATAGCAACAGCAAAACTTTCATCGGTTAACAAACTCCCTATCCCAATATTATTCAGTAATGAATATTGACGAAAAATAGGAGCCGTTGCCATACTCATTAAGAAATGACGCGAATTAACGAGAAAAACAGTAAAAATAACTGCTGAAACGGGGGTTGCCACCATCATTAATCCAGCAATAATAAATTGTGCAGCGCCCGCATAAACAATCATGGCTAGCAAAGTGACTTCTAATATCGATAAATTAGCCGATTTATCAATAACACCAGCAGCGATACCAATACCGATGTAACCTAATAAAGTTGGGATACAGGCATGAACTCCATCTTTAAATGCTAATGTCATTTTTTACCCTCAAAAATATAAAAAATAGTAATACTCTAACAGTATAAGATCAAAAATGTTGTAAAGTAATTTGAAATTAAGACTCTTATTTAAGATATTTCTATTCTTAATGATTATTAAAATAACTAGATTACATTATCATTAGAAATATTTTATCTGAAGAATATCATGGCAACTGCTTAAACAAAATAATGCCAAACTCATCTTTAAAAAATCAAGCATAATAAACAAACGCTTTATACGGAAACATGATTGATTATTTTGTACCATATAGTACTGGCAAATCATATTTAATTCGAATTTATTTAGGGCAACCAATATCCAATAAAATATCTATTTCTCACACAACTTAGAATGACACAAAATCAGAAAATATATTATTTTTGTCGATTATAAAACTTTTAAAATGGTTAAGTGATGACAATATCTTTTATTGAATATACCTGACTATTTGTTCCTTATATTTATAAAATAAATCTTCTTATATGTTGTATTAGAATTAAATTTTCTATAATAGAATTATCAAATTAGCTATACAGTATTAATTATTTTATTATAAAAATCTTAGAAGCAATGAATGATATATTGCAACTAATGGCAATCATTGCCAACGAGACTTTAACGCTTTAGACCTATTTACTCGTCTATTTGTAAATATCTTTTATTACAATTTAATTAATCAAATACAATCAGCGCGTTATTTTTAGAGTAAATGCATTTTTTTATTGATTCTTATATTGATTATGTACAAAATTACGTTTGCAGCATGTGCTGTTTAACTTAAAGGTAACCACCTGACTTATGGAATGGATCACAGATCCAACAATTTGGGCCGGTTTAGCAACATTAGTTGTGCTTGAAATTGTGCTCGGTATCGATAATCTTGTTTTTATTGCCATTCTTGCAGAAAAGCTTCCTCGTCACTTAAGTGATAAAGCGCGCCTCGTCGGACTGAGCTTTGCGCTGGTTATGCGTATTTGTTTGTTAGTTTTGACTGGTTGGCTTGTCACACTAAAAACGCCACTGTTCACTCTATTTGAGATAAGTTTTAATGGTCGGCAATTAATTATGTTGGTAGGCGGCATATTTTTACTATTTAAAGCCACTATGGAGTTAAATGACCGGCTAGAAGGGAATGCACAGGAGGGCAGTAAACAGAGAAAAACCTCACATTTTTGGACCGTTGTAGCGCAAATCGTTATCCTTGATGCGGTTTTCTCACTTGATGCAGTGATTACGGCGGTTGGTATGGTTGAACATATACCGGTTATGATAGCGGCGGTATGTATTGCGATGAGCCTGATGATGTTAGCCAGCAAACCGTTGACGATATTTGTTAATGCCCATCCAACTATTGTGATTCTCTGCTTAAGTTTTCTATTAATGATAGGCTTCAGCTTAGTCGCAGAGGGATTTGATTTTATTATTCCAAAAGGCTATTTATATGCCGCCATCGGCTTCTCTATCATTATCGAAATTTTTAATCAGATCGGGAGCTATAATCGCCGTCGTTTCCTCACTCGCGATAAAACGCTACGTCAACGTACCGCTGAAGCAGTTTTACATATTTTGCGCGGGGATGTTGAGGATGAGGAACTCGATAGCCATAGTGCAGATTTAATCGCAGATGCTGGAAAACAGGAATCAGTATTTAACCAACAAGAACTAAGTATGATTGAACGGGTATTAGGTCTGGCTCAGCGCTCAGTCAGCAGTATTATGACCTCTCGCTTAGATATTGATCAGATCAATTTGGATAGTGATCGCCAAGACCTGATTAATGCCATTGAAGAAAATCAACATACACGTTTAATTGTAACGGATAACGATGCTAACAATGAACCGATAGGGATCATTTATGTAAATGACTTACTTAAGCAGGTCTTTAATAATGAGATTTCTACAATTAAATCGTTAATTAAACAGCCGCTGATTTTTCCTGAAACCGTTTCGTTACTCGTCGCACTTGAACAGTTCAAAGCAGCAAAAACGCATTTTGCATTCGTCGTGGATGAATTTGGTTCAACACAAGGCGTCGTTTCCGTTACCGATATTATGGAAACTATTGCGGGTGAATTACCCACCGAGGAAGAGGATGTCGATTCACGACACGATATACAGTGTTTAGACGACGGCAGTTATTTAGCTAATGGCTACATACCGCTTGAGGAACTTGTTCGCTATATTGATATTCCTTTAGATGATAAACGTGATTATCATACGTTAGCGGGTTTATTAATGGAAAAAACACAACATATTCCAACGGTGGGCGAAAAAATTGTTATTTCACCTTATCTTTTTGATGTAATTGACGTTGAAAGTCATCGTATTGTAAAGGTGCAGATTTATCATCAACCACTGGCTCATCACAATGGCAATCCATAGTACAGATAATAGAGGTGTGATTATTGTTATTGATATCACACGCTATTGATTGACTAAAAACACCAATTATAAAAATAGTTATTACCAAATACGCTAAATTTTAGACAAATTTAGCGTATTTTTATAATTTATTGTTGATACTATTTATTTTAATTTTATTGCTAATCCAATTATTCACTTATAAAAAATTGCTATATTATTAAAGAGTTATCGATTTAACTTGCCTTATTTAATGATTAGCTGGATCTTTTTTACGCCTTTTTCTTCTTTTCTTTAAATCAATAAAATACAAATCACTTAATCATAAAACATTATTCGCCAAATAAATCCCTAAAGCAGAGAAAGTAAAAATACGGTAATATAGCCACCTATTTCAAAATTAAAATAATAAGGAGAAATTATGCATTCAACAGGACCTTTAATCGCGGCCATTATCGGTGGTATTGTATTAGCTGCTATTTTAGGATTGCTAGCAAATAAGTTGAAGATTTCTCCTTTGGTTGGTTACCTTATTGCAGGTATTCTCTTTGGTCCCGCCACTCCGGGTTATGTGGCAGATACCACTATCGTGGGACAATTAGCCGAAATTGGGGTTATTCTGCTGATGTTCGCCGTCGGATTACACTTTTCCCTAAAAGATCTGCTCTCAGTAAAAGCTATCGCGATTCCAGGTGCCATTGTGCAAATTGCGGTAGCCACTTTATTAGGTATGGGACTTGCTGTATGTATCGGCTGGTCACTATTAACGGGCTTAGTGTTTGGACTATGTTTATCAACCGCAAGTACCGTAGTCTTACTGCGAGCGTTAGAGGAACGTCATCTTATTGAAAGTAGCCGTGGACGTATTGCTATTGGGTGGTTGATTGTCGAAGATCTGGCCATGGTACTGACCTTAGTCTTATTACCCGCTATCATCAAAACGTCAAGTGATACTAATATTCAATTGGTCGATATTGCGTTTGAAATTGCCAAAACTATTGGGTTAGTCATTGTTTTTATTAGTTTTATGATTATCTTCGGGCGTCGCTTTGTGCCTTGGTTACTTGCTAAAAGTGCGGCTACAGGTTCTGATGAGCTATTTACTTTAACCGTACTTGGCATTGCTTTAGGTATTGCCTTAGCTGCTGTTCAGCTTTTTGGCGCGTCTTTTGCACTAGGAGCTTTCTTTGCTGGTATGGCACTAACCGAATCAGAATTAAGCCATCGTGCGGCAACGAATGTTTTACCATTAAAAGATGCCTTTGCCGTCTTATTTTTTGTTTCAGTTGGTATGTTATTTGATCCAACTATCATTATTACTCACCCTTTTGCAACCTTAGCAACAATTATGATCATTATCTTTGGTAAGTCGATTGCGGCCTATACCATTGTTAGGCTATTTGGTCATAGTAAACGTACGGCGCTCACCATATCTGCTAGCTTAGCGCAAATCGGTGAATTTAGTTTTATTTTGGCCGCACTGGGTATTACGTTAGGCGTCTTCCCTCCTGAAGCACATAGCTTAATTCTAGCTGGGGCCATTATTTCGATTGTTATCAATCCATTTATTTTTAATTTTGTTGAAGCTTATTTGGCTAAAACCGAAACGATTGTCGATAAAATGATTGATCCGGTAGCAACGATTACCCAACCGGTACCCGATAATATGGCCGATCATGCCATCCTTATTGGTCATGGTCGTTTAGGTAGTATTATTGCTGGACAATTACATGAACGAAACATTCCCTTTATTGTCATTGACTCTTCGTTATCTTTAGTCGAAAAACTACGCAACGAGGGTATTATCGCGATATTTGGTAATGCATCGAATGAAGACATCCTCCAACTGGCTCATGTTAATACGGCTAAATGGCTGATTGTCTCTATGCCGAATGGCTATGAAGCGGGTCAAATCTCCTCAAAAGTTCGTGAACTGCGACCAGATATTGATATTTATGTCAGTACTTTCTACGACGATGAGGCGGAATATATCGCTGAACATGGCGCGACTGAAGTTATCACAGGTAGAAATGAGATCGCTGCCCATATTTTAGCGTTGTTGCATCAGCAACCAACGACTATTTCTCCAACAGAAATAGATAAAGAAAGCGAATTAATTGAAATCGCCGAAGCATCGAATTTACCGCAGGACAAGGTAGTCTGATTTAATTCATATTAAAAGTGATTTAAGTAAGATAAAACGTTATTTTTAATTTGACTGGTTTCATGATTTAGTTAAATAGTTTAACAACTAAATCATGGAACATGATGAATCAACATCACATCCAGTTGGGTCTTAATTTGCCACGTAAATATAGCGTCAATCTTGTTGGTCACTTTTTTCTTAGCCACTGTTATAAGCTATATTTATCACTTTTTGTAATATAATCATAAACCTCACTAGTCTTAATCAAATATATTATTCCTTATCATAAAAATAAATGGGTGATGATAATAACTCGCAGCAAAATATAAACTTATTTCGATTCAGTTAATCAATTAGTTGCTATGTTACTATTTTGGATGATTAATTAAAGAGTAATCATAATCTATATTGAAAAAATTTAATTTTATCTTTTCAATTTGCATAAACTCGGTATATCATAACTTAGCTTTTTTTATTATTAAGCTAACTTATATTAGGTTTTTTTATGAATCCATCATCCACAACTCAAAACACGTCTTTGTTAAATAACTTCTTCAAAATAAAAGAAAAAGGCTCAACCGTTAAAACTGAAATTATCGCTGGTTGTACTACTTTTCTTACTATGGTTTATATTATTTTTGTTAATCCAAATATTCTATCCGTCACGGGTATGGATCCCCAAGCCGTATTTGTATTGACCTGCTTAGTGTCGGCTTTTGCTAGTATTCTGATGGGATTATTTGCTAACCTACCCATTGCTTTAGCTCCCGCGATGGGGCTTAACGCCTTCTTTGCCTATGGTGTCGTTAAATCAATGGGCTATTCGTGGCAAGTTGGTATGGGTGCCATCTTCTGGGGTTCTTTTGCGTTCTTTTTACTTGCTTTATTTAGAATAAGACATTGGCTGATCGCCCATATTCCACAATGTTTACGAGTAGGAATTAGTAGCGGTGTGGGATTATTTATTGCTTTTATGGGCTTCCAAAATATGGGGCTCGTTGTCAGCTCCCCTGCCACCTTACTCACTACTGGTCACCTATTATCTACTCATGTCTTATTAGGTGCACTTGGCTTCTTTATTATTGTTATTTTAGCCGCACGTCACTTTCATGCGGCGATTTTAGTTGCCATCTTAGCGGTCACCTTATTAGCATTAATTTTTGATCCTAATGTGGTATTTACAGGTTTTGTCGCCATGCCCCCTGCAATTAATAGTGTAGTCGGTCACGTTGATATCAAAGGCTCATTCAATTTAGCATTAGCTGGGGTGATTTTCTCATTTATGATCGTTAACTTGTTTGACTCATCAGGTACGATTTTAGCGGTCACCGATAAAGCGCAATTAACCGATAAGCAAGGTTCTTTCCCTAAAATGCGCCGAACGCTATTGATTGATAGCTTTAGTTCAATGTTGGGCGGTTTGTTTGGTACCTCATCGGTACTCGCTTATATTGAAAGTTCAGCGGGCGTCTCTGTTGGTGGACGAACTGGTTTAACTGCCGTGGTAGTAGGGCTATTATTTTTACTGGTTATCTTTTTCTCACCTTTAGCCAGTGTTGTTCCTAGCTACGCTACAGCTGGTGCATTAATTTATGTTGGTATTTTAATGACGTCCAGTTTAACCAAAGTTAAATGGGATGATTTAACCGAAGCAACACCAGCATTTATTACTACCGTCATGATGCCTTTCGGCTTTGCAATTACCGAAGGCGTAGCACTTGGTTTTATTACCTACGTAGTTCTAAAAATCTTTACTGGTCGTTTTCGAGATCTTAACCTTTGTGTGATTTTAGTTGCTATCTTATTTTTACTTAAGATTATTTTTGTTGATTAATCCTACTCAGATAATGAAGTTTAGCGCCTAAGTGCTAAACTTCTTATTCGCTGATTCATTATTTCAGTTTTATTCTTACCCTATCCAAAGTGGACCTTATATAAATCTTAATTCTATTGTGTCACTATATAAATACCCACTCTCTTCCGAATAATTAACTTCAACGGATAATCCAAAGGATAGGGGCGATTACATAATAAATCCTTAATCTATGGCACATAATAAAGTGATTAATTTATTCTTAAAAATTATTGGTCATCTAAGACATAAAAAGTGACGCCAGAGTTATCCATAATCGCAGCTAAAAACTTGACAATAATGCCTATCGGTACTAGAATCTTGCGACCCCCAAACTATATTCGCATAGCTTGGGGTAATTTATTACGTATCTAAAAAGCATTTTAATTTATATAAAGATTGAAATAATTCAGGAGCTTATTAATGGCAACAATTAATCAGCTGGTACGCAAACCAAGAGCAATGAAACCTGCAAAAAGCAATGTTCCTGCGCTTGAAGCTTGCCCGCAAAAACGTGGTGTATGTACTCGTGTATATACAACTACACCTAAAAAACCTAACTCAGCATTACGTAAAGTATGCCGTGTTCGTTTAACTAATGGTTACGAAGTGACTTCTTATATCGGTGGTGAAGGCCATAACTTACAAGAGCACTCCGTTATTTTAATTCGTGGTGGTCGTGTTAAAGACTTACCAGGTGTTCGTTATCACACCGTGCGTGGCGCATTAGACTGTGCTGGTGTTAAAGACCGTAAACAAAGTCGTTCTAAATACGGCGTAAAAAGACCTAAATCTTAATGGTTCTCCGTTAAGTAAGGCCAAACATTTAACATTCCAAATAACTCATTGAGTTTTGGGTAACCTGAAATTATAGATAAAAACGGAGTATATCATGGCTCGTCGTCATGCTGCCGGTCAACGTAAAATTCTTCCGGATCCTAAATTCGGATCAGAGTTGCTGGCTAAATTTATTAATATTTTAATGGTAGATGGTAAAAAATCTGTTGCAGAATCGATCGTCTACTCAGCGCTTGATACGCTAGCTGAGCGTTCAGGTAAAAGTCATTTAGAAGCTTTTGAACTTGCTTTAGATAACGTAAGACCTACCGTAGAAGTTAAATCACGCCGTGTGGGTGGTTCAACTTACCAAGTACCAGTTGAAGTTCGTCCAGTACGTCGTAACGCATTAGGTATGCGTTGGATTGTTGAAGCTGCACGTAAACGTGGTGATAAATCAATGGCTTTACGCCTTGCTAATGAACTCTCTGATGCTGCTGAAAATAAAGGTTCTGCAGTGAAAAAACGTGAAGATGTTCATCGTATGGCCGAAGCTAATAGAGCGTTCGCACATTACCGTTGGTAATGACTTGATTTTATCCGGTTATGCGAATGCCAATTGCACCGCATAGCTGGCATCTATCACACTCAGTGACAATTAAATCAAAGAACGACTAATTAGAGGATTAAAATGGCTCGTACAACTCCTATCGCACGTTATCGTAATATCGGTATCAGTGCACACATCGACGCCGGTAAAACTACAACTACCGAGCGTATTTTGTTCTATACAGGTATCAACCATAAAATTGGTGAAGTGCATGATGGTGCTGCTACCATGGACTGGATGGAACAAGAACAAGAACGTGGTATCACAATTACCTCTGCTGCAACGACCGCTTTCTGGTCTGGTATGGCAAAACAATTTGAACCACACCGTATTAATATCATCGATACTCCAGGACACGTTGACTTCACTATCGAAGTAGAACGTTCTATGCGTGTATTAGATGGTGCCGTAATGGTTTACTGTGCAGTAGGTGGTGTTCAACCACAATCAGAAACCGTTTGGCGTCAAGCTAACAAATATTCAGTACCACGTATTGCATTTGTTAACAAAATGGACCGTATGGGTGCTAACTTCTTACGTGTTGTTGATCAAATCAAAACACGTTTAGCTGCTGTGCCAGTGCCATTAGTATTACCAATCGGTGCGGAAGAATCCTTCACTGGTGTTATCGATCTACTAAAACGTAAAGCGATTAACTGGAATGATGCTGATCAAGGTACTACTTTTGTTTATGAAGATGTACCAGCAGATATGGTTGATCAGGTTGAAGAATATCGTGCTAACCTAATCGAAGCTGCCGCTGAAGCTAACGAAGAGTTAATGGAAAAATACCTTGGTGGTGAAGAGTTAACTGAAGAAGAAGTTAAAGCAGCTTTACGTCAACGCGTACTTGCTAATGAGATCATTCTTGTTACCTGTGGTAGTGCCTTTAAAAATAAAGGCGTTCAGTTCATGCTTGATGCAGTAATTGAATATTTACCAGCACCAACTGACGTACCTGCAATTAAAGGTGAACTTCAAAATGGTGAAGCTGCAGAACGTCACTCTAGCGATGATGAACCATTCTCTGCTTTAGCATTTAAAATTGCAACAGACCCATTTGTGGGTAACTTAACATTCTTCCGCGTCTATTCTGGTGTAGTTAATTCAGGTGATACTGTTCTTAACTCAGTAAAAGACAGAAAAGAACGTTTTGGTCGTATCGTTCAGATGCATGCTAATAAACGTGAAGAGATTAAAGAAGTTCGCGCTGGTGATATCGCAGCCGCTATCGGTCTAAAAGATGTCACTACAGGTGATACATTATGTGCAGATAGCGCGCCAATCATTCTAGAAAGAATGGAATTCCCAGAACCGGTTATTTCTGTTGCTGTTGAGCCAAAAACTAAAGCTGACCAAGAAAAAATGGGTCTAGCACTTGGCCGTTTAGCACAAGAAGATCCGTCATTCCGTGTTCATACTGACGAAGAATCTGGTCAAACCATTATTTCTGGTATGGGTGAATTACACCTTGAAATCATCGTTGACCGTATGAAACGTGAATTCAAAGTAGAAGCTAACGTTGGTAAACCACAAGTTGCTTACCGCGAAACTATTCGTAACTCAGTTGAACAAGAAGGTAAATTCGTTCGTCAGTCTGGTGGTCGCGGTCAGTTCGGTCACGTATGGTTACGTATTGAGCCATTAGAAGCTGGTGGTCCTGGTTATGAATTCCATAACGAAATCGTTGGTGGTGTCGTACCAAAAGAATATATTCCAGCTGTTGATAAGGGTGTTCAGGAACAAATGAAAAACGGTGTTCTTGCTGGCTACCCTGTTGTTGATATCAAAGTAACCATCTATGACGGTTCTTACCATGATGTCGACTCATCAGAAATGGCATTTAAAATCGCTGGTTCAATGGCATTTAAAGATGGCTTCATGAAAGCGAAACCAGTATTACTTGAACCAATTATGAAAGTTGAAGTAGAAACACCTGAAGATTATATGGGTGACGTTATCGGTGACCTTAACCGTCGTCGTGGTATGATCGAAGGGATGGACGATACCTCTACGGGTAAAACTGTTCGAGCTCAAGTACCACTTTCAGAAATGTTTGGTTATGCAACAGACCTGCGTTCACAAACTCAGGGTCGTGCCTCATACTCTATGGAGTTCTTGAAGTACAACGAAGCACCAACTAACATTGCAACTGCGATTATTGAAGCGCGTAAAGCGAAATAATTTATTTAATTGTTAACCAATTTCACTCTTCCCTGTATCAGGGAAGAGAGTTAATTAAGGAACATAGAACATGTCTAAAGAAAAATTTGAACGTACAAAACCCCACGTTAACGTCGGTACAATCGGCCACGTTGACCATGGTAAAACAACTTTAACTGCTGCGATCACCAGCGTACTTGCTAAAAAATTCGGTGGTCAAGCACGAGCATTCGATCAAATCGATAATGCACCAGAAGAAAAAGCACGTGGTATCACCATCAATACATCACACGTTGAGTACGATACGCCAACTCGTCACTACGCACACGTAGACTGCCCGGGCCATGCTGACTATGTTAAAAACATGATCACAGGTGCGGCACAAATGGACGGAGCTATCTTAGTAGTAGCAGCAACAGATGGTCCTATGCCACAAACACGTGAGCACATCCTTTTAGGTCGTCAAGTAGGTGTTCCTTACATCATCGTATTCTTAAACAAATGTGATATGGTTGATGACGAAGAGTTATTAGAATTAGTTGAAATGGAAGTACGTGAACTTCTATCTCAATATGATTTCCCAGGTGATGATACACCAGTGATTCGTGGTTCAGCATTACAAGCGTTAAACGGTGTTGCTGAGTGGGAAGACAAAATTGTTGAATTAGCGGAAGCGTTAGACACTTATATCCCAGAGCCAGAGCGTGACATTGATAAACCATTCTTATTACCAATCGAAGATGTATTCTCAATCTCAGGACGTGGTACAGTAGTAACAGGTCGTGTAGAGCGTGGTATCATCAAAGTTGGTGATGAAGTTGAAATCGTAGGTATCAAAGATACAGCGAAAACAACTTGTACTGGTGTTGAGATGTTCCGTAAACTGTTAGACGAAGGTCGTGCAGGTGAGAACGTAGGTGTGTTATTACGTGGTACTAAACGTGAAGAAATCGAACGTGGTCAAGTATTAGCGAAACCAGGTTCAATTAAACCACATACTGATTTCGAATCAGAAGTGTATATCTTAAGCAAAGATGAAGGTGGTCGTCATACTCCATTCTTCAAAGGTTACCGTCCACAGTTCTACTTCCGTACAACTGACGTAACAGGAACTATCGAGTTACCAGAAGGCGTAGAGATGGTAATGCCAGGTGATAACATTAAGATGACAGTATCATTAATTCACCCAATCGCGATGGATGAAGGTTTACGTTTCGCTATCCGTGAAGGTGGTCGTACTGTTGGTGCTGGTGTTGTTGCTAAAATTATTAAATAATTTCTGTTTACAATACTGTAACCAAGAAAAGGTCGCTAATTTAGCGGCCTTTTTCATAGAAAGCTTATCTATGTATATTTTAGTTATTATCCTGTTATATCAATTATTATTTATCCTCAAATATCAAATATCAAATATCATAAATATCTTTTTCCAATCTTAATTTGATTAGAAAATTAATTTGTTAACCCAAAATTAGATTAATCTTTCATCATCTTAGTTACTACAGGCTAAAACATCAAAACGACTTACATCATCACAACATAACTTTAACTCGAATATGGCATAAATATAACTATTTTTAATATATTTATCATCGACTTATAAATAAGTGCTTGCTACATTTTTAGATCAATTGCAATCATAAATGATCACACACATGGAGGTAAAAAAATGACGAGCATAGTAAATCAGCAGAGTAAATTTAGTACTAAAGAACAACTTCGGCTAAATGCACGTAAACATGTTGAGTCAGGGGCGGTTACCCAAACCTATACCTTAGATAGACACAAGGTAATCGAACTACTCAATGCTGCCCTTGCTTCAGAATGGGTATGTGTTCTACGTTATTTACGTCACTATTATATGGCGGCAGGTCTGATGATGGATCCCATTAAAGGCGAATTCCTCGAACATGCAAAACAGGAACAACAACATGCTGATATGCTGGCTGAACGTATAACCCAGTTAGGCGGAGCCCCTGATCTCAATCCAGCAGTGTTTACCGAGCGTTCACCAACTGAGTACCATGAAGGCACGGATCTTCAAGAGATGATTAAAGAAAATCTTATTTCAGAACGAATTGTTATCGATTATTATCGAGAAGTAATTCTGTATGTTGGTGATCAAGATACCACGACTAAACGAATTATTGAGCATATTCTTGCTGAAGAAGAAGATCATGCTGATGAATTAGCCAATATGTTACAAGGCTGGACAGGTAAATAACAACGCAATACATCATTAATTAATCGATAAACCAGTGAAATAGTGTTCTATTTCACTGGTTTTTATTCTACGCAGTAATGACTAATCTTCAATTTCTAATGCAATTTCAGATAGTACAATACCGGTATTATCCGCATACACAAAATCACCAGAAAAGAAGGTTACGCCACCAAAATTAACTCTAATATCATTTTCACCAATGCCTTGGTCATCAGCACCCACTGGAATCGCCGCGATAGCTTGTATACCAATTTGAGCATCAGCTAAATAATCAACTTGACGAACGGCACCATAGACAATCAATCCTTCCCAATGATTCTGCACAGCAATATCAATGAGTTCTGCATCAATAAGCGCACGTCTTACCGAACCACCACCATCAATCACTAATACTTTGCCGGTACCTTCTTCTTGCAGAATTTCGTAGAGAAGACCATTATCCTCAAAACATTTTACGGTCACTACTTGTCCGGAGAAAGAAGTAATACCACCGAAGTTAGTAAATAATGGTTCAACCACATTTATATCTTCAGGATAATAATCACAAAGAATAGAGGTATCACATTCCATTTAATGCTCCTTAAAAAAAGATTTTATTCAGTATAGCGCGAGTTAAGATTTATGGCAAAATTAACCCAAGATCAAATGTAAATAGTTGATTGGCTGTCCACCTGCCTATTCATTGATCATCATGAAGAATAAATTGCTCTTAATATCTTAGTTTATTTGTAAAGTTTTGTTTAATGAGATCGTTTAACTACCGGCCATCGCCGAATCTCTCCACTTTTTAATCTAGCGATAAATAATCCTAATCCAATATATATACATCCTAAAACCAATAGCATAACGATATCAACGCTAACATCCATTGTACTTGATCCCATTTGATTGACACCGACAATCATTTTTACTGCCCAAGTTGAAGGCAATAAATGAGAAAAAAATTGTACCCATAAAGGCATGGAGTCTAGTGGCCAAATGATTCCAGATAAATAAAAGATAGGTGTAGTTAAGAAAGACAGTGTCAAATATACCATTTCTACACGACCAATACATTCTGTTAGTAATTTACTTAATCCCATAATCGCAAATAAAAAGGGAAACATTAAAAATAGAATGATAGGAATAGGGGCTAATTGTCGATACCCCAAAATCCAAGGCCATAATACAAAAAGGACTATCGATAGAAATAACCATATTGGTAATAATGCTGATAAACTTCCTAAAAATACTGCTTTTGGTGGCTTACCTTGTGGTAAAGTATTTAGTGTTATGTTGATACGCGTTGAGACGAGTATTAATGAATGCTGGAATAACATAATTAATAGTCCAGGAAAGGTCATCGCAGCAAATGTCATACCAGCATTAAATAACGGCACGGTTTGTCCGTGGATCGGATTTAATACCATATCAATTTGCTGATGAGTAAATCCATTACGATACATAATATTATATTGATAATCTGCTAATATAGATTGATATGCAGCTAAAATATCACGTTGAATTAGACTATTAGCTAACCGATTTGAGGCATCACCATAAGCCAATATGGTAATCTGTTGGTTATGTAATAAACGCTTTTCAAAATCTAATGGGATAATCATCGCAGCAAAAATGTTACGTTTATCAATATCATGTAAAGCATCAAGTATATTATCGTATACAACCACGTTAATTTTTGAACTAGCATTAAGTTCTCGAATTAAATGTCGGCTGGCAATACTATGATCCTGATCGATCACTGCAATCGGCAAATTCCGGACGGTTTGATTAATATAAACAAGACTCATAAGACATAAAGAGAGCAATAACATTAACCAAAGCGGTCTATTTAATAGTGAGAGCAAGACTTTTCTAAATGACTGCCAGTAAAGTACCATTAATTGAATACCTCTTGCTGTTCTAACCGCTTTGTAAAGCGTTTTCGAGCTAGGATCATAGTGATAAAGGGATAAATAATTAAAATCAGGCAAGTTTTAACTACAGAAGAAAATGTAATATGACGTAAAAAAATATCAAATAACGTGTTGAGCGCATAGGTTAACGGCTCTATCTGCGCAATCAATTGCGCAACCAATGGCATAGAAATTTCGGGAACAGTTATGCCTGAATAAGTTAAGGCCAATCCAACCAAAATGCCAATTAGACTATAGGCATTAATCACAGTACGAGTGAAAGTAAATAATAAAACTCCAATACTTTGAGCCGCCATGACATAAAAAAAGATGACTATTGGCATAAAAATGGGCTGGCTATTAACTTTTGCACTTGACACAAGCACTAACACAGCAATTTCCAATAATAATAAACTGGTATACCATAAAGTATAAGGGAATAATTTACCCAATATAATGGCATAATTTACTTGAAATGTTTTAGGTAATTGCCCTAACAAATGCACCGTACAGGCAACAACGAATAATTGTAAAATATGTACAATCGCTGAAAATAATTGAAAATAACGAGAATTACCCGTCGCATTAAATAATCCATCATACACAAAATTGACCTCAGCCAAAGTAGGGATAGGTAACCCAATTTTGGTTGCCATAATACCGCGATAGTGCTCATTTAATGAATTTATCAACCCTGAATAATCCATAATCGAATATAGACCCGCACTATAATAGAGAGAATTATAGTAAAGTATCGGTGTTGGTTGTTGCCCTGCCAACACGTCTGCTTCAAAATTAGGTGGAATATAAAGCAATGCGTATATATTGATTCTTTTTAATTGTTCAATCGCTTCTGGTAACGACATATCATCATTAATTAGTTTAGCATGACTACCAGCATCTAATTCCCGAATAAGCTGACGAGAAAGTGAACTATGATCGTGATCCACAACGCCAATGGGCAAATCAAGCATAACACCTTGTGTAAAAATACTACTGATTAATGTAAAAATGAGAAAAGGAAAAATCCATAATAACCAATGACGTGTAAAACCACTAAATAGCTGTTGTAGCTCAGAATAAAAAGCATTCTTAAAACAGATGAAAAATAATCTTATTTGTGCCACTGCCATAATGTACTCATTCCAGGGCGAAGTCCTTCCACAGGCTGCAATGGATATAAACGAACTTCAAAAGTTTTTAAATCAAAGTCACCCGTTGCTCTTGTTGCGCGTTTAGTCGCAAAATCACCCATCGCAGCGATGTAGCGGATTTCAGCCTCAATAACTTTTTGGCCTAAAGCTGGCACCGTAAGCTTAACATGTTGTCCTTTATGAATATTAGCCATAATATCTTCACGAAGGTTAAATATAAAATAAGCCTCAGGTAATCGAATAATCGTCATTAATGGGCTGGATATATTAAATAACTCCCCTACTTCAGCAGGGATAGCGCCAATTTCACCATCTACTGGCGCTTTTACCTGTAAATCGTCATATTGAATCAGTAACGCATTTAATTCTTGTTCGGTTTGTTCTAGCTGTGCAGCATAAATTTCTTTCTGCTCAAGCCTATCACCATGCAAGGCTTGATCTAAATTAGCTTGTGCTGATAACATTTTCTGGTAATTTTCATTTTTAGATTTATTCGCACTATCTAACATGGATTGAGAGATAAAATCTTTATTTGCTATTGCTAAATAACGGTCATATTCTTTTCTCGCATTGTCATAAGCCGCTTTCGCTTCGGCAAGTAGTGCTTGATAATAACGTACGCTTTCTTCACGCGTTCCTTTTTCAGATAAGGTAAATTGCAGTTTTGCTTGATCGCGTTTTGCCTCTGCCGCTTTAACTTGCGCCAATAATTCTGGACTATCAAGCGTTATTAATTTATCACCCGCTTTAACATCATCGCCTCGATTAACAGCAATATTGACCACACGACCTTTGGCTTTTGACGAGATATTGACTTGTGGTGCATCGACTTCACCTTGTAACAAAATATCTTGATGATGAGAACGAATTAAGATAGTGATACTAATTGTTACCAAAATTAGTAAGATAACAAAAAAAATAGTCTTATTCATATAAAGTAATAACAAACATTAGAAGTTAAGATAAATAGAGCAACGCCAATAAAAAACGTTGAAGATAGATGATTCTAAGCATTTCAAACATTATACACAAAATACCTATTAACAATAAGTAAATGTATCTATTTAATATAAAAAATAAGAAAAAGAGAAAAAAATCACTTCATTCATACAAGTAAAAATAAACGATTAATGACCTATTCTAGAATGATTTATCTTTAATAGATTCTGTTTATTCATTAAATCTATTAAATAAATTAGTGATAAACAAACTAATTTAGTATGATACCAATCTATTATAAAAATAAGGTAGGGAAAAATATGAAAAATATCATTATTGTAGGTGGTGGTGCTGGAGGACTGGAACTAGCAACCGAACTTGGTAATAAACTGGGTAAAAGCAAAAAAGCAAACATAATACTTGTTGATAAAAACCCAAGCCATCTTTGGAAACCTTTATTGCATGAAATTGCAACGGGTGCACTTGATGATAATATAGATGACGTCAATTATATTGCACAAGGTAAACGTAATCATTTCACTTTTCGTCAAGGTGCATTAACGAATATTCATCGCGAAGCAAAATCAATTGTCATTTCTGAGGTCAAAGATAGCGAAGGTAAAGTTATTTTTCCTGAACGCCAACTTTCCTATGATATTTTAGTTATGGCTATTGGTAGTCAATGTAATGATTTTGGCACGCCTGGCGTTAAAGATAATTGTATTTTCCTTGATGATCATATACAAGCGAAACATTTTAGGCAAAATATCCTTAATCGTTTATGGCGCTTTTCATCAGGTATCGAGATGCCGAATGCTGGAACCATTGATATCGCTATCGTTGGTGCTGGCGCAACGGGTGTTGAATTAGCCTCTGAATTATTTGGTATGACAGAAAAACTATCTGACTATGGTTTTGATAAAATCTCGCCAAAAATGCTTAATGTAACATTAATTGAAGCTGCTGATCGTATATTACCAGCACTCCCAGAAACGTTATCAGCGAGTATTCATAAAAAATTAGAAAGCTATGGTGTGAAAGTGTTAACCAAAACAATGATTACTAAAGCAGATACTGATGGGTTTTATCCAAAAGAGAGCGATCCGATCAAAGCGGATATTATGGTTTGGTCCGCAGGCGTTAAAGCACCTGATTTCTTGAAAGATATTGCTGGATTAGAAAATAGCCGATCAAATCAACTCGTTGTGAAATCCTCGCTACAAACTACTCGCGATGAAAGCATCTTTGCAATTGGTGATTGTGCATCAAGTCCTAAACCTGAAGGCGGTTTTACACCACCAACAGCGCAAGCTGCGCATCAAATGGCTAAAATTTGTGCTCATAATATTATGGCCTATCTCACTCAATCATCAATGAAAGAGTTTATATACAAAGATAAAGGAACCATTATCTCACTTGCTCATACTGCCCAAGGCGTGGTGACCACTACAGGTAAATCAACGATGATTTTAAAAGGCGCTCCAGCTTATATGGTATATCGCATGTTATATCGTATGCATCAAGCTGCGTTGTATGGCATCTGTAAAACTGGTTGCTTAATTATGGCTAACCGAATTATGCGATGGGTTCGTCCTAAATTAAAAATGGATTAATAATTAACGGCAGGTGGTATAATTATCTATAACCTGTCGTTAAGCTAATCATATAAAAATAAACGCCTAATTTTAGGCAATAAAAAAACCGGAGCTAATTGATCCGGTTTTTTTATTATCTTAGATAAAAGAATGCTTTTTAATTTTTCTCTACTTGGCTAAAGTCGAGTTCAACTGGCGTTGAACGACCAAAAATAGAGACAGATACTTTTAAACGACTCTTTTCATAATCGACTTCTTCTACAACACCATTGAAGTCGGCAAATGGACCTTCATTGACACGTACCATTTCACCTGGTTCAAATAAGGTTTTCGGACGAGGTTTATCACCAACTTGTTGTAAACGATTCATAATTGCATCGACTTCACGTTGAGAAATTGGTGCAGGGCGATCAGAAGTACCACCGATAAAGCCTAGCGTTCTTGGTACGCTTTTCACTAAATGCCAAGTAGCATCATTCATTTCCATTTCAACTAAGACATAACCCGGAAAGAATTTACGTTCACTTTTACGGCGTTGGCCACCCTTCATTTCGACAACTTCTTCAGTCGGAACAAGAATCTGCCCGAAAGAATCTTCCATATTATGAAGTTTGATATATTCTTGTAGCGATTGTGCTACACGCCCCTCATAACCTGAGTAAGCTTGAATAACATACCAACGTTTTTTTTGTGTATTACTCATATCCGAACCTTAGTAGCTTAATAAAGTGTAAGAAAGGAAATTATACGAATTGTAATGTTATCTAATCCCCATAAAAATAATGACGAAACGAGCGTAACCATCGCAATAAGCAATGTGGTTTGAATCGTTTCACGGCGTGTTGGCCATACCACTTTGCGCAACTCTTGGCGAGATTCTTGTGCGAAAACTAGAATTTGCTTACCTTTACTCGTCGTTGCAGCCAAAATAAGTGCAAGGACAGCTAAAATCCCAACGACTACTACTCTTACAATTGTATTTGCTTGATAAATTGCATTGGGTTCAGCAAAATAAAAGTTTCCCCAAACAACAATAATAAATAGCGCTAAAACAACTAACCATTTTAGTTTATCTAAACCTGTCTCTTTTTCTTGATGTTCTATATTCGCACGCATAAAAAACCCATTTAATATTAATTAGTTATATTAAAACTTATTCCATACAAGTATTTTACACCACTGAGTAAAATACATTATGAGATAAATTCTAACATAAAAAATAGTATTTTAAGAGAAGAAAGGGCATCCTATGATACCCTTTCTTACATAATTAGGTAAGTGATGTTAATTATTATTTAATAATTTTAGCAACAACACCAGCACCAACAGTACGACCACCTTCACGGATAGCGAAACGTAAACCTTCATCCATCGCGATTGGGTGAATTAATGATACTGTCATCTTAATGTTATCACCTGGCATTACCATCTCTACGCCTTCTGGTAACTCGATAGTTCCTGTTACGTCAGTTGTACGGAAGTAGAACTGTGGACGGTAACCTTTGAAGAATGGAGTATGACGACCACCTTCATCTTTGCTTAAGATATACACTTCTGATTCGAAATCAGTATGTGGTTTAATTGAACCTGGTTTCGCTAATACTTGACCACGTTCGATTTCTTCACGTTTAGTACCACGTAATAACACACCTACGTTCTCACCTGCACGACCTTCGTCTAACAGTTTACGGAACATCTCAACACCAGTACAAGTTGTTTTCGCTGTATCTTTGATACCTACGATTTCAACTTCATCACCAACTTTGATGATACCACGCTCTACACGACCTGTTACTACTGTACCACGTCCTGAGATTGAGAATACATCTTCGATTGGTAATAAGAATGGTTTATCAATGTCACGCTCTGGCTCTGGGATATAAGTGTCTAACGCTTCCGCTAATTCAACAATTTTGTCTTCCCACTCAGCAACACCGTTTAACGCTTGTAATGCTGAACCACGAATCACTGGTGTATCATCACCTGGGAAATCATATTGAGATAGAAGTTCACGTACTTCCATTTCAACTAATTCTAATAACTCTTCGTCATCAACCATATCACATTTGTTTAAGAATACGATGATGTAAGGAACACCTACTTGACGACCTAAAAGGATGTGCTCACGTGTTTGTGGCATAGGACCATCTGTTGCTGCTACTACTAAGATAGCTCCGTCCATTTGTGCCGCACCTGTGATCATGTTTTTAACATAGTCAGCATGGCCCGGGCAGTCTACGTGTGCGTAGTGACGAGTTGGCGTATCGTACTCAACGTGTGATGTATTGATGGTGATACCACGTGCTTTTTCTTCTGGTGCATTATCGATTTGATCGAATGCTCGTGCTTGACCACCGAATTTTTTAGCAAGTACGCTGGTGATCGCAGCAGTTAAAGTTGTTTTACCATGGTCAACGTGGCCGATTGTACCGACGTTAACGTGGGGTTTTGTACGTTCAAATTTTTCTTTAGACATCGATAGTCCCTCTTAGTAATACAAATCGGTGATAAATCACCACGTCAACCCAGCATTATACATCAAAATAATCATAAGGAAAATTTAAAGTGTATAAGCGAATAATCAAATAGGTCTGAATAATATCAGAATACATTATGATGTGACAAGCATTAAGATTGAAAAGCTAAGGAGTGAAGTAGTGGTGCTGATAGGCAGATTTGAACTGCCGACCTCACCCTTACCAAGGGTGCGCTCTACCGACTGAGCTATATCAGCATTGGAGCGGGCAGCGGGAATCGAACCCGCATCATCAGCTTGGAAGGCTGAGGTAATAGCCATTATACGATGCCCGCATGTTCAAACTCGGCTACCAAAAATGCTTCTATAGATTAGATAGAATATCAACGTCATATTTATCGCTGATTGATAATAAGGGATACTAAAAGATTTATCTAGATTTTCCCCAGCTATCTAAAATACATCATAAATTTAAATCTCAAATGGTGGTGGGGGAAGGATTCGAACCTTCGAAGTGTGACACGGCAGATTTACAGTCTGCTCCCTTTGGCCGCTCGGGAACCCCACCCGATAATTTAAATTTTAGTACTTAGGAAAATGGTGCCGGCTACCGGAATCGAACTGGTGACCTACTGATTACAAGTCAGTTGCTCTACCTACTGAGCTAAGCCGGCCTAAGTGCTGCGCATTGTAGGATATATCTCACCTTGTTGCAACAAAAAAAATGAATTTTTTATTCTTTTGGTTAAAAAAGATACATAACCAACATTTTCACTTAATTTTCAAACAAAATAAGTATAAAACAACAACATTTCATTAGCGCAAACCGTAACGATTTTACGAGAAATAATCATAACGGATTGCTTGAAATGAGTTTTAAAATGCGTAAATCTCATTTTTGGTGGTCAAATAATTTCATTTAAGGCGATTAATTGAATAGAAATTCAACAATAATTTGTCTGTAATCATCAGCAATCCTAAATAATGACACTCATTTTTATTTTATTAAGGTTAAAAAGCAATCATTATTTGACTGACTGCTTTAAATGCCAGATAGATTCAACACAAAATTATTGCTCTTTCTAACTAGCGATTATTTTATTTTACAAACAAAAACCCCAATATAGTGGCTATATTGGGGTTTTAATTATTATAAAAATAATCAGATTATTTCTTCTTCTTTATTTTAGTTGCCATAGTCTCATTTTGGATAGCACCATCTTGATAAGGGCGACCATAATAAGTATCCAAATAAATTTGTTTTAACTCAGCAATTAATGGATATCGCGGATTAGCACCAGTACACTGATCATCGAATGCATCGAGAGCAAGTTGATCA
Source organism: Candidatus Schmidhempelia bombi str. Bimp (assembly GCF_000471645.3). Lineage (GTDB taxonomy): Bacteria > Pseudomonadota > Gammaproteobacteria > Enterobacterales > Orbaceae > Utexia > Utexia bombi. The sequence goes on along the minus strand of NZ_AWGA01000055.1, from coordinate 15,655 downwards.
ACTTGTGCTAAGAAAAGCTTTTCATCTATGCCATAATCTTTAATCGAAAAAGGAATTTCAAGATCTTTTCTTAGTTGATCTAACCAACCAATCAATTTCTCAACTTTTTGTTGCTCTTTATCCCCCGTTGAGGTTAAATTCAAATAATCCGCAATGTCTGCATAACGCTGAATAGCATTTGGATAACCATATTGGCTAAAAGCACTTTGCTTAGTCGGGTTATTGGTTGCATTAAAACGCACAACGTTAGATAGTAACATCGCATTGGCGATACCATGTGGTATATGAAAGGCAGCACCCAGCTTATGTGCTAGAGAATGGCAGATACCTAAAAATGCTTGTGCAAACGAAATTCCGGCTAATGTTGCGGCATTATGAACTTTTTCACGTGCAGTTGGATTATTGGCGCCTTCACGATAACTAATTGGTAAATAGGTTTTAAGCATCTTTAATGCTTGTAATGCTTGACCATCCGAATATTCAGTTGCCATAACAGAAGCGTAGGCTTCTAAAGCATGCGCAACTGCATCATACCCCCCTGCTGCACATAATGATTTTGGCATATTCATTACCAAATTAGCATCGACGATAGCCATATGTGGAATAATTGAATAATCAGCCAACGGGTATTTTTGTCCTGTTGTATCATCAGTCACGACAGCAAATGGGGTCACTTCAGATCCGGTACCTGAGGTGGTTGTTACACAAATTAATTTTGCTTTTTCACCCATTTTTGGGAATGCACATATACGTTTTCCAATATCAAGGAAACGCTGAGCAAGTTCGCTAAATTGTGTTTCTGGGTGCTCATATAAAACCCACATAATTTTCGCCGCGTCCATTGGGGATCCACCACCCAATGCAATAATGGTATCAGGCTTAAATTGATTAATCATATCCGCGCCTTTGCGGACAATACTTAGCGTTGGGTCAGCTTCTACTTCGAAGAAGGTTTCACAAATAACGCCTTTTGCTTCTAGCTGATCAGTGATCTGTTTAGCATAACCATTATTAAATAAGAAGTTATCCGTTACGATAAAAACACGTTTTGCTCCCTGCTCAATAATCTGATTGAGCGCAATAGGTAAGGATCCCCGTTTAAAATAAATGGTATTCGGTAATTTATGGCACAACATATTTTCGGCTCGCTTAGCAACAGTTTTTCTATTAATTAAGTGTTTTGGTCCCACATTCTCAGAAATAGAATTATTACCCCATGAACCACAACCTAACGTTAATGATGGGTTAACATTGAAATTATATAAATCACCAATACCACCATGTGCCGCTGGTTGATTGATTAAAATACGACATGTTTTCATTTCACCACTGAACTCAGCAATGCGCTGTTTCTGGCTATCTTGATTCGTATAAAGTACTGAAGTATGCCCCATTCCTCCAATTGCGACTAATTTAGCGGCTTGCGCTACGGCATCACTAAAATCTTTAGCACGGAACATACCTAAAATCGGAGATAGCTTTTCATGAGCAAAAGGCTCAGAGATATCCACCTTAACCGTTTCACCGACTAAAGCCTTGGTCGATGGAGGTACATTTAAGCCAGCTAATTGTGCAATCTTAGCCGCAGATTGACCTACAATATTAGGGTTAATCGTCCCTTGCTCAGTCAAAATAATCGCAGCCACAGCTTTAGATTCTTTTGCATTTAATACGTAGGCACCATATTCTATTAATAGATCGCGTACTTTGTTGTAAACACTATCAACCACAACGATAGCCTGTTCTGAGGCGCAAATAACACCATTATCAAATGTTTTTGACATTAACACTGACGATACTGCGCGGCGCAAATCAGCGGTTTCATCAATAACGACAGGGGTATTCCCTGCCCCAACACCAATGGCAGGTTTGCCTGAACTATAAGCTGCTTTTACCATACCCGGTCCACCCGTAGCTAATATGGCATTGATATCAGGATGGTGCATTAATTCATTGGATAGCTCAATAGAAGGTTCATCGATCCAACCAATGATATCTTTTGGTGCGCCAGCAGCAACAGCCGCCTCCAAGACTAATTTAGCCGCGGCATTAGTACAGTTTTTAGCGCGAGGATGAGGAGAAAAGATAATTGCGTTACGTGTTTTAAGACTAATTAATGATTTGAAAATGGCGGTAGAGGTTGGATTTGTTGTCGGAATGATACCACAAATAATCCCTAACGGCTCGCCAATAACCATGGTGCCATATTGCTCATTCTCTTCCAATATACCACACGTTTTCTCATCCTTATATTTAGCATAAATATTTTCTGAGGCAAAAAGATTTTTAATCACTTTATCTTCGACAATCCCCATCCCCGTTTCCAAAACGGCCTGCTGAGCAAGTGGAATTCGCGAATTGGCAGCAGCGGCGGCGGCTGCTTTAAAAATTTTATCAACTTGTTCTTGTGTATAAGTCGAATAAATCTCTTGTGCCTGTTTAACGCGAGCGATAAGTTGATTTAATTCACTAACATTGGTTACTGCCATAATATAACTTCCCCTAAATTTTAATTTAAACTTAAAACTGGATCGCTACAGACAATTAATTATAGATATTACATTTTTTTATTGTATTTTTAGGAATAACTAAAGCGAATGACAAATATCGTAAAGCAGTTTTAAAAACTATTCAATCATTTTACACAGCTTAACAAAAAAAAACGTTAATGATTATTTATTTGATATATGAATTTTTACATTAATTATCACTAAATAGAGCATAAACGCGTCCAGTACTAGCGAATAACGTTTTTGTATTATATGGAAGAGCGGATTATTATTGCCTCGGCATATTCTTTCGCAATACCCTATATTCTCTTGTTACCACCAATCAAAATACCTAAAAAATTTCAAAAACAAACTGAGATAGTCAAAGATAGATGAATTGCTGTGATAAACTAGCCATAAATCTATCATTTAATACTTCTATTAGTGGGGTTTATGGAATGAAAGACAATATCGATGCTCACACGCTATTAATTGGCTTATTGGCTTATCCTATTCGCCATAGCTTAGCACCAACCATACAAAACCGCCTATATGCTAAATTAAATATACCTTATGTTTATTTAGCCTTTGAGGTCAAGGCGGATGCATTACCAGCGGCAATACAAGGAATACGCGCTTTAGGTATGCGAGGAGCCGCAGTATCTATGCCAAATAAACAACTTGTCTGTCAATATTTAGATGTACTTACGCCTGCGGTTGAATTAAGTGGTGCCTGTAATACCATTGCTAACGATGGAGGAATTTTAACAGGTTATAATACTGATGGTAGTGGTTATATGCAGTCATTAAAAGCGGCAGGAATTGATGTTATTGGTAAAAAAATGACACTTATTGGTGCTGGGGGTGCCGCTTCAGCCATTGCGGCTCAAGCAGCATTAGATGGAGTCAAAGAAATTGCCTTATTTAACCCCAACGATGATTTTTATCCTAAAGCAGAATCACTCGCTAAACGTATTAACCAAAATACAAATTGCAACATCAATGTTTTTGATTTAGCGGATAATAAAGCATTACGTGCGCACATAGCCGATAGCTATTTATTAGCACATGCAACAGGGATCGGTATGAAACCCGATGAAAAGCAAAGTGTTATTACAGATGCTTCACTATTTCATCCTGATTTGATAGTCACTGATTGTATTTATGTACCAAATAAAACCACTTTGTTAGCCCTTGCTGAAAGTCAAGGTTGCTATATTATAAATGGTATCAGTATGATGTTATGGCAAGGTGCGCAGCAAATTAAAATATGGACGGGTCAAGATATACCTATAACCTATCTTCAACAAGACTTAAACTCTGATCATTAGTCAGCTTATTTAGGTTTTACTTAACAGCCGTCACTATTTACCCAAATAAAAAAGTATCACCAATGTGTTAAGGATAATCGATGAATACAGTGATCATAAAAGATGTAGAAATTGGCCAAGGATTACCTAAAATAGTGGTCCCCGTTGTAGGTCAAACAGAATCACAACTACTTGATGAAATAGCGATATTAAAAAATATCGATTTTGATGTTTTAGAATGGCGTGCGGATCATTTTCATGCGATTGATCATATTGATAAAGTTATTAATATCGCCCAAAAAATGACTCAGACATTCCCTAAAATTCCCATTCTTTTTACGTTTCGTTCAGCGACTGAAGGCGGTGTAAAAGCCATCACAAAAGAGGCGTACATTAGGTTAAATAAAGCGTTAATAGCGAGTAGAAGTATTGATTTAATCGATGTGGAATTGTTTACTGGCGATACGTTAGTACAAGATATTATTGACACTGCTCATGCTCACCAAGTTGCTGTCATTGTCTCAAACCATGATTTTGAGAAAACACCACCGAAAGAGATTATCATTAATCGATTGTGCAAAATGCAGCAGCTTGGCGCTGATATTGCCAAAATAGCGGTAATGCCACAATCTACGACGGATGTATTAACCTTATTAGCCGCTACGGCAGACATGACCAATAACTATGCCCATTTGCCAATAGTGACCATGTCGATGTCAGCATTAGGCACAATAAGTCGTATTGCGGGTTCGACCTTTGGCTCGGCGATGACGTTTGGATCAGTACAACATGCCTCAGCCCCTGGCCAATTACCCGTTACGGTTTTACGACAAATTTTACAAAGTTTATACCAACAAGAAAATGGGTATAAATGAGAAATAATCCTTTACTCTCATTTAATAAATTATTTTTCCGCTAGTTGACTTAGGATCTTCGATACAGCAACAAAGCCAAATGTTGCTGTTACGTTAGTTATCGCACCAAAACCGGAACTACAATCCATTTTTTTAGTGCTATCTGCATTTTTCTTACTCAAACAGATGCCGCCCCCTTGTTGCGGATAAATCAATTGCTCGGTTGAAAAGACACAATTGATACCAAATTTACCTTTACTATCTTTATTAACACCAAGCTGTTTTAATCGTTCCCGTACTTTTGCAGCAAGTGGATCTTGAATGGTTTTTGCTAAATCAGCAATCTTAATTTGAGTTGGATCTTTTTGGCCACCTGCGCCACCAATCGTAATCAATTTTATTTTACGACGTTTACAATAAGCAATAATCGCCGCTTTATCTTTGACACTATCGATGGCATCAAGGACATAATCATATGGCTGCGATGGTTGATGACTCAAATATGCCGTCATATTTTCGGCGTTAATAAAATCATCAATTACCTGAACTTGGCATTCTGGATTGATCTGTTTAATCCGTTCGGCCATAGTTTCAGTCTTTAATTGACCTATATTTTCCTGTAAAGCATGAATTTGTCGATTGGTATTGGTTATACAAATATCATCCATATCAATGAGGGTTATATGACCAATTCCGCTACGAGCTAACGATTCAGCAGCCCAACTCCCTACACCACCGATACCAATAACACAGACATGTGCATTCATAAAATTAGTTAACGCTTGCTCGCCATATAAACGAGCAATGCCACTAAACCGCCGATAATAGGCCTCTGAAAAATGTTGCATAAGACTTGATCACCTCTAATGACTATATTTATGATTTGACATGACTATTATGTGCAGGGGCAATGAGCCATACTCGTCCATAATGGTTATAATATCCAGCTAATTGCCCTGCGGCTGAACCAATACCCTGATAGATATCTAAATGCTGACCCTTAATGGCGCCCCCCACATCAAGTACCACCATTAACCGTAATTCGCGCTGTCCAGTAAATTGCCCTTGCTGATTAAGTAGTGGCATTTCAACCAAAAGTACTGAACCTGGTGCAAGTAAACGTTTATCCGCCGCTACCGCTGATTTAGCCACTAATGGCACCCCCGATGAACCAACAACAGGAGCAGATAATTGGGGCGTGAAAAATACAAACGATTGGTTTTGCTGTAAAAACTGCATTAAATCGGCTTCCGTTTGTTTAGCTGCCCACGCTTTAATTGATTGCATTGACATCGATTGCTTATCAATTATCCCCTGTTCAACCATTAAGCGCCCGATACTTTTATACTTATGTTTATTTTTGCCCTTATAAGCAAAAAATACTAGTGGTGAGCCATCTTCAAAATCAATATAACCACTTCCTTGTACTTCCATAAGAAAGTTATCAACTAGCGAATCCGTGTAAGCCAATTCTAAATTAAGCTCATCTAACGCACCTCGATAAATTTCACCTCTGGTAGGCAATTTTCCTTTCCAATGAGTTGGCATAGCATATAAAGGATAGCGAAATTTTTCATCTGGTGTTCTGCGAGCTTTAAGCTCGGGGGTATAATAACTGGTAAAATGGGTATTACCCCAACTATCTATACCCGCTAATTGATAACTATTTAATCCTACATAATTGAGTCCACGCTTTGATATATTACTATTGATCCATTCATCAATAGCAGCATAAAGCTCGGCATTTTTTTTATAAAGTGATGGTGAAGTTAGCTTAATTAATGTGATTTGCTGACGATAATCATCAATATTTATTGGTTGTGTTGCATGTAACTGTACTAAATTTAAAGCTTGGGAAAATTTTCCACTTTCATACTGTTTAGTATCGGAAACAAGGCGATTTCTACAACTGGTGATAAAAAGAGCGATAATAATTAAGATACAACTAAATGCTTGCTTCATTTTCTTAACTCCAAGTTTTGTCAAATAACAAAACTTGATACTTTATTGGCTTTTAATTAGGTTTATAGCTATTATAACGGATAAGTTTATTAAATATAAATAAGCACCTTGGATCATATCGTTATTATTAATGTTATTTAATAAAAACATATAATAAAAATGGTGTTTCACAGACACTCTTTTATAATCTTACTTTCATTGTCTTAAAAGTTAATAAAAATATAAGTAAAAGGTATGCATAATTATGAATTTACCGGTCCAACCATCATCAGAAAATAAAGGGCTAAAACGCAATCTTTCTAATCGACACATTCAACTTATCGCTATTAGCGGTGCTATTGGTACTGGTTTATTTATGGGGTCGGGCCAAACGATTAGCCTTGCCGGTCCCTCAATTATTTTTGTTTATATGATCATTGGCTTTATGCTATTTTTTGTTATGCGCGCTATGGGGGAAATTTTACTCTCGAATCTAAATTACAAATCATTTAGTGATTTTGCCGCTGATCTATTAGGACCTTGGGCCGGATTCTTTACAGGTTGGACATATTGGTTTTGCTGGGTAGTAACGGGTATTGCTGATGTCGTGGCTATCGCAGGTTATACCGAATATTGGTTTCCCAGCATGACTGAACTTAATTTACAATGGCTGCCAATGTTAATCTGTATTGCACTATTATTAGCATTAAACTTATTAACGGTAAAAATGTTTGGTGAAGCAGAATTTTGGTTTTCCATGATTAAAATTGTTGCCATTATTAGTTTAATTATTACTGGCATTGTCATATTATTGATGAAATTCCAATCCCCCCTAACGGGAGCCGTGGCATCATTAAGTAACCTTTGGCAATATGGTGGATTATTTCCGACAGGGATCATGGGATTCTTTGCCGGTTTTCAAATTGCTATTTTTGCTTTTGTAGGGATTGAGTTAGTAGGCACGACCGCCGCTGAAACCCGTGATCCTGAACAAAATCTACCACGTGCGATTAACTCTATCCCTGTACGTATTATCTTTTTCTATGTATTGGCATTAATCACGATTATGAGTATTACGCCATGGCTATATATTGATCCGAAAAAAAGCCCGTTTGTTGAATTATTCACTTTAGTTGGTTTACCTGCTGCTGCAAGTATTATTAATTTTGTCGTATTAACTTCCGCTGCTTCTTCAGCAAATAGCGGCATTTACTCCACAAGCCGTATGCTATATGGTTTAGCTAGGGACCGTAATGCACCTAATGCATTTGGTAAATTATCCAAACGGGCAGTACCCGCAAATGGACTACTATTTTCATGTATTTGTTTACTCAGTGGCGTGGTATTACTCTATTTTGTGCCTGATATTATGGATGCCTTTAAGATCGTTACCACGATTTCAGCCATTCTATTTATGTTTATTTGGTCAATGATTCTAATTTCCTATCTTGCTTACCGTAAGAAGAAATCGCAATTACACCAAAACTCTATATTTAAAATGCCTGGCGGCGTCTTCATGTGTTGGGTATGCCTGTTCTTTTTTGCTGGGATCTTAATCCTACTTACCCTAGAGAAAACCACATGTTATGGACTGATGACTACACCAATTTGGTTTATAATTCTAACGATTAGTTATTATTTCCATCGCAGAAAATTGTTAGTTTAATAAGAATAAACCATAAAAAAAGCTGTTAAAGACACATTAACAGCTTTTTTATCTAGGATTGACAAGACAATTCCATTCTCACCAAGTATGATATATTCCATTATCAATTCGCTATTAACAGACAATAATTATGGCTTATACCTTATCTTATAATGACCTATCCGAAAATATTGAAGAATGGCAAGGTTTACCTTTATCGTTGAGTGGCTGTGAAGTAATGCCGTTAGATTATCATGCAGGGAAAACGGGATGGATTTTATATAGTAAGAAATTGAATAAAACTATTTTGTCTACTTTCCAAAACGAATTAGGTATGCCCATTGTCATTGTCTCTTTTTGGAAAATAAAAACGCTTATGGTGGTGCGTATTGCTGGCGCCATGCCTAAGAAAGCACGCCATATAGCAGAAAAATTAGAAATTGATATTGCCTCAATCGATAAACTGCCCTCATTACGCTCAGCGGGATTACTAGTTATGGACATGGATTCTACCGCCATAACGATTGAGTGTATTGATGAAATTGCCAAAGCTCACGGCGTTGGAGAAAAAGTAACAAAGATTACCGAACAAGCAATGCGTGGTGAAATGGATTTTACCACCAGTTTGCGTAAGCGTGTTGCCGCCCTTGCCGGTACGGATATGCAAATTTTAGATGAGATTAGAAATAATTTACCTTTAACCGCTGGTCTTACCTTTTTAGTTAAACAATTACAACAACATAACTGGCATATTGCTATTGTCTCTGGTGGCTTTACTTATTTTGCTGATCACCTAAAAAATACTTTATCACTAACCCAAGTCCACGCTAATCAATTAGGCGTCGTTAAAGGCAAACTATCAGGTAGATTAAAAGGACAAATTATTGACGCTAAATATAAAGCAAAGGCATTACAGACGATGGCTACAGAACTTAATATCCCAATAACGCAAACCGTTGCTATTGGTGATGGGGCCAATGATCTAAAAATGTTGAAAGTCGCTGAATTAGGCGTAGCATATCATGGAAAACCCAAAGTGATGGAAAAGGCAAAAACAGCGATTAAATTTGCTGATTTAACTGGTCTATATTGTATTCTTTCGGCTAGTTTAGATAGCGAAGGTTAATTTTTATTAGGAGTTATTGTGGTAAAAACCCCAAAACGTGCTTTTGTTTGTAATGAATGTGGTGCAGACTTTCCACGTTGGCAAGGTCAATGTAGTGAATGTCAAACCTGGAACACTATAACTGAAATTAGGCTTGCAGCGAGCAGTAATAAAAATGCGCGCTTTTCAGGTTATGCTGGTCAAACAACAGGACAAGCAAGAGTCCAAAAGCTATCTGAAGTAAGTTTAGACGCACTGCCTAGATTTTCTACGGGCTTTTCAGAGTTTGATCGTGTATTAGGCGATGGGATCGTACCCGGCAGTGCGATTCTTATTGGTGGCAATCCGGGCGCTGGAAAAAGTACTTTATTACTTCAGACATTAAGCAAAATTTCTAGCCAAATGAAAACACTTTACGTCACTGGTGAAGAATCATTACAACAAGTTGCGATGCGTGCAAATCGTTTACAGCTGCCAACAGATAATCTGAATATGCTTTCAGAAACCAGTATTGAACAAATTTGTCACATTGCTCATCAGGAATTACCTAAATTGATGGTAATTGATTCTATCCAAGTTATGCATATGGAAGATATTCAATCATCACCTGGGAGCGTGGCACAAGTTCGTGAAACCGCCGCTTATTTAACTCGATTTGCCAAGACGAATGGTATTGCTATTATTATGGTTGGCCATGTAACGAAAGATGGTTCACTTGCTGGACCAAAAGTTCTTGAACATTGCATTGATTGCTCAGTACTGTTAGATGGTGATGCCGATTCACGCTTCCGTACATTACGTAGCCATAAAAACCGTTTTGGTGCCGTTAATGAATTAGGGGTCTTTGCAATGACAGAACAAGGACTTCGAGAAGTAAATAATCCATCCGCTATTTTTCTTAGCCGCGGTGAAGAGATGACAGCGGGGAGTTCTGTAACAGTATTATGGGAAGGTACTAGGCCCCTATTAGTCGAAATTCAAGCGCTGGTTGATCATTCAATGTTAGGCAATCCACGCCGTGTTGCCGTCGGGCTAGAACAAAATCGATTAGCCCTATTACTGGCAGTATTACATCGTCATGGTGGTGTGCAGATGGCCGATCAAGATGTTTTTGTCAATGTTGTTGGAGGGGTAAAAGTCACCGAAACCAGTGTTGATTTATCCTTATTATTAGCATTAGTCTCCAGTTTTCGCAATCGTGCTATTCCACAAGACCTCGTCATTTTTGGTGAAATAGGATTAGGTGGCGAAATACGTCCAGTACCTAGCGGACAAGAACGAATTACTGAAGCGGCTAAACATGGTTTTAAGCGTGCTATTGTTCCCATTGCTAATTTACCTAAAAAAAACAATCCCTATATACAAGTATATGGGGTAAAAAAACTATCTGAAGCCTTGGATATTTTTAATGACATAGCCACTTAGATCAAAAATTATTTAGCGATATCACCAAATAAGTTATGATTGATCGATATAAAACTAATGTTTTATCGCCTTAGTAATAAAATTACGTATATACTGTTATTTAAATTAAGCTATTTTTCAGAGTGTTGAAATGACGACATCATCTATTTATACCCAACTTACTATTGAATTAAAATCACAAGAAATAGGATTAACTGCGGCTGAATTACATGGTTTTCTTTCTGGCATTTTAGCTGGTGGTAATCATGATGAGACTTGGCATATATTATTATCCGATATAATGAATAATGGTCAGCCTGTAACGGGTCAATTATCTACCTTAATCAATGCATTACATACTGAAATTAAGCACCAACTTAGTGAGTCTGATTTTGAATTTCAACTATTACTAAATGATCAAACACTTTATTCACAAATTGATGATTTAGTTGGCTGGGTTAATCATTTGCTATTAGGATTAGGTCTTGTCCAGCCTAAAATAGGAAAAATGAAAGGAGACATCGGCGAAGCTATTTATGATCTGCGACAAATCACCCAATTAGGTTATGATAAAAATGAAGATCCGGAACAATTAGCTTTCGCTTTTGAAGAAATATTGGAATATGTGCGAATGGCAACCATTTTATTTCATGATGAATTTTGTGCAAGGATAGAGCCCTCTAAAACCCTTCATTAATGTAATGACATAATTAAGGGTAATATCCTGTTAAGATAAATCATAACCCCGACCCTTGCTGACTTTAATCGATAAAGGCCATAAAATGAGAAAAGAAATACAATTACGTAGACAGTCATTTATCAAACAAATGTCCACCAATAGCGCAGCTATCTTCTTTGCTGCACCTGAAGCAGTACGTAGTAATGATACCCATTATCCTTATCGGCAAAATAGTGATTTTTGGTATCTAACCCATTTTAATGAGCCTGAGGCGGCATTGGTATTGATAAAAGAGCGACAAGAGCAAGTAACCACCATCCTATTTAATCGAAAAAAAGATACTCAAGCTGAAATTTGGACAGGTTATCGACTTGGTCAACAAGCAGCGTTAAATGAAATTCAAGTCGATGCAAGTTACGATTTTGCTGAAATAATGACAGTATTACCCACATTATTAAGTGGCAAATCTATATTATATCATGCGCCGGAACAATATACGTATGCAGACCAAATCATAGAAAAGGTTATCACCACCTTGTGTCAGAATAATGAGCAAACCTATGATCCACCAAAAACAATCATCGATTGGCAACCAATTCTGCATAAAATGCGTATGATAAAATCGGCAAAAGAAATTGCTATCATGCGTGAAGCGGGAAAAATTTCAGCAAGCGCACATAAAAGAGCAATGCAAGCTTGTCAACCTGGTTTATACGAATATCAGTTAGAAGCAGAAATATTACATGAGTTTGCTATACATGGTGCGCGATATCCATCCTATAATACCATTGTAGGTGGTGGAAATAATGCATGCATTCTCCATTATGATACCAATAGCGATCGCCTTAAAGAGGGCGATTTAGTTTTAATTGATGCAGGTTGCGAATACCGCTATTATGCTGGCGATATTACTCGTACATTTCCTATAAATGGTAAATTTACCCAAGCACAACGAGATATTTATAATATCGTGCTCGACGCCCAAAACTACGCAATAAAACACTTGGTCGTTGGCTCAACAATTAAAGCAGTAAATGAACACGTTATTCGTATTATGCTACAAGGTTTAAAAAAGTTAAATATTGTGCAAGGTGAGTTAGAACAACTAATACAAGATAAAGCCTATCTGCCATTCTATATGCATGGATTAGGCCATTGGTTAGGTATCGATGTACATGATGTCGGCAGCCGAGACACAGTACTTGAGGCTGGAATGGTATTAACCGTTGAACCAGGTCTTTATATAAATAAAGAGGCTAATGTTCCTAGTCAATATCAAGGAATTGGTATAAGAATAGAAGATAATATTCTTATCACTGAAAAAGGCAATGAACTATTAACCAGTGATGCCCCCAAAGATCCGGATGAAATTGAGCGTTTAATGTCAAAAAAATCGAATTAAGTCTATTAATGTTACCGTATAGTAAAGCGCTAATAATAAGACTTCCAATAAAATTGCTATGCGATTAGCCAACCATTCTAAAAATTACATATTAACCTAAATAAAATTCATATTTTATTTAGGTTTTACCAAAATGAACTGACTTATCACGATTAAATACAATGGTAATCTTTAAATCTTTAGCTGGTTTAGGCTCATATTTCCATAATCCCATTGCTCGTCGCACCGATTGATTAAATATATTACTAGGCTTTGCTTCTATAATACGGATATTAATAACGTTCCCGCGCTGATCAATATCATAAACAACCACAACTTTTCCTTCAATTTTCATATCTCGTGCGCGTCGAGGATAGTCTGGGTGACGGCGACTTATCGCCGATGGTGTACTGGAATAATGTGTCCCATCCGCAATCTTTGATGCCACTACCTGATCGGCCATCTTATCCGCTACAACATCTTGTCTAACTGCATGTCGGGCTGATTTTGCCGATTTACGCGATTTTTTATGTGGAAAGTCCTTTTTGGGTTTAAATTTAACGGCTTGATGTTTTGTTGTTTTTGGCGGCAAAGGAACTTGAGGGGTAGGTGTGATCGGTTGAGGTAACGTTTCAGACTCCATAACTAATTCGGATGATGTATCCTCATTTTTTAATGGCATTTCCGATGACGAATCGACATATTCACTCATTGATAATTTAGGTGCTGCAATTTGTGATAAATCGATCATTACTGCTTTAATCGCATCACTCCCTTGATTATTTAATAGTGTGTTGGTGTGAAAATTTCCATAAATAATTCCGCCAGCAATTAACAAGTGGCAAATAATAGAACTGGATATTCCTAACATTAAATTAGGATTATTTATTTTTTTCTTTACTATCATATCCATTCGTTAAAAACCGTTTAAAAATATTGTGTTTTATTTTAAATGAAAATAAATATCATTTAAAGAAAAAATAAATTGATATTTCAGAATTGAACTTGTTGATATTTGATGTTTATACGATAATAATACGACTGTATAAGCGTTATTCCTAACTATAATTAACGGAATTTAAATGAGTGAGTTATCAATTGATCAAATTATTGAGTTAGTTTCACCTGAAATGCTCAAAGTTAATGCCATTATTAATGAGCAATTAAGTTCTGATGTGGTTTTAATTAACCAGCTAGGAAATTATATCATAGGCAGTGGTGGTAAACGCTTACGTCCATTAATGGCCATTCTTGCTGCATTATCATTAAATTATCAAGGCGATAAACATCTCATGGCAGCCGCATTTATAGAGTTCATTCATACAGCAACATTACTACATGACGATGTTGTTGATGAATCGGCATTACGCCGCGGGAAATCAACTGCTAATGCATTATTTGGTAATGCAGCTAGTGTACTCGTTGGCGATTATATCTATACTCGCTCATTTCAAATGATGGCTAGTCTCGAATCTTTTAAAGTTTTACAGATTATGTCAAATGCGACGAATATCATTGCAGAAGGTGAAGTTCAGCAATTAATGAATTGTAATGATCCGAATATAAGTAATGAGCAATATTTAGAAGTCATTTATCGAAAAACAGCGCGCTTATTTGAGGCGGCCACCCATACTGCGGCAGTCATCGCACAAGCTAATGCTGAACAAGAGCTTGCTTTAAAACTTTATGGACGTTATATAGGCACCGCTTTCCAAATTATAGATGATTTATTAGATTATTCAGCCCAAGATGCCGATATATTAGGCAAAAATTTAGGTGATGATCTCAATGAAGGAAAACCTACTTTACCCTTATTACATGCAATGCAGCATGCTAATCCAAACGATACAATGGTTATCAGAACAGCAATAGAAGAGGGTAATGGAAGACATTTGTTGCATCGCGTACTGGAAATAATGAAAGAGAGTGGATCACTAGATTACACATATCAAATCGCATACCAAGAAGCAGAAAAAGCCTATAACGTTATTAACTGCTTACCTGAATCACGATACAAAACAGCGTTACAATCTTTAGCGCGTAATTCAGTTAAAAGGCAATATTAGACGTATTTTTTATTCTTTATCTACAAGATAAATATTCACTAAAGAAATATGACATTATTTATAAGCTGAGTATACGCCAGTGTTAACCAATTTTAACTTTATAACAGACTTATAATACGATATAGGCTAGTAATTTATAGGTACTATTGTCACGTTATAACCACTCAACCTATTTTCTTAGAAAAGTGATTGAATTACATTATTTATAAAATAAGTAAGCGTAAATAGCTTTACGTGATAGATTATAGAAAGCGTATGATTAATCACACCCATAGAAAGCACCCACTTATTGTACGGTAATAAATAATTTATTGATAACAACGAATGGTTATCAATACAAGCTGAAAAATATTTTTCTAATAAAAAAATAAAGCCCAGCAAATTTGCTGGGCTTTATTTCTATATTTAAAAATCTGGCGGTGTCCTACTCTCACATGGGGTGTCCCCACACTACCATCGGCGCTACGGCGTTTCACTTCTGAGTTCGGCATGGGATCAGGTGGGACCACCGCGCTAATGCCGCCAGATAAATTCTGCATAATCTTTTTAACAAAAAAGCGCTGTTAGCTATAGCCTATATAATATATCTAAAAATAGTTTTTTAATAATCTTAGTAATCTATTTTCCATAGACTATAACAACAAAGCCCAGCAGTGCTGGGCTTTATCTCTCTATCTAAAAGTCTGGCGGTGTCCTACTCTCACATGGGGTGTCCCCACACTACCATCGGCGCTACGGCGTTTCACTTCTGAGTTCGGCATGGGGTCAGGTGGGACCACCG
>NZ_AWGA01000133.1 GCF_000471645.3 Candidatus Schmidhempelia bombi str. Bimp | reverse complement strand
ACCTCCCTTAAATTTGGCGATTTTAAATTGAAAAAAATTTTTGAATACAATGTAATCTGGTCTAATGGTTATAAAGAAAACCATAAAGATTCTAAAGAATTACTTAGTAACATTGAATTTAAAAATGTCGAATTTCTACAAATACATTCAACAAAAGATTTCTATTTTAAACTTTTATTATCTAAGAACAAAAAAGAAGATATTAAAATCACGGGAGTTAATATCTATAGTAAAAAAAATGGTGAATTAATACAACGTATTAAAACTAAAAAAAACTATTTATTTTATGATGTTTTTACAGTAGAAATAGGTGATTTTGACTTTGATGGCAATGAAAATGATTTTTCACTTGTTGAAGGTGATACACGAGGTACAAATGTGCCACATATGTATTTCATTTATGATGAGTCGCAAAATAAATTTATTGACCCTAATTTAGAAGGATATGTTTTTGTTTTTGATCCTGAAAAAAAAATTGCGACCAGCACAAAAACCTGCGGTGATGTAATTCTTTATGAAAACAATATCATTTTGAATAAAATGTATTATTT
>NZ_AWGA01000054.1 GCF_000471645.3 Candidatus Schmidhempelia bombi str. Bimp | reverse complement strand
TGGCGGAGACAATGGCATTAGGTCTATTTTGCCCAATAGATTTGCAGTGGGTTTTTATCCTGTTGAAGTACTGCTCGGATTGGCATCTCATTGATATCTTGACCTTGTGTCGCTTGATGTAGCACTTCTTTTTTGGTCTCACCAACTAAATGTAGGTAAAGATGACGACTAGCAAGAATCACAGGTAAGGTTAATGTAATGCGTTCATGCGGTGCAGTGAGTGGTTGCATATCAATAACTAGTTTTTCTGAATGCATATCTAAGCCTGCCGCTAAATTTTTAGCATGCGGAAAGAGTGAAGCGGTATGTCCATCATCACCCATGCCTAAGATTAGTACATCGATAGGCATCGGTAAGTTTTGTTCTAAGCGAGCTTGAACCTCTGCAAGTCCTTCTGATGGTTTGGTTGTATCCGCCTTTAAACTAATAAAATGGGCGGATTGAGCTTGGTTTTGCAGTAAATGAGTGTTAACTAACCGCTCATTACTTGCTTCATGGTGTTTATCAACCCAGCGATCGTCAACTAATGTAATATAAACTTTCGACCAGTCTAATGTAGCTTGACTTAATAAATTAAATAACGCAATAGGGGTGTGTCCACCAGAAACAGCTAATGTTGCTTTACCTTGTTTAGCAATGGCTTCTTTTAGCTGTTTGCTAATTTCAGTCGCTAAAGCATTATTAAGCGTCGTTGCTGAATCATACTCATGTAATTGGTACATCATTTATCTCCTTTTATTCAAAATCACTCCATGAACGCCCATCTTTAGTAATGAGTGATACTGCTGATTCGGGACCCCAAGTACCAGCTTGATACGGTTTTGGCGCATCATTATCTATATCCCAAGCATTAATAATCGAATCTACCCACTTCCAAGCGGCTTCGACTTCATCACGGTGCACAAATAATGCTTGTTTACCACGCATCACTTCTAATAACAAACGTTCGTAAGCATCAGCTATCGGTTGCTGAAAAACGTTATTAAAATTGAGATCCAATTTAGTATTTTGTAAATGATACTGACTTTCTAGACCCGGTACTTTATTTAAAATATCAATATCAATCCCTTCGTTCGGTTGTAAACGAATTGTCAATTTATTAGGTGGTAATTCGGGATAGCGTTCAGCAAATAAATTAACGGTAGGGCGTTTGAAATAAACCACAACCTCTGTTGTCTTAACTGGTAATCGTTTACCCGTTCTTAAATAAAAAGGTACACCAGACCAGCGCCAATCATCAATATCAACACGAATTGCAACAAAGGTTTCGGTGTCACTTTGTGGATTTGCCCCTTCTTCGTCTAAGTACCCTAATACTTTATCGCCGTGTATAAATCCAGAGGTGTACTGTCCTCGTACCGTCATTTGTTGTACATTGGTTGCGTCAATCGGGCGTAGTGCTTTAAGTACTTTGATTTTTTCGCTGCGAATGCTCTCATCACTTAAATCAGCAGGCGGCGCCATCGCAACCATAGTCAAAATCTGTAATAGATGATTTTGAACCATATCACGCATTTGTCCCGCTTTATCAAAATAGCTCCAACGTCCTTCAATGCCTACTTCTTCAGCGACAGTAATTTGAACGTGATCAATGGCATTATTATCCCATTGGTGAGTAAATAAGGCGTTAGCAAAACGCAATGATAGGAGATTGAGTATCGTCTCTTTACCTAAATAGTGATCAATACGGTAAACTTGTGATTCTTGGAAATATTGCGCGACGGCATCATTAATCTCTTGTGAGGATTTAAGATCAGTACCTAGTGGCTTCTCCATAACAATACGATTTTTTTTACAATTTAATCCCGCTTCAGCTAACCCATGACAAATTGTTTCAAAGGTACTTGGGTGCATAGCGAAATAGAAGATAGCGGGACAGTTTTTATTTAATCGTTGACTTAAGCGATGGAAAGCATCGACATCATTCACATCCAAATTATGAAAATCAAGACGTTTGCTAAAATTATGCCAAACAGTGTTATCAATAGGTTCTTTCATAAAGTTGGTTAATGCTTCTTTGGCAATTTCTTGATAAGCAGTCTTATCCCAATCAGCACGGCCAACACCTAATATTTTTGTTTCTGGTGCAAGAAGTCCATATTTTTCTAATTGATAAAGTGAGGGCAATAATTTGCGACGGGTTAGATCCCCTTTAGCACCAAAGATGACTAATTCGCATGTGGGTGCTAATGCATTATCTTTTGACATGAAACTTCTCCTGAGAACAATATATTTTTTTAATTTATCATTAATTATCGTTATTTATATAAAAAGATCCAATAAATAATGAATATTAAAACGATAGCTAGTAAATAATATTTTATATCAATATAGATATATTGAGTCATAGCTATGATTTTTATAAAAGCCTAAAGACATTCAGCCTATATTTAATGGAACATTATATTAAGTGACATTTATTGGTTAAATGTTTCTATATTGATGATTATGTCACAAAAATAGTAATAATAAAAAAGAAAGGGTTTAATCGTAAAATAAAAAAGGCTACCTTGTGGGTAGCCTTATTACGCCTTATCAATATGATTAAGCGCGTACGAAATCCATATGAACTAATTTTGGTTTAAATGGATGACGTTGTACCGCTTGAATTTTAACTTTAGTCTCTTTACCATCGATAACGATAGTTAATACTTCACTATAAAATTCAGCTTTATCCTGCATATTGAATACTTCATCGTGATTTAATTCGATGGAAACCGGTGCTTCATTACCACCGTAAATAATGGCAGGGAAATGGTTTGCATGACGAAGGCGGCGGCTCGCACCTTTACCTAAATCAGTTCTTACTTTTGCATTAATTGTAAACATGATAAGTCTCTTTATTTAAATATGTTTCTATTTAAAATAGAAAAACCAATTACAGGCGACCCAGCAATTGGCATAATTCCAACATTTGCTTAAAAAGCAGTGCGATTATAACGATTTATAGTAATAGAGGCAATGCTTAATTCTTTTCTTGTCATTTTTAAGCTAATTAATAAAGTATAAATCGATAGGATCATCGTAAACAGCATTGTGTTTTATCGTCTATGTTTAAAAAACATAGATGAATGACCATTGATCAGCATACTGCGTGAACTGCGAATAACCATTTTTTTAGTAAGTGGCTTGGTGTTACCTGTTTATAAGCATAGGCGCATAAAGGCATTATCCTATCCCTTTCTATTATTTATTGCCAACATTAAGCTATTTAGATGCAAGTAGATATCTCCATTTAAATTATTTTTCTAAATGCGTACGTTATTTGAACACCTAAACGCGTGCAGCTAAACTACAGATTAAACACTTAAGCGCAATTTAAAAACAATAACAACTTTATTTAATAGTTAATACCATTAAATCAAAAAACAGGCTTAATTTATCAGTTTAGTGTCATCAATTACGCTTTATCACTCTTGGTGTCTAATATCAATGTAGTTATTCTGTTGCCAGCTCTGCTGCGTGATCATTGCTTTGTACCATACGTACTGCTAAATAGAGATCGTTAGTAAATTCAATATGATTTTTATCTAAATTAATGTCCATATCATTAAACCAACGTTGTAACGTGCCGCGTCTTCCCGCTAATACTAAAACACAATCACGGACTTTTAGTGATTGAACCAGTTCATCAATACCTGTTAACACACTCATATCCGGATAAGTAAAGCTTGGGATAGCATCAATAATGATCCATTTACAATGTTTAGGCGATTGATCAATTAAAGTGAGTATGCGTCGTTTAAAATATGCAATATTAAAATAGGTTAATGGTGAATTAAATCGATACATAAAAACATTAGGTATCGGTTTGGTATGACGACTAAGGGTATGAATTAACCCATTATCATCTAAACCTAATAACTGTTCAGTCGGTCGAAATATTTTACGCAAAAATAGGAATAAACCCAATAAAACGGCTAACGCCATACCAGGAATGATACCAATAGCTAATACTGCGATTAGCGTCGATAAACTTAAATAAAAAGCATCTCGATCACGATTAAAGAGCTGAAAAATAGAACGTAGATCAATTAAAAACCATGAAGAGTAAATTAGTATGATCCCTAAGACACAAATCGGAATGTAAGCCAATGGTTTTAATAAAAATAGGACCACTAAACCAATAAGGATGGCGGCAATAATCGAAACTAATTGCGTTTTGCCGCCATTTGCATCATTTACCGCCGTTCTTGAAGAGGTACCGCTGACGACAAAACCTTGGGATAAACCTGCGGCTATATTTGCTAAGCCTAACGCTAAAAATTCGGTATTAGCATCAGTATCATAATTGTTCTTAGCAGCAAAACTACGTACGGTAATCATCATGCTGACAAAACTAATAATCGCAATGTTAATAGAGGGGACGACGATTTCACGTGCAGCACCTAAATCAAAATTAAGCCATGATGAGAGTGGTAGTCCTTCGGCAGAAATGGTATCAATGATGGCAATATGAAATTGTTCAAAGTTAAATACCCAAGAAAAAAAGGTGATAATAATAACGGCGATTAATGGTGCAGGCCAACGTGGTTTTGTCTTTTTAAGACCAATTAATATCGCTAAGGTAGCGAGTGAAACCAGTAACGTCGGGATGTGTATTTTGGTGATATAGCTAGGTAAGGTGTAGACGCGCTCGATAAATTCCATCGTTTGGTATTTAAAGCCCGTCACTTTAGCACATTGATCGATAATAATCGTAATGGAAATACCGTTAAGTAATCCCATTAGTATCGGCCTTGACAATAAATCAGCCAAGGCCCCCAAATGTAATCGGGCAGCAACAATACACCAGCCACCAATCAATAAAGTTGTAATTATCACTAATTGCCAACGTAATATCGGATCACCCATCGCTAATGGGGCAACGACGGCGGCAATAACAGCACAGGTTGCCGTATCAGGTCCAACAATAAGTTGTCTTGATGAGCCAAACAGAGCATAAATTATTAAAGGTAAAATACTGGAATATAAGCCAGCAATCGCCCCAACGCCAGTCAGTTGCGCGTAAGCGATCGACACAGGTAACGAGACGGCCGCCACAGATAAACCAGCACGTAAATCCGCTGGGAAAAATTTTCGTTTATAATCAAATAAGCTACTTAATCCTGGCATAAAACGCAAAAGGTACCCAATTAGCCGATAATTTTTATATTCCATCTGTACTTTATCCTTTCCACAATTGAACTATCTATTATGATTACGCCTAAGCCTATTATAATGAAAACGATATAGAAACTTAATCACGTTACCGTTAATTCTTTATCCGATTACGCCCCAGCAACGCTCATATTATCAACTAAAATCGAGCCGGTTTGAATGGCTTTTCTTGTCTCAATATCATTGCCAATCGCTATAATATTAGTAAACATC
Organism: Candidatus Schmidhempelia bombi str. Bimp; assembly: GCF_000471645.3. GTDB lineage: Bacteria > Pseudomonadota > Gammaproteobacteria > Enterobacterales > Orbaceae > Utexia > Utexia bombi. The sequence continues at coordinate 31,881 of NZ_AWGA01000054.1, read as the reverse complement.
TGTTTTAGATTACCCGCAATGGTAATTTGACTAACAGGGAATTGGATTTCTCCATTTTCAATCCAAAAACCAGATGCACCTCGAGAGTAATCACCAGTAATAATATTAACACCTTGCCCCATTAATGAAGTGACTAATAAGCCTTTATCCATTTGTTTGATCATTGCATTTAAATTGCCACCATTAGATGAAACCATCCAATTGTGGATACCGCCAGCATGACCCGTACTGTGTAAACCTAATTTACGCGCCGAATAATTGCTAAGTAAATAGGTTTGCAACTGCCCAGCATCAATAATAGGTTGTTTTATGGTTCGTGTACCTTCACTATCAAATGGGGCGGATCCCAAACCTTTTAATCTATGCGGATCTTCATTTATAGTCAGCCAGCTGGGAAAGATGGTTTTGCCAATAGCATCTAATAAAAACGTGGATTCACGATAAATTGCGCCACCACTAATTGCACTCGCTAAATGTCCAAATAAACTGCTTGCGATTTCAGCGCTAAATAATACGGGTACTTGCTGCGTTTTGATTTGTCTTGATCCTAAGCGGGCGATAGTCCGCGCCGCCGCTTGTTCGCCTACCCATTCCGGTGACAATAAATCACGGCTATCACGCGCCGTAGTATAGGCATAGTTTCGTTCCATTTCGCCATTGTGTTCACCAATTACCGAACAAGAAAGCGAATAACGGCTTGCGCAATAATTTTCTAGCATACCATGGCTATTACCATAAACATGAATACCATAATGACTACTATAATAGCAACCATCACTTCCCGTAATTTGTCGATGGGATAGTGCGGTTCTTTCGGCAACTAAAGCCTTCGCCATCGCCTCATCGACATTTAACGTATCGGGATAGAAAAGATCTAAATCAGGAGCATTAAATGCCATCAGAGCTTTATCACCTATCCCAGAATAGGGATCTTGACTGGTATATTGCATAATATCTAATGCTGCTTTAACCGTCTGTTTGATCGCTGTTGGTGATAGATCATGTGTTGACGCACTACCTACACGTTGTTGGCGATAAACGGTAATGGCTAAAGCACCATCGTTATTAAATTCGATATTTTCTGTCTTACCATTTAAGGTACTGATATTAATGCCAGTAGACTGATTGATCGCCACTTCAGCCGCCTCAGCACCCTGCATTGATTCCTTTAATGCATATTCCACCGCCTCTGATAAGCGTTCTGTTTGCTGTATCACATCTTGTTTAATTTTATTCATATTTCGGTTCTTTCTACTCACGTCTTTTTTAACTGGTTGATTATAGCACGCTATACACTACGATTACTGTATTTATCTATATTGACTGCTTTTACTTCAATTGAACATTAATCCAAAGCAAGTATCGTGTTTGATCAGACTAATCTGCTTTGTTTAAGTATCAGTACCAAAAATATTATAGGATAGTTTATTAATAGGTGATCCAATAAGTTTGTTTAGTCATAATTAAGCGTTGATAAGGATAATCGCTGCGGTACTGCGCGTTGGTTTTCTATTCGGCTCGTTTTATATTACAATAACTGCCGATCGTAATATCGTCGATATTCACTTCATCATAATAATCATGAAGGTGAATCGTATTGATATACATTTAATACTATTTATTTTTACTACTTTATCAATTGGACCCACTATGAATAAACAACATGATGAACTTTGGCAAAATCAATCACTTGCACCTGAAACGGTTGACGATGAGGATGACGAAATCATTTGGGTCAGCAAAAGTGAAATTAAACGTGATGCTGAAGCGTTGAAAAAGCTTGGCATAGCGCTAGTTAAACTTAGTAAAACTGAGTTGGATAAAATTCCACTTGATGATGATTTGTTGTATTCGATTGAACTTGCACAAAGAATAAAAAAAGAGGGCTACCGTCGCCAGATCCAATGGATTGGTAAATTATTACGAAGTCGAGACATAGATCCTATTACCGATGCGTTAGATAAATTGAACAATAAGCACAATCAGCAGGTAGCTTTATTTCATAAATTAGAGCAATTAAGAGATGAATTAATAATAACCGGTGAGGCTGAAACGATTATCTCACTTTATCCCGAAGCTGATCGTCAACAGTTACGCACGCTTGCTAGAGCCGCTAAAAAAGAGCAACAATCTAATAAACCAGCCAAAGCAGCGAAACAAATTTTTCAATATTTAAAACAATTGAGTGATACGCAATAATCTTTATAATAGTTGCTCAAATTTTACAGATAATGCGCTATTATGATCGTCTATAGGCTTTTATCTTAATTATAAGACGGCAAATTAATTAATCTAACGAGGAAAATAACATGGGGTTAAATCAAGTTCCCGCTGGTAAAGCATTACCAGATGATATTTATGTGATTATCGAGATTCCGGCCAACGCCGATCCAATTAAATACGAAGTAGACAAAGAATCGGGTTCACTTTTTGTTGACCGTTTTATGTCTACAGCGATGTTTTATCCATGTAACTATGGCTATATTAATCATACGTTATCACTCGATGGTGATCCTGTTGATGTATTAGTTCCAACACCTTATCCATTACAACCAGGGTCCGTCATTCGTTGCCGTCCAGTTGGTGTCTTAAAAATGACGGATGAAGCAGGCGAAGATGCAAAATTAGTCGCGGTGCCGCATTCTAAATTAACCAAAGAATATGATCATATTCAAGATGTGACTGATTTACCCGAATTACTGAAAGCGCAAATCGCTCATTTCTTTGAACACTATAAAGACTTAGAAAAAGGCAAATGGGTGAAAGTGGAAGGCTGGGAAAATGCCGAAGCAGCGCGTCAAGAAATTAAAGCCTCTTTTGAAAGAGCTAAAAAATAATTAATGGTAAGCTAGTTATCATTATGTTTTTATTTAACGATAGTGACGATTCTGGCACTATCGTTTTTTCATGATAAGAACCATTTATTATAGATGGTGGCTGATTTGGTCACAAATTGCTTAGATTATAGCGTAAGGACCCATTAATCTAACACATTTCAATATATTTTTACTTTTCGGATAGGATCAAGATAATAATGTGAACATATGCTAAAATATGGCTCATATGTTATACTTACTCATCTCATACTGAACAATACCAATGGCTATCTTATCTACGGTGACCAATAAACGGTGTTAATCACTGAAAAAGAGACGAAATAATGGATATATTCGATACCAATCAAGACAATGCGTTACTCACCGAAATCGCAGTAGCCTATTATCAACATGAACAAACCCAAGAAGAAATAGCCAAACGATTTGGTATTTCGCGTATTAAGGTTGGGCGCTTATTAAAAAAAGCACGGGCTGAAGGTATTGTTGAAATTAACGTAAAGTATCATCCCGTTTTCAGTTCGAGTATTGAACAGCAATTTACTGAGCATTTTAAGCTTAAACGTGCGTTGATTGCTATCGATCATCAGGATGAAGCTGAACAGCGGCAACAAGTGGCGTCTCTCGTGACCAATTATCTTTCTAGTGTCTTAAAAAATGGTATGACGATTGCTGTTGGTCAAGGCCGTAATGTTGCCGCCGTGGCAAGTCATATCGGCGTATTTCCAGAAAAACAGTGTAAATTTATCAGCGGGATTGGCGGTACATTACGCGATGGCGAACTTATTGACGCCGATCATATTAGTCGTAATCTGGCCCGCAAATTTAATGGTAGTAGTGAGACACTTTATGCGCCTGCTTATGTCGAAAATGGTGAGGTCAAACATATTTTTATGCAAAATCGCGTTATAAAAGAGACGCTTGATCGTGCAAGAAAAGCGGATATCGCATTAGTCGGCTTAGGCGATATGAATGAAAATAGTTATATGGTGCAATTGGGTTGGTTTACTCCGCAAGAAATCACTCATGCCAGCCTTCATCAAGGGGTGGTTGGAGATATCGCTGGTTACGGCTTCTTTAATGTTCATGGACAGACGGTTGATACCGTAATGAATGATAGGGTGATTGGATTGAGTATTCAGGAATTACGTCAAATCCCTTGTGTGATTGCGATTGCCTCTGAAAATACTAAAGCAATGGCTATTTTAGGCGCTTTACGTACGGGAGTGATTGACGTCTTGGCGACGAGCGCTGCTAATGCACGTATTGTATTAAATTTATTACAAAATTCGGTGTGATTTTTTGACATATATTTAGATGATAACTCTCTATAATCATTAGAATAAACAGGCTTGTGATCAAAAAAGCACGTTAGACAGATCGTCACTTTAAGCGTGTATTAAAAACAAAAATATGTCCATCAATTGTCGACTAATATCGATAAAAACAATATTAATAATTGAGATTTAACTAGCAAAAGTCAAATTAACGATCTTGATCACTGATTTTTTTCTCTATATACTGCAATATAACAAAAGTTAAACTAATGTTCATTTGAACGCATTAAGCAGATCGCTTAGTCATCAAATGTTATTCATCCATAATTTCGATTATTGATCCATGCCGCTTAAATTTAAGCGATTTAAGTAAGCGTTGTTATCAAAGATTGATATGGCGTCTCATTAACTATGGGTAAAAATAGCTTATTTTTTACTAATTGATATAATCTTAACTACGTTATGATGATTGATCATATGAGCAGAGCAGTTTTTTACTCAGTATCTAAATTTAAGGACATAAACGATGAGCCAACTAGACGAGTTAAAAAAATATACGGTTGTTGTTGCAGACACGGGTGATATTGATTCTATTAAACAGTTTTCACCAGAGGATGCAACCACAAATCCGTCTTTAGTATTAAAAGCGGCACAACTTCCGCAATATAAGTATCTCATTGATGAAGCAATTAACACCGCTAAAGCACAAGGTGGTGATAAAGAAACCCAATTGTTAAATGCTAGTGATCAAGTTGCTGTCAATATTGGTGCTGAGATTCTTAAATATGTACCAGGACGTATTTCAACCGAGGTGGATGCGCGATTATCTTTTGATCGTGGTCTTTGTGTTGCGAAAGCACGTAAATTAATTCGTCTATATAAGGAAAAAGGCATTGATAAATCACGGATCTTGATCAAAATTGCCGCTACTTGGGAAGGTATTCAAGCAGCGAGGGAATTAGAACAAGAAGGGATCAATTGCAATCTGACATTATTGTTTTCATTCGCACAAGCACGCGCCTGTGCAGAAGCGAAGGTATTCTTAATTTCACCGTTTGTCGGCCGAATCTATGATTGGTACCAGGCAAAACAGCCAATAACCGATTATGTTGCAGATCAAGACCCAGGGGTCATTTCGGTTCGAAATATCTATCACTACTATAAACAGCACCGTTATGAAACGATTGTGATGGGCGCTAGCTTCCGTAACAAAGAACAAATTCTAGCATTAGCAGGTTGTGACCGTTTAACCATATCCCCCGCTCTGTTAACCGAATTAAATCAAGCAAATGAGACGGCAGAACGTCGATTAAGTCCATCTACAGATGTGCTAAATCCACCAAGCCCAATGACTGAGGCTGAGTTCCGTTGGCAGCATAACGGCGATGCGATGGCCGTTGAAAAATTAGCCGAAGGGATTCGATTATTTGCCGCTGATCAACAAAAACTGGAAGATATGTTAATTCAATTACTTTAATATTGATAAAACCCTCCTAGGAGGGTTTTTCTCTATCCGTTTAAATATTGACCTTCCTTAAAATATAATTAGATATGAATAAAAAATGGAGTAGAAATTACATGACAACAGCACTTTCACATCGCGAGTTGGCGAATGCTATTCGTGCATTGAGTATGGACGGTGTACAGCAAGCAAATTCTGGACATCCAGGTGCCCCAATGGGGATGGCTGATATTGCCGAAGTTTTATGGCGTGGTTTTCTAAAACATAATCCAACTAATCCTAATTGGGCCGATCGTGACCGTTTCGTATTATCTAACGGACATGGTTCGATGTTAATTTATAGCCTATTACATTTAACGGGCTATGATCTATCTATTGACGATTTGAAACAGTTCCGACAATTACATTCTAAAACCCCAGGTCATCCAGAATATGGTTATACTGCTGGCGTTGAAACCACGACTGGTCCTTTAGGTCAAGGTATCTCTAATGCAGTGGGGATGGCGATTGCTGAAAAAACATTAGCCGCACAGTTTAATCGTCCAGGCCATGAGATTGTTGATCATTTTACCTATGCTTTTTTAGGTGACGGATGCTTAATGGAAGGCATTTCTCATGAAGTTTGTTCATTAGCTGGGACCTTAAAATTAGGTAAACTGATTACCTTTTATGATGATAATGGTATCTCGATTGATGGTGAAATCGAAGGCTGGTTTACTGATGACACCGCCAAGCGTTTTGAAGCTTATGGCTGGCACGTGATCCGTGGTATTGATGGGCATGATGCCAACGCTATTACCCTTGCGATTGAACAAGCTCAAGCTGTCACCGATAAACCTTCTATCCTAATGTGTAAAACAGTCATTGGTTTTGGCTCACCAAATAAAGCAGGAAGTCATGATTGCCACGGTTCGCCATTAGGCGCAGCTGAAATTGAGGCAACACGACAGGCGCTAGGCTGGAACTATCCATCATTTGTTATTCCTGATGAATATTACCGCGCTTGGGATGCTAAATCTGCCGGTCAACAGGCAGAGCAAAACTGGCACGACCGTTTTGCCGCTTATGAAAAAATATATCCTGAATTAGCAAAAGAATTTACACGCCGTGTTCATGGTGATTTACCGGATAATTGGGCCGAATCCGCTAAAGCATTTGTTGCGTCGTTACAAGCTAATCCAGCAAATATTGCCAGCCGTAAAGCGTCACAAAATGCTATTGAAGCATTTGCTAAATTATTACCTGAATATTTAGGTGGTAGTGCTGATTTAGCTCCAAGTAATTTAACTATGTGGTCTGGATCAGCGCCGATTAATGAGAATCCTGCAGGCAACTATATCCATTATGGCGTGCGTGAGTTTGGTATGACAGCCATTATGAATGGTATTGCATTACATGGTGGTTTTATACCTTATGGCGCAACCTTCCTAATGTTTATGGAATATGCGCGTAATGCCGTACGTATGGCAGCTTTAATGAAAATACGTAATATCTTTGTTTATACGCATGATTCTATTGGTCTTGGCGAAGATGGTCCAACGCACCAGCCAGTCGAACAACTAGCAAGTTTACGTTATACACCAAATATGAGCACATGGCGTCCATGTGATCAGGTAGAATCCGCTATTGCTTGGCAGTATGCTATTGAGCATAAACACGGTCCTAGTGCCTTAATTTTTTCACGCCAAAATTTAATGCAACAAGATCGTAGCGACGAACAATTAGCTAATGTATATCGTGGTGGTTATATCTTAAAAGATTGTGCTGGACAACCAGCGTTAATTTTGATTGCAACCGGTTCAGAAGTAGAATTGGCTGTGGCTGCGTATAATAAATTAAGCGCAGAAGGTCACAATGTTCGTGTTGTATCTATGCCATCAACCGAAGTCTTTGATCGTCAAGATGCGTCTTATCGTGAATCGGTGTTACCATCGGCTGTAACAGCACGTGTTGCCATCGAAGCAGGTATTGCTGATTTTTGGTATAAATACGTTGGCTTAAATGGTCGTATTATCGGTATGCACAGCTTTGGAGAATCTGCACCAGCAGATTTATTATTTAAAGAGTTTGGTTTTACCGTTGAAAATGTATTAGCCCAAGCTAAGGCGTTATTAAGCTGAGCAATGAATGGCTAACAATGATAAAAAACCGATCACATAGTTGATCGGTTTTTTAATTTATCCATTGTTGCATTATTTATTCCATTTGCTCTTGTTGAGTGCACTCATTTTGCATAACTAAAGTCAGCACAGCAATTAAAATAGCAATACTAAATACAGAAAAAATACTTGGAATCGGTACAGCATTCGCCATTAGCCATTTTGCCATTAACGGACCTAAAATACTACCAATTAAGCCAATCGATACCGTGGCACCTATACCGGTTGCGCGTATGAAAGAGGGATATTGTTCAGTAGTATGGATATATAATGCCGCCCATGCACCCAAATTAAAAAACGAAAGTAAACTCCCGTAACTCAGTAATTCCATCATTGAATCTGCATTCCCAAATAACTCGGCGCTAATTAGCGTACCAATTAGGTACATAATGAGTATTAACTTTCCACTTACATACCTAATTAACCATATTACGGAAAAATAGCTCGGTATTTGAACAATAGTGATCAATATAATGTATTTAAAACTTTGGACAAAACCAATCCCTTTCATGATCATAATATTTGGTAACCATAAAAATAGACCATAATAGGAAAAGATAATACAGAACCAAACAATCCATAACATCAATGTGTTTTTTCTATATTTTGAGTTGAATAGATAACCTAATTTAAATTCAACCATTTTGGGATTTTTAAGTAAATTTGGTTTCTGATAACGAGGTATATCCATTAAATTATACGCTAAATAAAAAGCATATAAAGCGGGAGTCGCCATCAGTAACATGACCGTTTGCCAACTAATTGCAGCAATGGATAATAAAAAATAGCCAATTAACGTAGAAAAGATAATGCCGAAAGACCAGAAAACTTCGATTAAGCTAATTATTTTATCTTTTTCAGCTAAAGGCGCCTGTTCACTAATTAACGTTAAGATTACTGGCAATTGCCCCCCTAATCCTATCCCCATAATAAAACGTAAGATAATAAAAGAAGTAAAATTCCAAGCAAATGCACATAAACCGCTGAAAATACTAAATAGAATCAAGGTGAAAATTAGTACAGGTTTTCGACCTCTGCTATCTGCATAAAGCCCAAAAAGGCAAGCGCCAATGACCATTCCAACAGAGTTGATGTTAACAATGTAAGTTAATTGATTTGATGAGAGTCCCCAATCTTGTTTTATTGCGGTTAAAAGAAAAGAGAATAGACCTATATCTAGGGCATTGAATAACCAACTTATCCCAACAATAAGAAGTAATTTATTGTTGTAGATTAATAAAGATAATCTTTTAGTTAAATTCATACTAACCTCTATAATTAATGAACATTTTATTTGATAGAATGATGATATCTAACATAAATACATAGAACATAATGCAAAAATGTTTAATCAATAAAATAATATAAGTATCAGTGAACTAACTATGTTTAGACGTAAAAAATAGGTGAGTAATACGGTATAATATGTGAGTTTATGCCTTTTAATTGGCATAACACATGATCTTGTTTCACCTTATTTTATTCTCATATCTATAAGAACAAGTTTTTATTCAAATGTCTATAACTAACGCATAAATAATCTGAACTATTATCAAATTAGAAAATATACACGACATAAATTGTTTTTTAAGCGTTGCATGAAAGAACCCTTTATAACAGTGCTTTTGTTTCATTTTGAGCTATAAGCACTATTATCGGAGGACAATAATCATTAAGATTTTTCATCAATATCACTTAAACCTTGATGCAGCAGTTATTGTCGTTTGGCGAATTTACACTACAGTGGTTAATGCGCTTAAAAGTGATTAGCTCAATTAGTTTTAATCTATCATCGAGGTACAATACCTAATTTTATATCGATAACTTATCTAATATCTATTGATCGTTTTATTGCCATATTAAATAGTCCACCAATATGCGGAGAACGGTTAACCTACTTAGGCTATAAACGAAATAAAGGTGTTATTAAAGGCGAGCTTTTTTAAATAGAAAAATTCGGCAATAGTTGATGATATTGTTATGGGATAAGCGAAGGGCTAATAGCAATCAGTTTGTTTCGCCTAACATTTTCGCATAATGTAGGTCGTTGAGGCTATTTTAAAACGCGAGCTAAATCATTTAATGGTTATGGAATGACTTGATAATCACGTTGTATTATCAAGTCATGTCGCTTACTGTGAAGTTATGCTTTGTGTTTAAAATCAATTACCATTCGACCGGTAAATTGCCCTTTTTCCATTTCTTCAAAAATAGTATTAATATCTTCAATAGGGCGCATAGTAACTTTAGGAACAACTTTACCTTCGGCACCAAATTGGAAGGCTTCTCTGAGATCTTCACGAGTACCCACTAACGAACCAACCACTTCGATACCATCTAAAACTAAACGCGGAATATTTAAATCCATGGTATCCACTGGTAACGCAACAGCTACAACTCGACCACCGGCACGGACACTATTTACCGCAGAATTGAAGGCTGATTTAGCTACAGCAGTAACTACAGCCGCATGTGCACCACCAAGTTTTTGCTGAATGATTTCGTCAACGTTATCTGTTTTAGAATTCAACGTCATATCTGCGCCCATATCTTTGGCCAAAGCGAGTTGTTTATCATTAATATCAATTGCAATGACTTTAGCATTAAATACGTTTTTCGCATATTGTAAAGCGAGATTGCCTAAACCACCCAAACCATAAATAGCGATCCATTGTCCAGGCTCAATACCAGAAACTTTAATTGCTTTATAAGTTGTTACGCCAGCACAAGTAATACTACTTGCTGCAGCCGAATCTAAGCCATCAGGTACTTTTACAGCGTAATCAGCGGTAACGATACACTCCTCAGCCATTCCGCCGTCAACACTATAACCTGCATTTTTAACTTCACGACAAAACGTTTCACGCCCACTATTACAATATTCACAATGGCCGCAACCTTCAAAAAACCAAGCAACACTAGCTCTATCGCCAATTTTGAGTGAAGTTACGCCTTCGGCAACTTCAGTTACCACACCAATACCCTCGTGCCCAAGAATTACACCAGAAACATCGCCAAAATCCCCATTTTTAACATGCAAATCCGTATGGCATACTCCACAGCAAATCATTTCTAATCGTGCTTCACCGTGTTTTAATGGACGCAATGTTTTGTTTTCAATCGCGACACGTTTATCTTTAGTTACAACTGCAGCTTTCATTATAGCTCCTTATTATTACTAGATAAAAAATGAATAATCGGTCTGTTATTTAATCATTATTCATATAGTGTAATCGTTACCTTATATTGCTTATAGTAAAGACAACGATTTAATATATTAATAATATTGTCAATCAAGTTATTTATGTTCAATCTGTTGTTAACCATTAATTCGGTTTCAATAAAACGTTATATATTTGTAGTAGATCTTTATTATAAAAACATAAATCTAATCTTTTGGAAAGCGATAAAATTTTACTATTAACGTTATTTTTAATTAGTTTATTGATAATAAAAGAATAATTTTTTTATTGTTTATTTTATTTAATAACGATAAATGGTTAATATTTTAGGTAAATCTGTTATTGCTAATAAACTTTATGCATATAAAGGAAATAGAGAGCGAAATTGTTGTAATTAATGGTCACCAATGGAATAAATGGTAATGTGAATAATCGATTAAAAATTAATCCTTGTCTCACTTTTTATCCTTTGATTTAAATTCTAGCTTAGGAAGATCATATGTTATATCGTCGTTTCTCCACCTTCATCGTTAGTTAATGGTACATTATCTCAATATGATTTAATAAAGGCTTAAACTTAAATAATCATAAAATAAAGGCAAGTAAATGAATAGCTATACCCAAATAATTGGTAGATAAATTTAGTTTTGTAGGGGAAAATAGTAGGAATAGTTAGTTGTCTATGGTTTTATTTTTTATTATTGAAAACAGGACAAGTAAATAACATGCGATTCATTAGAAAGCCTTATAGTAAGGCTTTCTAATGAAATGGTTTAAGGTTGAGCTAAAACCATAATATTATTTTTTACCCCATACACCTTCAGCAATTTTATCTTCAATTTCAGGGTATTTGGCTAAATCAAAGGTCGGTAATTTATGTTCAGCGCGTTGTTGATTATAATCTTTAGCTAATTTAATCACGATCCCTGATAGAAGCAATACTGCGGTTAAGTTAGTTATTGCCATTAATGACATGGCGATATCTGCCATTGCCCAGACTACAGGTAATGAAGCGACAGAGCCAAACATTACCGCTGCACAAACAGCTAGCCTAAATAGATAAAGTTTACCATTTTTCTTTTTGCCTAAGAATAAGAAGCAATTTTCGGCATAGCTATAATTGGCAATAATAGTGGTGAATGAGAAGAACAGAATAATTAATAGTAAAATATACTGCGACCAGTCACCATATTGTGTTTGTAACGCTTGTTGTACCAGTACGACACCTTCTGTCGTGTTTAATGGTACGCCAGATAACAATACAATGGCTGCCGATGCAGTACAAATAACTAAGGTATCAATCACAACCCCTGCCATTTGTACATAACCCTGTGAGGCAGGATGTGGTGGATATGGCGTGGCAACAGCGGCAATGTTTGGGGCCGATCCCATCCCTGCTTCATTAGAAAATAGTCCGCGCTTAATCCCATTCATGATGGCCGCACCAAAACCACCCGCAGCAAATTCTTGTAAACCAAATGCGCTTCGGTAAATTAAACCAAATACGTCTGGTATACGTGAATAGTTAGCCACAACAATAATTAACGCCGCTAAAATATATAAGCCAGCCATAGGTGGCACAACATATTCAGAAATTTTAGCAATACGACGTAGACCACCAAAAATAATTAAAATTGAGAGTAACGTCACCCAAATACCGGTATGCCAAGCTGGTACGTTTAATGTTGAACGCATAGAATCAGCAATAGTATTGGCTTGCACCGCATTAAAGGCAAAGCCATAGCACATAATAAGGAAAATGGAGAAAGCCACCCCCATCCAACGTGCATTTAAGCCGCGTTGCATATAGTAGGCAGGTCCACCACGATAATGTCCATGTTTATCTTTTTGTTTAAATAACTGAGCTAGCGTGGATTCAGCAAATGCGGTTGCTGCGCCTAAAATAGCAATTAACCACATCCAAAATACAGCACCAGGTCCGCCAAGTGTAATTGCTAATGCAATACCTACCACATTACCCGTACCAACACGGGATGCCATGGAAGTACAAAAAGCCTGATACGATGATATACCTGAATGATCTTTTTCACGGCTATGGTTAAGTACACCAAACATATGTCCAATGTGACGGATTTGAATAAATCCGAGCTTAATGGTTAAGTAGATTCCTGCAAAAAGTAAAACAGCAATCAATAAATAACTTATTTTATCATTTACAATATGAACACTCTCTGTCAAAAAATTTATCCAACTAGACATAAAATGCATTCAATAACCTCTTCTTATTTTTTATGATTAATTCCCAATGAAAGCTATAATATCGCTAATCTAGATGGCTTAACTTATTTTAGCTTAATGGTCATGTCCTTATTTTTTAATCATTTTTGTCCATAAAATTACAAAAAGGTGATAATAGCGTGATATGAGCATGAAGACAAATTTTTATGCATGTTTATTTACACAAAAATAGAGATTGGCATAAAAATTGCAATTTTTATTAACTAGCTTAGTTATTATCACAGTAATAAAAAAACAAAGGGGCTAAGAGTAACGCTGAAGTAGGATATAAGATCGATTATATCAATAACCAATCTTATACATTAATGGAAATATAGGCTGGATAGTTAATTCTATTTGTCGACAGTTAATGAACTGTTCTCATAGTTATTTAGCCAATGTTTCATAAAAAGGATCTCTTTTTCTTGATCTTCGATAATTGCTTTAGCTAATTTACGTAATTTGACATCTTTACCGTACTTTAATTCGATTTTTGCCATATCAACAGCACCTTGATGATGGGCAATCATGCCTTTAACAAAGGCTACATCGGGTTCTGCGTCCATTATGCCATCCATCATCGGCTTATGCATATCATCCATGACTTTCATATATTCTTTAGTTACCACGGTAGGCGTATTTTCCGCCACTGGCATGGTCATCGTCGTTTGGCTAGCTAACACCGAATCACTGAGTCCTAAAGTGGTAACCAGCAATGTTGTGATCATTAATTTTTTCATTTCAGTCTCTCCATAACAATTGAAAAAGATTAATCATTAAAAACTAACAATTTTACTTAGAAAAGTAAAACAAATTTTACCGTTCTTAACACTCTTGATTTAGTGTGTAATAAAAAATTTGCTCTATAAATGGATAAAGTAGAGGTTAGATGACTTAGATCATATTAAGCTGATTGCATAGCAAATCAGCTTAATTGAATAAAGTTAGAATTCAAATTGATAGAGTAAGTCCACGGATTGGGCTAAACCAGAAATAGCTTCGATATATAGTTTAGGCATTAAGCGATAACGTAAGGTGAAGGTTGCCAATGAGTCAAATAACCCAATACCGTATTTAACTTGTAACCTTGGCAAAATATAGCCACTGACTACCACTTGTGAATTATTACCTGATCCTTGTGTATCGAGAGATAGATCCTTAATCCCAAACGCTTCGCCAAGATGACCAACGTATTTACCACTCTGTGCAGTACCTAGTCCAATCAAAATAGCGGTCATCATATCATTTTCACTTTGCTCGCCATTGTCTAACCCTTCTCCGCGTAATATGTAGGATAAAATTTCTTGGTCTGACATCGATGGGTCTGAAAATAAGGTCACGGTAGGCTTATCGGCCAGTCCTGTTACTCTAATACCCGCAGTGACATTATTCGCTACTAAATTAGGATTACGAATGGCCTCAATATTTAATTGAGGTTGATCTACGGGACCAGCAAAATTGAGTTCGCCTTTCTTAATAATCAGATCTTGTCCATAAGCATGAAAACGTCCTTCAGGGATTAACATTTGCCCATTTAATCCCAGCCCTTGCTTACTTTGTATAACAAAAAGTTGACCTTTTAATTTTGCATTAAGACCAAAAGCATCAATTTGGACATCATCACCAATATCCAATAACAGATGACTATTGACGCGAATAGGCAGTGATTTTGGTTTGATTTCTTGCAATTGGTTATTTAACATAACTTCGTCCGAAGAGACATCAACGATTGATTCTGGTAATGATTCCACCTTAATTAGCGCTTTAGGTATGGTGACTCGTCCGCCTAAATCGATCGCATTCGGTGTGGCTTTAATGGTTATATCAGGAATAATCGTCATTGTTAACATCGGTGGCATCGCAATATTCAAACCTTGTCCTTTGGCTGATAATTTTGCCTGCCAATTATTCAAATGCTGCCAATCAGCCTCTCCAGTTAAATTGATATTACCTTGTTGCGTTTTGATATCACCGTTCAATATTGATGAATGCCCCAGAAACGTTAATTCAAGAAAAACGGATTGCACATCTGCTGGTAATTGTTTCGCATGAATATCACTCTGATTTAAGGTTAATTTTCCAGTAATACTTGGGCTATTTAGCGTACCGCCAACAGTTAAATTGGCATTAATTAATCCCGTTACGTAATCTTGTTCCTGTAATAGTGGTGATAAAAGGGCAAGAGAAAAGTTATCTATGGTTAAATGGCCAGCCAGTTTTTTCTGGGCAATAGGATCGATAATTTTAATTTGTCCAGCGATATTTCCATATTGAGTTAAATCACTATTCCACATCAATAGTGCCTGTTTGTCATCCATATTGAGATTAAGACTAACTGGCATAGTAATAGGCTGTTTACTATGAGATGGTTTTAAGTTTAAGTTGTTACTGTTAACCGTCGCAACAATAGTCGGAAAAGGCTGTTTGGGCTGCCAATGAATATTAGCTGCTGCGGAGACCTTCCCGCCAATCTTGATATCATTCGCAAATGATAAATTCAATGCAGCTAGATCGAAATCATTAAGTTTAAGATCTGCTTGACCTTTATCACTAATCGTAGCCTCTTTTGTTAAACAGAGATTAGCACTCGCATTATGCCAACAATGTGCCCCAACTTTGATTAGTGATTGGTGGTTATTGTAAGTGACGGCGATTGGCTGCTCTAGCGTCCATTTTTTGGCTGGTGTATCTAAACTCGCATTGGCTAATTGTCCTGTCCAATTACCCGTCTCCCGATTTAATTTTCCATAAACAGTCACTAATCCAGCTATTGGCTCACCATTTAAATCGATAGTTAAGCTATGATGTTGTTCATTACCATTTAAGGTTAAATGTATCTTTTTGGCTTGAATGCTATCACCATAGTTGAGCGCTTTTGCTTCTAATGCTAATTCGCCACTAAGTTGTTGATCATAGGTAGTCTTTCCATATAAGGACATTTGCTTAATCAATAATTCATTGAATGCAAGATTATTGACCATTATATTGGTATTTAAATTGGGTTTGGTTAGCGTACCAGAAACATCTAAATCCCCTTTTACTTGGCCAGAAAGTCCTTCCATAAACACCGATAACGCCGACATATCAATCGCCGCCGTTAGTGACTGTTTCATATTACCGTTGAGATTGATTTTATTATTGCCAAGTTGCAACAGAAAATGGTTGGCACTTGGTTGCATCGCATAATTAACGGTGACATCACCCGACATATGCAACGGCTCTTTACGTAAGGTCCCCTCCACAAGGGAATCGGATAAACTGACAGACCAATGTTGTTTTTTATCTAACCAACCTGTTGTTTTAAATTTACCCGCTAGTTTTATTGGGTAGTTGGTGATGAATTTGGTTAAATCGAGTTGTTCAAACTCTGTTTTTAGATCCCATACTAATTTCTTTTTCCAATTCGCTTCACCCGATACCGCCATTTTACCTTGTTCTAATTGCACAGATAATTTTTCAACATGGATACCATCTTTTATTCCTTTAGCTGATACCGCAAAAACCGTATTTGGCCATGAGGTTGCTTGAATCGAGCCATGACTATTTAAGGACATCTGTTCCATTGAGCCAGATAGCTGTAAATCGAAATGATTAAGTTGATAATCGGCGTTTCCAATCAATGGCCACTGTAGATGTTGGCCTCCAAACTTAATTTTTAGCGGCAAATATTTTTCAATAAAGTTAATATTTGCCTTAAGGTCGAACTGGTTTCTGCCAGTGACCTGACTGTTTAACGCTAATAATCCTAAAATATCCCCTTCGATATCGCCTTTAACTACCGTTGCCGCTGATTTATCACTTAAGGTATTAATATTAAAGGTTGCATTGAGTGGCCAACTTTTTGCAAGTAAAATAGTTCCAGATACATTGGCATGGGCATCTTGATAAGGATTTAATATATCGCTTTCTACATGGCGTAAACTCACTTTATTATCGATCACACTACCCTGAATCGTTAATTGATTGAAGCGGTAATCATCAACTAAATGTAATAACCAATCTGTTCCCGTTAGTTTTAATACCGAAACATTAATCGGAATCACAAATTCAGGTAAATGACTTAATAACGGTGCTGAAAACAATTGTTGTAGCTGTTCTGGAATAGAGCGATTCGATGATTGTTCTATCTCTACGTTGGTATTTGGGGTATCGGCAAAAATAGCGCGAACGCCATTACTTTTTGCCTCGGTGACAATAATATGGTCTTTCACCCAAAAGGCGCTACCGTGAAAACTGTCTAAGCCAAAATTCATATCATCGACTTTTACCTTTACTGAATCTAAATAGGACTGTTTTAGTTCAATAACAACGGGCGTTTTTAACATAAATGGTGAATCATCTGTTTTTGGCGGCTCTTTTGGGGACGGTGAACTAGGTATACTATCCGTGTCGATGTTGACAATCACATTTTTAGTATAAAAATTTTTAATGCATAGTTTTGCTTCTAATAGACACATGCCCGATAAAGAAAGCGAGGCTTTATCTACATTCACTTCCACGCCAGGCATGGCCAAATGAAAGCCATCTAATTCAAACTTATGTAATGTTCCTTCAACGTGCTGAATATGAATACCTGGTATGGTTTTTTCCAAGGTAAAGGTAACCAAACGCAAGCCTAAAGAGGTATACAGTAAAACAATGAGTAAACTTATCGTCAAAAACAGTGTACAACATAAAACTAAAATTAATTTTCTTAATTTACTCATAATTCCGCTCCTATCCCAATATAAAAATGGATTGATCGCCCATCTTTATTGCCAACGGGGGTTGCAATATCCATTTTTACTGGTCCAATAGGGGATACCCAGCGAATTCCAGCCCCAGCGCCAGTGTGAAAATCATTATCTCTAATATCATTTACCGCTTCACCAGAATCAATAAACACCGCGCTCCACCAATTGCCGCTGAAGTTATATTGATATTCTAATGAAGCTGTTAATAAACGTGAGGCTCCGAGTAGTTTACCTTTATTATCTTTAGGTGAAATAGATTGATAACTGTAGCCGCGAATACTACGATCACCACCAGCAAAATAACGGAAGGAAGGCGGGACACGTTTAAAGTCACTCGTATCAATGACCCCTAAATTGGCACGAGCGATAAAGCGGTGATAGTCATACAAAGATCGAATCCAAACTTGTTGTGTCGAAAAGCGCCAAAAATTAATATCCGATGCGAATGCTGTGGAGGATAATTCTAATGAATAACGCTGCGAATCGCCCCACATTGGCAATAATTGCCCTCTTTGCCGTGCCCGATATAGGCTAAAAGATGGGTAGACCAAAAAAGTGTCATAACTATAGTCAGCTTGAGTAAACTCATCATAGCTGACATTTAAGCCCATCGCTTTTTGCCATCCATCAAAATTATCCCAGTGTCGTATTACTGCAACATTATAAGAGTCGGCGCGGGTATCGTTATTATCTTCATGTTTAAATCCCCCTTGCAAAGTATAATAATCCTCAAGTGGTGAACGGTGTAATGGGATTTTATAACTGCCAGTAACAATTTGTTCGACTTTTGAGAGGGATAAATTGGATTGGAAGCTGTGTCCGCGATCATTTAACCACGGTTTACTCCAACCAATTTTACTGCGAACACCTACATCAGTGGAATAACCAAGCCCCATATCAATGACATTTTTTTTCTTTGGCGTAGCAATAACGTAAAATGGAATCTCTTTTTTTTGATTGGTATGTGCCATATTAGGAATAATGGTCACTGAATTAAACCAATTTGTCGAAGATAAGCGACGATTAAATAGGCTTAATGATTCGGATGAATAATATTCTCCTTCTTTAAAAGGAATAATGTTATGCAAATAACTTTCACGGATAGGTTGTTCACGAAATGTCACTTTACCGAAACGATAACGTTCATGGGTATTAAAATCGATATTCCAAAAAGCTTGGTGTCGTTGTGCTGCAACGCCTAATTCACTTCGGGTGATTTCTGCTTCAAAATACCCTTTGCTCAGTGCCAGTGTTTGTAATCTTTTTTTGAATTTATCGTAGGTACCATGATTTAAAACATCACCAGTTGCAGGCACATCCGTTTTTAATAAATGGATATAATCGGTATCTTGTTGACCTTGACCCAAAATATTAACCGTTACTTGCTGTATTCGTACTGGTTGACCTGGCTCTACAGATGCAACAAAAGTTGGGGTTTTTCCTGTTTCTTTTACAGAAAATTGTATTTGTGGTGAGTAATAGCCTAAAGCTCGCAATCCTTTACTAATTTCTCCGGTCAAATAACGTTTAAATTCCGGTGTATCGGCAACCGCTGATTTATTCATCGTGGATAAACGTCCTTCGACGTTTTCTTTCAATTCACCGTGCAATCCCGTTATTTGTAACTGCAGCATGTTTGCGTTAACTAATGGTACACATAATAACAAGGCTATAAAACATAATACATCACGCAAGTGCCTATTCCTTATTTTTTCATCCTTTATATAACCTCAATTTCACGGAAAATTAAGCTAATCATTAAATGCGATTATCCCATTACTAGCGTAAATTTAAGCTTGATTATCCAATGTAAAACGCGGCTATATTTCCTTGGTTTAATTTTTAGTTATACTAAAAATAGTATATTTTATTCATACCTAAAAAGATCAGCTTTATCAGTTATGATTTTTGTATCTTTATCAGATATATTTCACTTTATATTACAAAATAAATAAATTGTTGTCTGTTAGTATAATGTCAACTGAGAATAATTATTCATCAAGTAACGTCACTTTACCGATATAAGGTAAATGACGGTAGTGTTGAGCATAATCGATACCATAACCGACAACAAATTCATCTGGTATAGTAAAACCAACATATTTTATCGGTACTTGCACTTCACGTCGTGAGGGTTTATCCAACAAAGTACAAATATTTAATGAACGTGGCTGACGGAGTGCTAATAACTCGGTCACTTTACTTAACGTATTGCCGGTATCAATAATGTCTTCTATAATTAACACATCTTTATCACGAATATCTTCATCCAAATCTTTTAAGATTTTAACATCACGATTACTCATCATCGCATTGCCATAACTCGACGCAGTCATAAAATCAACTTCGTGACCTATCGTAATTGCTCTTGATAAATCGGCCATAAAAATAAATGACCCACGAAGTAATCCAACTAAGACTAATTCATTGGCGGCATGGTGATAGTCTTGATTAATTTGTTGTCCCAATTCGGTTATACGTTGCTTTATCTGTGCTTCAGATATCATGACATCTACAGCGTGTTTCTTCATTTTATTATTCATGTATGCTATTAAGTGTGAGATAAATTCTATCAATTATATAAAATAAATCATAGTTTATTATTGATTGATTGGATGGGGATTGTACTTTAACTCATCAATTAGAACCTAAAATAGTAATAATTCAATCGTTACCTTAATATGCCATTATGACGCCCACTCTTTTAGAAAGCGGGTAGTAAATAAAATTTAATCATCTATATTCAGCTTTAACCGCACTATAAATGATACGAAAAAGTGTTAAAAGAGAATTCATTTATAGTTAATATTGACGTTTTAATGAATTGATTTTGTTTATTATCGATATAAAAATCGTGCCCGTAAAAATGAGTAGGGTAATTTAAAGTAAAAATATAATTCAATAGTGATGATGGGGTTGTGATAGCGATCCGGTATGAATGCTTATATTTATTTAGCGTAATCCTTTCATTTAGCAAAAAATGTCAGTGATTAGCTTAAATAAAGGTAATAGGTAAAAATCCTATTATTTACGTTACTAACCCACCTAAGGTGTATCTATATGGTAAGCCATCGACCAGTATTTTGATCATTATGGCTAATGAGTAAAATAAATTTTATCAATAATCGTAACGACGGTCAGAATAATAAGCCAGTTAAGTTAGCTCGAAATAGAAACCAGATAAAAATCAACTTTTATTTGTAGTCTATTTTTCCAAAATCATCTATCTTTTTTAGTTAATTTAAACCGATTATTTTTTATATTGATATCACTTAATAGCAGTTAATTTTATGCTAGGTAATTGTTAAGTCAGAGGAATATTTTTACCTAAAATCAATATCATATATACCACATGACTATATTTTCTTAGTTCAATGTCATGTATACTACGGTTAAAATAAAGGGAGTATTCAAGCATGGCAAAAAAAATAACAAAATCAGTTTCATTTGAGGAAGCTTTAAAAGAATTAGAAGTAATTGTTAATCATTTAGAGTCAGGCGGGTTGTCACTTGATGAGTCATTGAGTGAGTTTGAACGCGGTGTAACCCTAGTTAAACATGGACAAAAACAGTTACAACAAGCAGAACAACGTATCCAGATTTTATTAAATGACAATGTGGAATCGGATCTGGCTGAATTTAATTTGAGTGAAGAATAAATACCCCTATGACCATTCAAACTTTTGCAATACAACAAGCTAATTTTGCCCGTCGTATTGATGATGTTTTGGAAGATTATTTAAAATCACTTCCTGAATCGGTGTTATCCCAAGCCATGCAATATAGTTTGTTGGCGGGAGGAAAACGTGTACGCCCTTTTTTGGTTTATGCAACAGGACAAATGTTTGGTGTGCCTTTAGCAAAACTTGATGCACCTGCAGCAGCACTTGAAGCGATACACACTTATTCACTCATTCATGATGATTTACCCGCGATGGATAATGATGAATTACGTCGAGGTAAAGTAACATGCCATATAAAATATGGCGAAGCCAACGCTATTTTGGCTGGCGACGCTTTACAATCCCTTGCTTTTAAAATTTTGTCTACTGCGCCCGAGGTGCTTGCTACGGATAAATTGGATATGATAACGGAGTTGGCTAACGCGAGTGGTGCACAAGGGATGTGTGTTGGGCAAGTTTATGATCTTGAATCTGAACAACAGCAAATTAATGTTGCGCAATTAAATACCATTCATCATTATAAAACTGGGATGATTATTCGTGCCGCAGTAAGACTGGGGCTCTACAGTGCAGGCGCGTCATTTCGGGTTTATCAACCGATATTAGATAAATATGCTGAGGCGATTGGCTTAGCGTTTCAAGTTCAAGATGATATTTTAGATGTGGTGGGTGATCAAATGATTATGGGAAAACCACAAGGTTCGGATATGGCATTAGCAAAGTGTACTTATCCCGCTTTATTAGGGCTTAAGGAGGCGAAAAAAGTGGCTTACACCCTTTATCAACAAGCTAATGCTGCCTTAAATCAATTGCCTTATAATAGCGACTTATTACAGCAACTCGCTAACTTTATTATACAACGAGATAAGTAAAAAGGATGATATAACTGTGGATGCCAATGATTACTCACTTTTAATGCGTATAGACTCTCCCTCTGATTTACGTGACTTACCTAGTTATAAGCTGGGACAGGTGTGTGAGGAGTTACGTCTCTATCTACTTAATTGTGTTAGCCAATCAAGTGGGCATTTAGCCTCAGGACTGGGTGTGATTGAGCTTACTGTGGCATTGCATTATGTTTATAATACCCCTGATGACCATCTCATTTGGGATGTTGGTCACCAAGCCTACCCGCATAAAATATTGACAGGACGCCGTGATGCGATGACCACCATTCGTCAAAAAGGCGGATTACATCCATTCCCATGGCATGCAGAAAGTCCCTATGATGTCTTATCAACGGGTCATTCATCGACCTCGATTAGCGCGGGTTTAGGCATTGCTATTGCAGAGCAACGTAAACCTATTGCCAATAAAGTGGTCTGTGTTATCGGCGATGGTTCAATTACGGCGGGTATGGCATTTGAAGCGATGAACCATGCAGGACACTTGCATTCTGATATGCTAGTGATTTTAAATGATAATGATATGTCTATTTCAGAGAATGTCGGCGGATTAAATCGTCATTTAGCCAAAATTCTCGCCAGCCAAACCTACACTAATTTTCGCGAAAATAGCAAAAAAATGTTGTCTGGCTTTTCCCCGATTAAAGACCTATTGAAAAAAACGGAAGGGCATATTAAAGGTCTAGTAACCCCAGCAACGCTATTTGAAGAGATTGGATTTAATTATATTGGTCCTGTCGACGGTCACGATATTGACAGTTTAGTCTCTATGCTACATAAGGTGAAGCAACTTAAAGGCCCACAACTATTGCATGTGATAACCAAAAAAGGCAAAGGTTATGCCCCTGCTGAAGCTGATCCTATTTCTTGGCATGGCGTGCCGAAATTTGATCCTAAATGCGGTAAACTTCCGCCCAATACTAACAATAAAAAAAGTTACTCTGCCATCTTTGGTGATTGGTTATGTGAAGTAGCCAGTCGGGATAAGCGTTTAATGGCTATTACGCCCGCTATGCGAGAAGGATCGGGAATGACCACTTTTGCCCGCCAATATCCCGATCAATTTTTTGATGTTGCGATCGCAGAGCAACACGCGGTAACGCTAGCGGCGGGTTTTGCCATTAGCCAGTTAAAACCGGTCGTGGCTATTTATTCTACGTTTTTACAACGTGCATATGATCAGTTAATTCATGATATCGCATTGCCCAATTTATCTGTGCTATTTGCGATTGACCGCGCCGGTATCGTTGGCGCGGATGGCGCGACCCATCAAGGTACGTTTGACATCTCGTTTTTAAGATGTATCCCCAATATGGTGATTATGACGCCAAGCGATGAGAATGAATGTCGTCAGATGTTAAATACCGGTTATGATTACCAAGGTCCAGCGGTGGTTCGTTATCCCCGTGGTTATGGTACCGGAGCGATGTTAACGGAGTTAACCCATTATCCTATTGGTAAAGCTGTGATAAAACGCCAAGGGCAACACATTGCTATTCTTAACTTTGGTACGTTATTACCGCAAGCTTTAGCCGCGGCACAAGCACTGGATGCAACAGTAGTCGATATGCGATTTGTTAAACCACTTGATGAAGAGATGATTAAGCAAATGGCATTATCGCATACATTATTAGTCACTTTAGAGGAAAACGTTATTGCTGGTGGCGCCGGCAGTGCTGTGAATGAGCTTATTTACCAACTTGGACTGAAATGTGATATGCTCAATCTCGGTATTACGGATAACTTTATTCGTCATGGTGAGCAAGATGATATCCTTAGGGATTTAGGTTTAGATGCGCAAGGAATACAGCGCAGTATAGGAAATCACTCAAATTTAAGTAAGGTATAGTTATGGCTTTAAACGTTGTGGAAATTCAAATTTTTGGACGCAATTTAAAACTCAGTTGTCCGGAAGAGGAAGTGCCGACGCTAAGGCAAGTTGCCCAAGATCTTGAACAACGCCTTAATGAGCTTCGTGATAAAACTCAGGTCCTCAGTAGTGATCAAATTATTATCACCACAGCATTAAATATTTCATATGAATTAGCCAAAGAACGAGCTAAAGAAAATGAGATACAACATTTTTATTCACAAAAATTATTTGAATTAAAAAATGTCTTAGATTCTGCTTTAATTAACAGCAATCAGCGAACAAAAACACAAAAATAAATAAAAATGTTATTGAATCCTGCTCTCAGAGTTGTATCATTATAGGCAACTCTGAGATGTTCGATTAAGGGTCAGTCCCCTGAGCCGATATTCCAAAAGCTAGAATAGTACGGTTTTCAGCTGGTGTGTAAGCCTTGCTTGACAAGGAAACCTAAAGGTTGAAACGTATAATTCACCTTGAACCTAGGGTTCAAGGGTTTCCACCCATAAACGGCATCTTGGAGCCACTATTTTTGTTAATAATGCACTTATCTCTATCCATTAGATAAATCACTATCGATGAATAGTCATCATCGCTATTTCGCTAACATCACTTCTTATTATAAAGATTGTTTTACGCCGTAAATGAACAGATATTCAATCCATATTAAATTGTCTAGCCTGCTAAAAAGCGAAACAAACCCCCGTTTGTGACAATTTTCTGCACTTTGCTTTTTATTAGCTTATATGTCATTCTCCATCAACAATCACTTATTCTCTTTGCGTAGGGCTATAAGCTCATTTTCTTGAACGCTACGATTACCTTGAGCTGTAAACTCACCAGTGGTTTGATATGGCTTAAGCCTCTTGTCTTATGCAGATTTAGTCAGGTCATACTCAGCAACAATATCTGCTCGTTTTTTGCCATTTTGATACAGCATTACCATCTGTTTTTTGAATTCATTATTAAAACTGCGTTTTTCTCTTCTTGAAATGTCAGTTGTCATTGTTCGTTCCTTTTGTTTTTTGGTTATCATAACAATGACCTTATAAAAGTGGTACTAATTAGTGTAGCCATGAGTGTCCGATGAGTAAAATAAATTTTCTATTTACTTTTTCTTAACTAGTGCTTTTATTTGATTCATTTCTGACCATCTTTTTAGGTTATAAAATAACTTGAATGTCAAATTAAATAAAAACTATTACATCTAAGAAACTATAACGTTATAAACAAAAATAAAATACAATTAAGCACTTGAAATTTATCGCTATAAATACCTGCGCAAAAATCACGGGAATACCAATACTCAAAAAAAGATATTCTCGGCAAGATTGATTGGTATCTACATTAACTATTGAACTTGGTATGGATACCATCTAGACTAAAACAATACTAATTATTTTATTATAGTAGTAGAACCACGCTTAAATGGTCGTTTTTAAAGCAGCTTAATTTAAAACTCAAAAATCTATACAACAACCTTTAGTTATATTGCAGTAACGCAACCCAACGTGAGAAAAATTACCTACCAGCAAATACCAAAATCCCACAAAACGAAACGGTATAGACTCCTCAAAGTTTTTTACAAAACTAGGCATTTAAGTTAAATGGCAAAATGGTTAAGTAAGCTGAGTTATTTTTTATATCTAAATCCTCTATTATTTTTATGTTAATGAGTTTTCTAATTTTTCTGTACTATTTTAAAAAAACACTCATAAATTAAACCTAAAAACATTGCAATGTATAAAAAAACATATTCTAATTAACCAGTGCAGCTTATCTAACTCAATGCAAACTCGTAGGATAAAACATGAAAAAAGATTTATCTAACTTCGTTAACCACATTGGTGAAAATTTCATAAATGGATTAACTACGCAAGTCAGCCACAATCGTTATACTTTAACCATCGATAAACTTAATGCCCCGATCTCTATCTTAAAGGTTGATTATGAGGCAGAGTTAAATCAGTTATGGCGTTATACCATTACCTTCACCAGTACCAACAAAGCCATATCGGTCGATACGTGTTTAAACCAATCTGCCTCATTTGCTTTTAATCCTACGGGTAAAAATCAATTAAGCGAAGCCATTCGGTCATTAAGTGACTTACCGATTGGCACCGGCTCTCACAAAATATATGGCATTATCACCGAATTTAAACAACTCTCGATTAACAAAGACGAAGCCCATTACCAAGTTGTTGTTTCCCCCCGACTCGCCAGATTAAGCCTAAACCGCAACTGTGCCATCTACCAAAATCAAAGCGTCGTTAATGTGGTAGAGCAAGTGTTAAGAAGTCATGGGTTTATCGGCATTGATTATCTACTTGAACTCAAAGCCCAGTACGCTGTTCGAGAGTTTATTACCCAATGGCAAGAATCTGACCTTGAATTTATTCAACGCTTACTCGCTGATGTCGGTATTTGGTTCCGCTTTGAAAGCCATGCACAGCATGATTGTGATGTTATGGTGATGAGTGATTATGAACAAGGCTATGAACAAATTGCCAAGGTGGCGTATAAATTACCAAGCAGCACACTAGACAGTGGCAAACCGAGTATTTGGGATATCAGCTTACATAGCCAAATGGTTGAATCATCATTTAAAGTACAAGACTACAACTACCGTGATGCCAACGCCCTATTATTAAGCGACATCAACACCCAACCAAATGACACTACAACCCACGGCACTCACTACCTTTATGGTGAGCATTATAAAGATTTAGATAGTCATGATAATGCTATTGAAAGCGGTAACGGGTATGCGCGCATTCGCCATGAGCAAGCGATTAGCAATCAAGTTATTATTAAAGGAAAAACTAACCTTTATCAATTAGCCCCAGGGCAATTGGTGCGCATTGAAGGCAATCCGCTTACCACTATTGATGAAGGCATTATTATTCTTAGTGTTACCGGACATGGCAGCCGTAGTGATGCCTACCAGCTCAGTTTTACCGCTATTCCTTTTAATGTTTTAAAACCTTATCGCCCTGCCCCGATTGCTTGGCCACAAATTGGGGGGACTTTGTCAGCACGGGTCACCAGCCCTGATAACGATACCTATGGTTATATCGACACACAAGGACGCTACCGGGTCAAATTTAACTTTGACTTAAAAGAGTGGAAAAAAGGCAATGAAAGCTTATGGGTACGCTTAGCCAAACCTTATTCGGGTAACACCTATGGTTTTCACTTCCCGTTAATTGACGGCACGGAAGTAGCTATTGCCTTTATGGACAGCAACCCAGATAGACCCTACATTGCCCATGCAATGCACGACAGCACTCACCCTGACCATGTGACCACCATTAACAAACACCGCAATGTGATTCGCACGCCAGCTAACAACAAATTACGGATGGATGACAAACGCGGTCAAGAGCATATCAAACTCGCTACCGAATACGGTAAAACCCAATTAAATATAGGTCACCTTGTCGACCAAAACAAACAAGATCGTGGTGAAGGGTTTGAACTGAGGACGGATGAATGGGGCGCAATTGCTGCCAATAAAGGCTTATACTTAACCACCCAAACCGAGCCTAAAGCCCAAGGCAAACAGCTCGATATGCAAGCTGCCATTACACAACTTGAAAACGCCTTATCAATTGCCAAAGCCCTACAAAATGCGGCTACCCAGTCCCACGCACACAGTGCCGATACCGACAGTCAAGACCAGCTTAAAGCCAACTTAACTCAACTGACCCAAAGTGGCATTTTAGCCTATGCCCAAGAAGGCATTGCCCTAACCAGCCCAGAAAACATCCAACTGACAACAGGCAATAGCTTAACCCTAACCAGCGAAAATCAAACCGATATCAACGCATTAAAAAACGTCACCGTATCCTCATCCGAAGCAATAGGACTATTTGCCCATAAATCAGGCATGAAACTGTTTGCTAACCAAGGTGATATTGAGCTACAAGCCCAAAATGCCAACCTAAATATGGCGGCTAAGCAAGATATTAAAATTGACAGTGTTGACGGTAAACTCACCATCACCGCAAGCGATGAAATCAAGCTTATCTGTGGTGGCTCTTACATCAAAATCAGCAGTGAAGGCATTGAGCTGGGTACGCAGGATAATATTTATCTTAAGTGTAATGTGATGCAGAAGATGGGCGCTGCTAAATTAAATTACGATCCAATCGATGTACCAGCATTATTTACTGAACAAGATATGCAAGAAGGCATCACGCTAGAACTTAAAACTGAAGATGGTTACCCTATTCCAATGACAAAATACATAGTGCGTTTCGAAAATGGTGAATTGCGTCAAGGCAAATTAGATCGCGAAGGAAAAGTGGTATTAAAAAATGTGCCAGCGGGTATGAAATATGCTTACGCTTACCCCGATCAAGATGACATCTTAGCTAAAGCCAACGCACAACGTCTACATAAAGCAATTAAAATTGGCAATGCCAATGAAATAATTGATTACTTAAGTTATGCGGAAGAAATTGTTGCAAAAACAAGCGAGGTTTATACACAGATCTATCATGAAGATTTAATAAAAGAATTAAAAAACTCAATTGGACCATACAACAATCAGAAAAATCTCATTGATTATCTTTTAGCTAAAGCCAAACTCAAGAAACAATAATAGGAAATAAAACAATGGATTTAGAAGACTACAAAATTGTGACAGAACCATCCTTAAAATATGTGATCCAAAATAAAAAAATGTCATTTTTTTTAAAAAAGGTTAATCCCGAAGCTGAAGATGTAGAGCGGTTATTTGTTAGTTGGGATTGTGTCAATCACACAAATGAAGACAAAAAACAACAGAATAGTGTCAAAGGACCCAACGGTTCTGAATGGCTAAACGCGACTTGGAGCTTAAGAGGAGTGCATACTGTAATATGTACGGTAAAAAAAACTTTAGGTGACCCAAACCCAAAGACTTATCACTATGTGCAGCATGTTATCAGCCAAGATGAATGTTTAAGTTATGATAGTGGAACATTTGAAGAAACTGAAAATCCCTTCAACGTATTGCACAACTTAAAAAAACAAATTGAATTAATTCGTGATTTAGAAGCTCACAGCCAGCTTAATGAAGATGAAAATAGCAAATATCAAGAACGCATCACAAATATGGAAACATATGCAAAGAAACTAGAATATTTGCTAGAAAAAATACCAAATAGTCATAAAGAAAATTTTAAAATTATTACCGCAAGACACTACTCTAACGAGTATCCTGATACTAACTCAATTCTATTACAAGTTTGTTATTTTTATACAAATAATAAAGTTTATTTATTAGATTGGACTAGTCCAACCCAACAAGGATGGTGTGGAGTATTTGAAGGCAAAGGTGAGACAGAACAAGCCGCTGTCCTTGATGCATTAGCTACATGGGAAAGTAACAACCGTTATCCAAATGGCATATTAAAATGCCGTTATCTTTGCGCTAGCCACCCAACGTTAGAAATACCCAAATTTGATGGTGAAGGACTACTTAGTTGGGAGATAAATGATCGCTATTACTCAGAAGAACACCAATTCACAACAGATGGGGCAACTTGGTTAGACAGCATTTCTAATGCGCTATCTTGGGTTGCTATTGGCGCATCAATCATTGCTGGTGCCATATTACTTTTTGTACCTGGTGGACAGGCGGCAACGGTAGCACTATGGACTATGGCGGCTTCGGCTGTAGCGGGTACAGCGGCATCGGTAATTAATATAGCACAACGTTATAATACCGGTTTTAATAATTGGAAACATGATGGTATAGATTCATTAACTATTGTTGCAAGCCTGTGTGGGTTTTCTTCACTTAAAATCTTAACAAAATGGAAACCACACGCATTCTTGCCGATGTCAGTGGGCAATATTAGTAACCCCAATGTCGTTAAAGCAATGATTATTGGCCAAGTAACCGCGGACAGTGCCCAAGGTATCATGATTTCGACTAACATTGCATCGGCCATTTATTCAACCATAGAAGATAAAACACTTCCCCCCGATGAAAAACTATCAAGAATATTAAGGCTGATAGCGGCAGGAGTAACCGTTGGTGCATTAACATATATCAACATTAAAAGTGCTGGTGCCAGTTTTAGTTTTATAAAAGAAGACGCTTCTTCAGTTCGAAAAATGACAAAAGAAGAAGTTAATGCTATGCTAAAAGACCCCAAGACAATAATACTTGAGCATGGCGAAGGATTAGCAACACAATCAACACGAAGAATCCCCGAAATTACAACAACTGAACATGGCGGGCAATCATCAACACAACTAGCCATAATACCCGAAACAAGAACAGCAGTTAGACAATTACAAGAACTAAAATTATTACCCTTTCCGGACAACAATATAAAACACCCCCCTAAGTTGCTCCCCAATATGTTAGTCATTAACCAAGACTATTTACATAATTTAACTATGCCACCCATGACTGAATTTTATTTAAAAAAAGTACTTTCCGAGCATATAAATTTAGATAACCCCATTGAAGCAATAAACCATGCATTAGGCGGGGGGGCTGATAAATCAGCAAGTAATCAAAAAATACAGGTTCTAGTCAGGGTAGATGATCAAGCTTCTAGCACAACAGAGGTCGACACCGTTATTAAAGAAAGTCATTCCCTAGACAATATTGAGAAGTTTAAGCAAATGGCTAGAAATAGTGGAATAAATGAAGCTAAATGGAAAAAGTTAAAAGCTATCTCTCGAGCAACATGTACAGTTGAAGGCATTACATTTGAGACAACCCAACAGTTTGCCAATTTACCTTTTTCATTGAATGACGCCATTAACGCTCAGGTAGTCTTTGCTGATACAAGCAAATTTGCTGGTAACTCAGCACCAATTCAAGTGATCGATATTGACCGTTATATATCAAAATTAGCTGGATTATACCCTGACGAAAAAATGGATGAATTAACAAAAGATTTAATAGAAAACTATTTAGTCACACATAAAGATCGCTTATCAAACTTTGATGGTATGCCAGGTGCTCATGCTGAAATATTGGCTGTCGATTATGTGTTTAAACAATTGCGAGCACGGGGACTAGATCCCGAAACATATTTAAGTGCTATTGAAGTATATACCCTGAAAACTAATCGCCCAGCAAAAAAAGACGATTTTTTACGTGAATTTGAAGCTTGTGCTAATTGTAGTGGTATATTAGATCCGCAAATTAAAGTTCATACAGGACGAAAAGGTGAAAGATATGAATAAAATAAACAATACTCCCTCATTTGACCTACCTGTTCGGGTAGAGTTAAGTTATTTACAACAAATTGACGGTTTGTACTTTTTAAATGATGTGCTGTTTACAGGGCTGGCTTATGACCATCGTGAACAAAAACTGCATAAAGTGTATCAAATCACCCAAGGTAAGATCACGGCTGAAGATGATTATGGTTTTTTTAAATACCCCACCCCAATAAAAATTGATTATGATGTCATTAATGAAGAACATGATTATGATTATGAATTGTTCTATCAAGGCAAACTATTTAACGGTATTACTTATTGTTATAGTAATGGCTTTGTCTCTATGGAATTGTTCTGGATTG
>NZ_AWGA01000132.1 GCF_000471645.3 Candidatus Schmidhempelia bombi str. Bimp | reverse complement strand
ATGCTTACCAGCTCAGCTTTACCGCCATTCCCTTTAATAGTTTAAAACCGTATCGCCCAGCCCCTATTGCTTGGCCGCAAATTAGCGGCACCTTACCTGCAAGGGTAACCAGTCCAGATAACGACACTTATGGTTATATCGACACCCAAGGGCGATACCGTGTAAAATTCAATTTTGACTTAAAAACGTGGAAAAAAGGCAACGAAAGCCTATGGATAAGGTTGGCTAGACCGTATGCGGGTGACCGTTATGGTTTTCACTTTCCACTGATTGATGGCACCGACGTTGCGATTGCCTTTATGGGCGGTAACCCAGACAGACCCTATATTGCCCACGCGATGCACGACAGCAGCCACCCTGACCTTGTCACGACAGCCAATAAACACCGCAATGTGATTCGCAGTGCGGCTAACAATAAATTGCGTATGGATGACAAACGGGGGCAAGAGCATATAAAGCTGGCAACCGAATA
>NZ_AWGA01000053.1 GCF_000471645.3 Candidatus Schmidhempelia bombi str. Bimp | reverse complement strand
ATTAACCAAAGTAATTTCCACTTTTTATTACAAAATTTACCCCTTGATAAAATTACTGAACTTAATTTACGGCAACGTGGTTTTCCTATTGCTTTATTAATACAACTTGCGCAATTGACCCATTTAAAAAGCCTAACAATTGAAGAGAAAAAAGATTATTCGCGTAATGAAGAAGCACTAGATAAACAGGCTAAAGCGCTTATCTATCAACAGCGCGAACAGCGTAATCAAGAAGTCTGGGCATATTTACAAACGCTACAACTACAATTGCATTGTGATATCAAAATGGTATCTGACACATTCCAAGTTTTTGAAAGACGCTATCAAAGCTATTTTTACTCTCACATAAGTTAGATCAGTCACTAACACGTTTCGTTGTTGTCCTATCGTAAACTCACGATTAAGTTCATTACTTACTGTCGATTCGTTGCTTTGTTTTGTATTAACACGATATTTTTTACAGGTATATTTTGATATTCATCCATTTTCTTGCATGATTCGACCAATTCGGCGACGAGATAATAGTATACTTTCCTTTCTAAGCGCTACTTGTAGTCGTCTTGCTCCATAGGCTTGATAGTTATTGTTAAATATCACTTTCACTTTTTCACTAAGCATGTTGTCTTTTTTTTATGGATGAATTGGGGTTGATAATAAAATCGATTTCTTGAGACTTGTAAACATCGACATAACGCGCGTAAGCTATATCGATGTCGATTCTCTGTGATTAATTTGATTTTCGTCCTATTATCAACGCCGCTTGCTTTAGGATGTCATTCTCCATTAACAATCGCTTATTCTCTTTGGGTAGGGCTATAAGCTCATTTTCTTGAACGCTACGATTACCTTGAGCTGTAAATTCACCCGTGGTTTGATATGGCTTAATCCACTTGTCTAATGCAGATTTAGTCAGGTCATACTCAGCAACTATATCTGCTCGTTTTTTGCCATTTTGGAATAATATCACCATCTGTTTTTTAAATGGGTTAGCAAGACTGCGTTTTTCGCTTCTTGAAAGGTAATTTGTCGTTGTTGGGGTCTTCTTGTTCTTTTGTTTATCATAACAATGGAGTTATTAAACGGGTACTCATTAGTATAGCCTGTTCATAGCTGTTTTTTATTGGATCGAATCCTTGCCCGCATGATAATTAGCGAATGTCGATAAAGCTAGAAAAATAGCTTAATCACCAACTGATGATAAAGAAAGACACCTATTTTTTACTCTCCCCACCCTGATCCTATTTAATGGCATGATTGATCAACTATATGGATTTTATTTTGATAACTGGGTGAGGTTTTATATTCTTATTATCAATGGGCATATCCCGCTATTTGGATAACAATAGTTGCTTAAAACTTAGAGATAATTGGTTTACGAAAGGTATCGGGACATAGCCAATAATTCTTCAATTATCGGTAAGATATTTCACTTTTAGTGAGGGTTATGAGTTTATGATTATAACGGTGCTTGTCTTATAAAATAGGGTAGCAAAATTCAATGTAACTCCTATGTTATTTAGCCTCCATTTACCATCATGGAAGCTAAATAAACTTTAGTGCGATTTTACTGACAAACAGCGTTGCCTAAGTTAAAGGGATAGTCGCTTTAATGACTCAATGCGTTACCCAGACCTAACACTTTCCACCAAGCTAAACCAACGGTAAAAACAATCGTTAAATTGACCACACTACAGATCAATCCCACTTTCCACCAGGTTTTAACTGGAACAAACCCCGCGGCAAATAATAATGGATTACGGGCATTTGCATATTGGGTAAGCGAACCGAAATAGTTAGTACAAAGTACTAACGCAAAAATAGCCATATAAGTTGGCACGCCTAATGCGATTGCCACAGATAAAAATATCGGAAAGAGTGCCGCAATATGGGCATTTCCACTGGCAAAAAAGTAATGTAGATAAACATAAGCCATACATAAAATAATAATAACGTATAGCCAGCTACTATTACCTAAATAGCCTTTAATGGCACTACCAATCACTTCCCCTAACCATTTAGTGACACCAAGACGACCGACTTCGCCTGCCATCATTAATAGTGCAGCGAACCAAATTAATGTATCCCAAGCCGATTTTTCGGCTTTAATATCTTCCCAGCTAAGTACGCCTGATAATAGGAGCAGACTCAGTCCAATAAAGGCTGTGGTTGTGCCATCGATCCCCACATTTTTCCCAAAAATCCAAAGAACAAGCAATAGGACAATAGTGGCGGCCATACATAACTCTTTGATACTAATTTTCCCCATTTTTTGTAACTCTTGCGCGGCCATTTTTGGTGCTTGGGGAATCTTTTTTAATTCTGGGTTAGTTAAAAAGTAGATTATTATTGGAATAATAATGAAGGAAAGTAAACAAGGTACGATAGCGGCAATAAACCACTCACTCCACCCTAAGGTTATCCCTAAAGAGGTCGTAATTAATTTTGCGGCTAATAAATTTCCCGTAAATGCGGTTAAAAACATGGCGGAAGTGATGTCATTGATATGACTGATCGTTAACATTAAAAAGGTACCAATTTTATTTCTGGATTCATCGTTAGGATTTGAATTAAAATTGATAGCTAGTGCTTCTGCTATCGGGTAAATTACTCCGCCTGCTCGTGCGGTTGTACTTGGAATCGCAGGCGCTAGGGCAATATCCGTCACCGCTAGACCATAAGCAAGACCTAAAGTATTTTTTCCCATTCGTTTCACCAGATAGTAGGCGATACGTCGACTTAATCCTGTTTTAATAAAGCCTCGCGCAATCATAAAGGCAATAACGATTAACCAGATAAGGCTACTATTTAATTCATTTAGGGCAATTTTAATCGCTTCGGATGGGGTCTGTGCACCAGATGGTCTTAATACTGCAAATAAAGTTATCGCCATGATACCAATCGCGCCAATTGGCATAATTTCTGCCACAATGCAAGCGATGGTCGCGACAAAGATGATAGTGGTATGCCAACCCTGTGGGCTAATACCTGAAGGTGGAGTAACATATAGCCATAAAATAGCTGAAATTGCTGTAATGATCAGCAATGGTCGCCATTTTACGGGATGCTTTTTTTCTTTACTCATAATGTTTTCCTTATAAATTATTAAATCTGTTTTTATCATGTTTATGATAGACCGCGTTTATATATAGTCATTGATAAGTTGATATTGATGATCTAATTGCTCAAAATCATACTGTTGTTTGGTATGTAATATAATTTTTTGATCTTTAGTCACAAAAATAGCTGCAATTGAATTTAACTGCTTTAAATACGTGATTGCTGTCTTTATTCCCATACCAAAAATAACGGTCGAATAAACATCGCCCGCCAAAGAAGTGGGGGCGATAATAGTTAAACTTTGTAGCTCATTATCCAATGGATACCCTGTTTGTGGATCGATAATATGGTGGTAGAGTTGTTGATCCTGAATAAAGTAACGCTCATAAATGCCAGACGTCACAACCGATTTATTTTTCACCTTAATGATGCCTAGTAAGCTGTCATCGGTAGTAAACGGTTTTTTTAAACCAATACGCCAATGATGATCTGCGCTAATCGGAGAATTACCTATGGTTAAGACATTTCCGCCTAAATTGATCATGGCCTGTGAAATACCATAACCGTCTAACATCACCTTGACCAAATCAGCGATATAACCTTTAGCAATGGCGCCTAAATCTAACGCCATTCCTGCCTTTTTCAGGAAAACTGTACGCGCATTGGCATTGAGTTCCACTAACCGCGGATCAGTTAATGCCAATCTCTGTTGAATATCGATGGCATTTGGTACTGAATGACCATTAAATCCAATTTTCCAGAGCTTGACCAGTGGGCCGATCGCCAGATTAAAATAGCTATTTGGTAATAAACTGGCTTGTTTAGCTTGATAAATTAAATCAAAAACTAAACCATCAACAGCCACAGGATGTTGACCTGCGGCACGGTTGATCGCCATAATTTGTGAGTGTTGGCGGTTAACGGTAAAAATATCTTCCAATTGTTCAAGCAAAGTAAATACGGCTTGTGCCGCGATTTTATGGTCGACAAAAAGTGTTAACGATATTGTTGTACCCATTAACTGACGGTGATAGGTATAACCTGCATGACTCATCATAATCAAATAAGATAGCAATTATTAATGGTTTTTAATATATTGAGCCGCTTGTGTCCCTGCTTGAATACCGAAAATAATAATATCCGCTACTGCATTACCACCAATACGGTTTGCGCCATGTACGCCACCAACCACTTCACCTGCGGCATAAGCGCCTTTTATAGGTTGTTGTTGCCGATCTAATACTTCAGTATGGGTATTAATCGTGACCCCTCCCATAGTATGATGAATACCTGGTGCAATTTGGATAGCATAATAAGGTGCCTGATTAATAGGGTGACGCAGTGCTGTTTTGCGATTAAAGTCATCATCATGTTGGTTAGTCACAAATTGATTGAAACGTGCAATCGTTGTCGCCAACCCATGGCTATCTATGGCTAATTTTTCGGCTAATTGCTCGATAGTCTCTGCTTGGACAATTAAATCATGCGCTAAATATTCATCCACTGCTTTATTTTCTTGCCGTACTTGGTGATCAAAAACAATATAAGCAAATTGTTCAGGTAATGATCTAATTTCATGTGACACTTTGTCTCGTGTATCTAATTCATTAACAAAACGCTTGCCCGCTTTGGAGACTAATATTGCGCCACCACCTCGGATCGACTCAGAAATTAAATAGGCTGACTGTTGTTCTACTGTTGGATGGATTTGGATCTCGCCCATATCGACAGTATCGGCGCCAATATGTTGTAAAAGTGTAATGCCTGAACCGGTAGCGCCTTTATGATTGGTGGTGACAACATTAGCTAAATCCGGACGATAGTGGGTAATCATCTGTGGATTGGCACCAAATCCCCCCGTAGCCACAATCACGGCTTTTGTTTTTATTGTCTGAATATTGCCCTCTTCATTTTTAATTTGAACCGCAACCACCTGATTATTTTCCATCCTAATTTCAGTCGCTGTCGTTTCTAACATCACGTCAATATCACGTTTATTAATATTTTTGATTAAACCACTAATTAAGAATCCCCCTACCGCAGCACGGCTGGCTGGGCGATGGGTACGATCTATACTCATTCCGCCGGTTGTCGTAATATCACTTAATGTAATACCCTTTTCATCTAGCCATTCGATCGCGTTTGGCGCATTGTCAACGAAATATTTAAGTAATTGTGGGTGATTCTTATATTTTCCACCTTTTAAGGTTTCGTTATAAAATAGCTCTTTGTTATCATGAATACCTAGCTTCTGTTGAAATTGCGTTTCGGCTGCATTCATCCCCGCTGATGCTTTATTGGTATTGCCACCAATAATCGACATTTTCTCAACAATCATCACGTTAGCTCCATCGTCATGGGCTTGAATTGCCGCAGCTAAGCCGGCGCCACCGCTACCAATGACCACAATATCTACGGCTTTTTCATCTGGATTTCCTCCTTCAGCAAGGATCGCCGCTTTATTTGATTTCGACATGGCTTTGGAGACCGCTTTTTTAAAGGCTTCACATTGGGAGGTTGCGCCACTGATAGCATCGACATAAGGACTATTGGCGGTGACAATGCGATCTTTAATTTCATTAAAGTGCGTTATGGTGGTTGGATCGAGCCTATCCGCATTTTGCAATGTCATATTTTTTATAAAATCGTTGCCTAATTCGACATTAATGACAAATTCATTTTGGTTGTCATCGCTAACGGTTTCTTGATATTGACCCGCTTTAAATTTTTTTGCATGATTGCTGACATCTCGAATCAAACTATCGACTAACGGAAAACGCCATAGTGGCTCGGGAATATGTAAAGCGACTCGCTGATCACTATTAATAGAAAGGGATAATGTCTGTTGCTCTTTTATACGATCAGCCCAATCAGGATAAGCGATATAGGCACGTCCCACCGCTACCATATCATAACCATGTGTTAACGCTTGATCGGCATCGCTTTTATTAACAACATTACCCACACCAATCACTGGAATCTTGGCTAGTGCCGGCGAACGTTGCTGGATAAATTTATCAATAAGCGGGGTAGGATCTCGCGTATCAACAATGGATGGACGTAACGTTGCCCCCATAGAAAAATGCACATAATCAAGCCCTTTGATGGCTAATTTATCTAATAAATAGAGGGTATCATCAAAGCGGATACCTGGCACTTCTAACTCTTCCGGTGAAAAGCGGTAACCAATAATAAATTTATCGTTGGCATAGTTTTTAGCCATCTGTTTGGTGATAGCTAGAATAGCGAGTGGAAAGCGCAGACGATTATCACGGTTGCCGCCCCATTTATCATTACGTTGATTCGAGTTAGGGGAATAAAATTGTTGAATTAAATACGTATTGGCGCCATGGATTTCAACGCCATCAAAACCTGCTGCAATCGCTCGCCGCGTTGCTTGGCCAAATTTATCTATCATCTCATCTACTTCTTCCGCACTAAGGGCGATAGGCGTAGGTGAATTTGGGCGAGGCGCAGCGATAGCGCTTGGGGCAACGGGAGATTGTCCACCAATTAATTTAGGATCGACCATACGCCCGCCATGATAGATCTGAATAATCGCTTTGGCTCCTTGTGCTTTAATTGCTTGGGCGATATGGGATAATCCTTCAATACGATCATCGCTATCAAGACCAATGGCACCAGGAAATGCTAAGCCACGATGCTCAACAAAGCCACACTCGACGATAATGGCGCCAAGATTCTGTGATCGAACTCGGTAATAATCAATTAACTCTTGGGTAACGGTACCATCATAATAGCCACAACATGTTGTCATTGGTGCCATCACTATTCGATTTTTAAGGCTAACCCCATTTGGTAAGGTAATGGGGTCAAAAAGATTCTTTAGATCGTATTTCATATTTTATTCCATGTAAAATCAATATCTTATAATTAAACTACCAAAATGATATCTTAAACCTTTGGTATAATCTAGCGATTTAAAGCGTAATAGTCTCATTTTTTTTACGGTTAATTTTATTTGTAAATTAATCACTTACATAATTTTCGCTATTAGAATCGTAATTTGTTGACATTTTTAGGGTGATTATGGTGAATGGAGCAAGGATTTATCTCAAAAAAAATACTGTAACTATTTCATTTAGTTAAATATTTTAAATGAAATGAGACTTGATGAATAAATTAATTGTCGTACAATTATTCTCCAATGTTTCATACTTTAATCAATAAGCGCAAATGATGTATATCGCACACAAAACATTACTACTATGCAATGGTTATCCAAATACGTTGTCATTTATCCTCCTTATGGAGGATTTTTTTTGCAGGCTAGTGAAAGGTAGTTAAAAACATTAACTTGATTAAATTAAATCTACTAGGAGAATTTATCATTATGCCAATTCCATTTTATGATCCCTATATAAGTTATGACGATAATTATCAAACCGGACCGTTTGGTTTATTTGCCCAGCCGCTAGACACGCCAATAAAAGCCTTAACACCCAGCTATTTTTTAAATCTCAAGGTTAATTTGCCTTTTGGTATACCCGCAGGACCGTTACTTAATGCCAACTATATTAAAGCAGCGTTTAATTATGGTTATGATTTATGTGTTTATAAAACAGTAAGAACGCAATACCATAAAAGCCATCCCTTACCTAATGTATTAGCTGTCCACCCACAGGGAAAACTTACCAACAGCTTATCAACCGTATTAGCCGATAATGATTATCGCCAGCCACTGTCCATTACCAACTCGTTTGGGGTTCCATCATTTTCGCCAGACGTATGGCAAGTGGATATGGCGGAAGCGGTCGCATCAGCAGCCAAAGGACAATATGTGATCGGTAGTTTTCAAGGAACACAAGGAAAGGGGCTGATTGAAAAAGATTATGCCTTAGCCGCGCGTTTGGTCTATGAGACGAAAGCCCCTATTTTAGAAGCTAATTTAAGTTGTCCTAATGAAGGTGCCAGTCGTTTACTCTGTTTCGATATTGCACAAGTTGAACGGATAGTTAATGAAATTAAAAACACCGTACCTGATCGCCCCTTATTACTAAAATTGGCTTATTTTGACGATAACCGTAAATTGATAGCGTTACTCGAACGAATTGGAACCTTGGTAGATGGATTTAGTGCGATTAATACTCTTTCTGCCAAGCCAATTAATCATGAGCAGCAACCCGCGTTAGGTGAAAAAAGAGTTGAAAGCGGTGTCTGTGGTGAAGCAATACGGTGGGCAGGACTTGATATGGTCAAGCGTCTTGCTCAGCTACGACAAGAGATGGATCTTAACTATGCGATTATTGGCGTTGGCGGTGTAAGTACACCGGAACATTATCAACACTATCGACAAGCAGGCGCCGATGCGGTGATGAGCGCAACGGGCGCGATGTGGCACCCAGATTTAGCGTTAACGATAAAACAGAATCTCAACTAATTGTTATTTATAGCTAGCGTTATTGTCTTACTATTAGACAATAACGTTATGCCACATGCTGCTATTAGGTTCTATGCCATTGAGCAACATAAACCGTATAACGGCGATTATCACCGATCTATTTTCTTCTATATCGTATCTCATTAATTAAAGCTAGCTGGCTAACGCTTATCATAATAATCAATATCTCAAAGTAAATAATCAGATAAAAGTGGACATTAAAAGTGACAATCAGAGGGATATCGGTTAAACTATAACTGTATACATATACAGTTATAGTAAAGGTAAGCCTATGCGTAAAGCGATCATTGATAAGTTAACCATTTTAGCTGAATCAGCGAAATATGATGTTTCTTGTGCCTCAAGTGGCAGTACGCGTCAAAATAACAGCCAAGGTATTGGCAGTGCCAACCGTTGGGGGATCTGTCACAGTTTTACTGAAGATGGACGTTGTGTGGCATTATTAAAAATCATGTTAACGAATTTTTGTATGTATGATTGTGCTTACTGTATTAACCGTCGTAGCAATGATATTGAACGTGCAACGTTTTCCCCCCGCGAATTAGCAAAGTTAACCATTGAATTTTACCGTCGTAATTACATTGAGGGCTTATTTTTAAGTTCGGGTGTGATTAAAAATGCCGATCATACCATGGAAAAAATGCTGCAAGTTGTGAAATTGTTACGTATAGAACACCATTATCATGGTTATATTCATATGAAAACCATCCCTGGCGCCAGTCCTGAATTAATATATCAAGCTGGCTTATATGCGGATAGATTAAGCATTAATCTAGAGATCCCGACTGAAGATAACCTTAAACAATTAGCGCCAGAAAAAGATCATCAAAGTGTATATAAACCGATGCATTTTATACAGCAATATGCACTAGAAAGCAAAGAAGAGCGTAAAAAACATCGCCATGCGCCACGCTTTGCGCCTGCTGGACAGAGCACCCAACTAATTGTTGGCGCGACCGATGAAACGGATCGTGATATTCTCAATTTAACGTCCATTTTATACAAAAGACCAACCATGAAACGCGTCTATTATTCTGGATTTGTTCCAGTCAATGAATATGATAAACGACTACCAATAGTCAATGAAGTACCAAGAAAGAGAGAACATCGGCTATATCAAGCGGATTGGTTGCTGCGGTTTTATCAATTTAATGTGCATGAAATTGTCAATGAGAACTACCCAACGTTGGATTTAGATCTCGATCCTAAATTGTCATGGGCATTACGTCATCCACACTTGTTTCCGGTTGATGTTAACCGAGCCAGCTACGAACAGATTTTACGAGTCCCAGGTATTGGGGTCAAATCGGCACGTATGATTGTCGCGGCACGTCGACACTCCGCATTAACGGTTAATGCATTAAAGCAGATAGGTATTGTAATGAAACGGGCACAATATTTTATCACTTGTCGTGACAAATTAGGTACTACCGTACAAGAGTTCACACCAGAAAAGGTACGCTTGGCATTGACTACCCGAACCTTATCATCTGAGACCTTACCAGCGCAATTTAGTTTACATTTTTAAACTAAAAAATGATATGAAAGCGAAGCAAAGAAAAGCCATTTATCACATACAAACGGCTAATAGCACTAAAATTGAGTAATATAGGCTACCCATATGAATATTTTTTATTTTGATCATACTTTGCAAGGTCTCCTGTGCGCCATCTTTGATGCTTATAAAATCAAATGCTTTCCTGATTTACTATTAGCAGAAGGTGAGATTGGTCCTTTAATTGTGGATACTACTCATACCGTTGAAACGATGAGTTACAAATATCAACGGGTAAGCCAAGCACTTAAAAAGAAATTATCGCCATTTGCGCTAACTCAAATTCGTTATATTTGGCATGCTGAAACGCCAGAAAGTAAAATGCTATTATTTCGATACTTATGCAAAGTGCTTGATTCAGCTAAAAACATCGAAAAACATTATAGTGATCCTGATATTTTAGCTGTAAAAAAACTTGCCAAAAAAGTCAGTGCTGAACGCCACTACCTCATGATGTTTGTCCGCTTTAACAAAACCGCGGATGATATCTATTTTGCGCCCGTTGCCCCAAGATACAATGTTCTTCCTTTCATTTATCGCCACTTTCAACAACGTTTTGCCGATCAAAAGTGGATTATCTATGATGAAAGCCGACATTACGGCTATTTTTTTAATGGTGAAACCATCGAAGAAATGACTTTATTGGATGACAAGGATTTTCTTATCAATAATAAGATAAACGCGACGTATTTAGCAGAAGATGAACCACAATTTACTGCCCTATGGCAAAAATATATTCAAGCACTTACAATACGAGAACGTATTAATCCGAAACTACAAAAACGCGCTATGCCAACGCGATTTTGGAAATATTTACCCGAAACATGGACTAAATAATAGGCATAAATAACAAGTGATATAAGGAGAACAAGCTATTATATCCCCCCTTTTATTTTTTGTTTATATAACCATTTGATTTTTTATATAAAAATTAATGTTAAAAAATAAAGGGTATTTGATACAGATTTAGCTATTTCTTATTTTAAATGAAGTAATTATTTTGATATGATCTTAGTTAACCGCCGCGTAGGCGGCTTAGAAAATCAACCGCAGTTATTGATATTCAGCCACCTGGTTAACCGCCGCGTAGGCGGCTTAGAAAGTTTAGATTTGTCTCTACCATCTTCGATGAAAGTTAACCGCCGCGTAGGCGGCTTAGAAAATTTGAGCCAAAACTTTTGGTTCCACAACCTCGTTAACCGCCGCGTAGGCGGCTTAGAAAGCGCTGGTTTGTTGTCTATAAGAGAAATAGCAGTTA
This sequence comes from Candidatus Schmidhempelia bombi str. Bimp, assembly GCF_000471645.3. GTDB lineage: Bacteria > Pseudomonadota > Gammaproteobacteria > Enterobacterales > Orbaceae > Utexia > Utexia bombi. The sequence continues at coordinate 13,532 of NZ_AWGA01000053.1, read as the reverse complement.
ACCGCCGCGTAGGCGGCTTAGAAATGTCTGTCTGTGTTGCCTTGTTCGATAATACTATTAACCGTCGCCTAAACGGCATGAGAAAATGCTTTTAACTTATCTAGTTTCACTTTTGTTACTACTGTAGTATAAGCGGTTTATCAATTAATGTTGTGAATAAATGTCTATTAGGATCAGTCAATCGCCATATGGCGGTATGTGGGAGACGGTAGTCGGTAAAATTATTGAATTACTAAATAAGCGATTTGAAAAGGCATCATTTTATATGAATTTATGCGAAGTAGACCGTGTTTATAAATAGGTAATTTGAACATTTAGCACTTACTATATGCCTAGTAATGATATGTTTAGCGTAAAATAGGGTCTATAAATAATCAATATTAATAGACCCAACGTTATAGCAAATGGTTAGAAGTTATAATTAAAAGTTAATTGAGCTTGTAATTGATTATAATTATCTTTACCCCATTGGCTACCAATTTGTGCCGATGTGCTCAAATGATTAGATACGTAACTAACTAGACCTAATTTGGTTTCGATAAGATTTTTCGTGCTATCATCTTTTAGATGTTTACCGTTAAACGTAAGTTGATTTTTGGCGGTAGCGTTTATCCAGTCCACTGATACATAAGGTTGAATCATTTGGTTGGTTTCTATGCCAAGTCCATATAAGCGCGCTCCCAGACGGGATACTAATCCACTGCCTTTATCATCAGTGACGGAGAGGTGACTTTTATTATCATATAAGCTGCTCATATTATGGATATTATATGTAAACTGGGCTTGTGGAGTTAAAATGATTTGATAACGTTGATTTTTCGTAATAGAAAAGCCATAGCCTAATTCAATTGAATTACTCCATACGGAACTATTATATTTTTTAGCATCAGAAATATTCCCTTTTCCAGTAATTCGATTACGGAACCATGAGTATTGCGACCACGCATCGATATAGGTTCCTAATTGCCCATTATCATTTTCAAACCAACTACCGTATAAACCTAAATTATAGCCATTCATTTGTGAGCTTGCTTGGGTACCGGTTTGTTGTGAGGTTGAGGTATTTTTGTAATGACCATAACCACCCATGACACCTATATGTAAATTACCTTGTGCAACTTGCCATAGACCTATATCGCTACCTAATTGGGTGAGGTAGGTATTATCACGGTTATTAAATGAATGATTGACACTATGATGATGACTATGCGCAATACGAGTTCTTAACCATAAATTTTGGAAAATGGCAGTATTGGATAAAAGATTGGTTTTACTCGCGATAGCACGGTCATGTAGGGAATGAGCAAATAAGTTATTGGCCGCTTTCATATTGGCTAGATAACCCCCTATGGCAGGGTTATATCCGTAGGTATTTCTTAAGAACCAACTATGTGCACTTTGAGTTCCCCCTTTGACCAAACCGTATTCATAGTCACCATGTACAACAGGTGCATCTAGTCTAAAGGCATCGGGTGAAGAAAAGCCTTTAACTTTAATAATTTCAATACCATCACCGGTCAGCTTACCATAATTACTATCGGCAGTTGGATGGATATGAACTATTGTTGAGCCTTTAGGACCTGTGATAGCATTATCGATAATAAGTTGATCGCTTTTGCCGTTAATCGGATCGATATAGGTATTGACTCTTAAAGAACCTCCATTTGAAACAAACCGTCCATTACCACCATTTTCAATGGTAATTGTATTTCCTACCATATCTTGAGTAATGGGATCACTTGTTGCATCTACCCCTATATCAATTGTGCCCTGATGAGTAAATTCGGCAACGCCTTTGAAAGTTGCTTTTGTATTATAGCTAGCATCTAAAAACTTAATCATCCCGTTATTCGAGAATTTACCATCTGTTCCAAAACTACTGGTCACTTTGCCACCACTACCATGGTATAGTTTAAATTCGCCGTTACCTTGGTTATTAAATTGTACATTATGACCAGAATAAGTTACATATCCATATATTATGCCATTATTATTGGTGGTTATTTTACCTGATTTATCATTGCTAGCTTTATTTGTGGCCATAATGGATGAATCGCTATTGCTACTTATAATAATGCCACCATCCAAGTTATTAATGGTAATATCTCCTCCATTGGTATTTTCTGCATAAATCCCAATGTTATCAGAGATAGTATTACCACTTCGTGAAATAGTGATATTACTTTTTACAGTGCCTGTTGCTTTTGCAAAAATACCTTTTTCCGCTGTTCCAAATATCTCTCCAGACGAAACGATATCAATTTCACCACCATGATCATTTTCTGCATAGATACCTACCTTCATACTGCTAATATTTAAATTATTACTCTTGATAATATTACCGCCGCCAGAAGAATTTATTGATTTTATTCCATAACTAGCATTATTAGTATTCATTATACTACCATCATTTAACGTAATGTGAATATTCCCTTTTTCGCCTTCATTTACTATTGCGTTAAAAGCAGCTCCGGTTTTAATATGCCTACTACCAACATCTTTAATGTTGATAGTAATATCCTTATCGCCGTTATATGTTATTCCCGCAATTCCCGAGTTATATATCGCCCCATCTGATTTAACTTTAATTTGACCTAACTGACTATCATAGTTGATGGTCGTGCTCTTATCCCTATGATTTTCTAATAGTGTACCGTAATTATATGATTGTTCGTGACGCTGATTATGCACGTCTATGCCATCTGAAATTGATAAAGTGGAATTATCGTCCGCGTGGTCAATGTTTAAATAATGACCTTTAAGACTTTTAGAATCTCCGTTTACCTTTATATTGTTATTTGATGCCGTTGTGATTGTTTGTGCTGATGGAATTAGCACGGCATTATTACGTTGATGATTATTCTCAATAGTAGCCGATTCTAAAAAACGAGTGACGCGATCATTCGCTTTCAAACTGGCTATATTGGTTGCTAGGCTTGGGGTAGCAACCGAGTTTATCATCCAATGCCGAGATTGCGTTGTGGTGACGCGATGTTCATTTTTAATTATATCGTTGCTATTTATAACCGTGTTTTTAACAGTCTCTTGATAATAAGTCGATGCATGCACCGAGGTTAGTGGTATTAAAGAGAATAGAATGATGTTGGTTGACAAGTAAGGTTTTAACATTTTTTACCTGTATTGGTTAAATTAAATTGATTATATAAACTGGTTATTGTAATCCTTTAATATCATTTGTACACTAATAAATAAAAATATTTTCTTTGTAAAAAACAAGTGAATGATTTTTCTATAAATGCGCATTTATCATACTTAGATTAATAGATTAATCTGGTGGAGGGATATCAATAACAATTTCTTATATCTATCTGTTTTAATTAGTTTTTTAGGCAAAATAGAAAAATAATGTTGAATAATAAAATGAATGCAAAGATAGCTAGGAATGTAACCGTTTTTTCTGGCAAACTAATCATAATAAGGTGGGGTGTTGGAGAAACTTATTTTAAGACATTAGCATTATGCATTAATATATTTTTCGCGATAAGGTAACCAACAATCCACTAATATACGGGCATGATGAGGCTGATGTTTAATTAAGTAGTGCGCGAGTTGTTGAACCTGTTCGATAATCGCTTGATCGCGGACTAAATCGACGATTTTGAAATCGGCGATTCCTATTTGTTTGGTGCCTAGAATTTCACCCATACCGCGAATTTCCATATCTTTTTGCGCAATAATAAAACCATCGTTACTCTCGCGCATCACTTTTAAGCGAGCTTGGGCGGTTTTTGACAATGGCGCTTGATAAAGCAGTACACAATTTGAGACTGCACTGCCACGCCCAACTCGCCCTCTTAACTGATGTAATTGGGCTAATCCTAGCCGTTCTGCATTTTCTATAATCATTAAATTAGCATTGGGAACATCTACTCCCACTTCAATCACGGTCGTTGCGACTAATAATTGAATCTGGTTCTGCTTAAAATCTAACATGATTTGCTGCTTTTCATTGGCTTTCATGCGCCCGTGGATCAATCCAACCTGAATGGATGAGAGATGGTGCTGTAATTCTGTCGCTAAATTTTCAGCATCTTGCGCCTCAAAAGTTTCGGACTCTTCGACTAAAGTACAGACCCAATAGACTTGACCGCCGGACAAACAGACTTGTTTTACTCGTTCAATGATCTCTAAACGACGTGTATTTGGGATTACAACTGTAGTAATCGGTGTTCTTCCTGGTGGAAGTTCATCAATTATTGAGATAGCTAAATGGGCATATACGGTCATCGCTAAGGTTCGGGGAATAGGCGTTGCCGTCATCAGTAATTGGTGCGGATAGCACTGCTGGTCTCGCCCCTTTTCCCATAAATTTAAGCGTTGATCTACCCCAAAACGGTGCTGTTCATCAATAATAACTAAACCCAATTGTTTAAATTGAACTTGTTCATAAAAGATAGCATGGGTACCGATCACCATGCTAATTTGACCGTTAGCAATCGCATCAAATTTAGCTTGTTTGGTTTTCCCTTGTAAGCGACTCGATACCCAATCCACCTCAATATTTAATGGTTCAAACCACGCTTTAAAATTGTGATAATGCTGCTCAGCTAAAATTTCAGTAGGTGCCATTAGTGCCACTTGTTTACCATTTTCTAAAGCCAATAACGCCGCCATGGCTGCGACTAAGGTTTTACCTGACCCGACATCACCTTGCACTAATCGCATCATCGGATAGGGTTGTTGCATATCTAATTTTATCTCTTTCGTCACGCGCTGCTGAGCCGCCGTAGGGGTAAACGCGAGCTGTGTGAGAAACGGCGTCATATAGCGTCCAGTTGCGTTAAGTGGGTAGGCTTGCAGTTTACGTTCATCTTCACGGATAAATTGCATACTGAGCTGGTAAGCGAGTAATTCCTCTATAATCAAGCGTTGTTGTGCGGGGTGTTGGTACTGTTCTAATAATAAAGGATCAATATCAGTGGGCGGATAATGTATTGTCGATAGTGCAGCGTCAATCGCTGGTAACCAAGGGCATAACGGTATTGGTAATATTTCATCAATAGGATATTGTTGTAATAACTGTAACGCCTGTTGAATTAATTTTCTTAATACTGTTTGGCTCAAGCCATCGGTTGTTGAGTAGATCGGTGTTAATCTATCTTCATCGGTTGGAGTCGTCTGCGGATGGGATAATAGTCGATAGTGTGGATGAATAAGTTCAGGTCCGTATTTACCTTGTTTTATTTCCCCATAGGCGCGAATTCGATTGCCTGGGATCATCCCTTGAGACATACCGGCGTTAAAATGCATAAAACGTAAGGCGGCAACACCCGTGCCATCAGTTATCGTGCATATCAGCATACGTCGTTTACTGGTAATGATTTGTCGTTGAGTAATGTGTCCTTCGATTGAGATGGTCTGACCTGAATAGACATCCGCAATACGCGCTGTTATGGCGCGGTTTTCATAACGAAGTGGCAAATGTAGTAATAGATCATAGACCGTATTAATCCCTAATTTTTGCAATTTCGCTTCTAGCGCGAGACCAACGCCATTTAAACTTTTTATCGGCAGGTGATTAAATAAACGTGTGGACATTTCAACTCAATTCCTATTCATAGCAAGAATAAATACAATTAGGCAAATAATTGGCCGTAAGGCTAAATCATCTACCATTTCTACTATTAATGGTTAGGCGACATACTCTCGATGACTGTTATCTCATCGGACAACAAGGGTAAACTTAGTTTATATTTCGTTGAATATTAATCACATCGTTTAAATAAGATATCTGTTTGATAATCGTGGCTAATTGATCTGTGTTATGCACTTCCAACAATAAACAAATAATATAAAGCCGATGTTCTTTTTCACTGGTGTTTAATCCACATACATTCGCATGATGTTGATTAATAATGGATACAATATTCGCTAACGCTGTTTGGTTGTTTTTAATGACAATCTTTAATTCAGTTATAAATCGTTGAGTTGAATCATTTTTCCATTCAAATGAAATATATTTTTCAGGCTCTTTTATATGTTCGGAAATATGACGACACGCTTTATGGTGCAAGGTTAAGCCTTTATCGGCACTGACGTAGCCCATAATCGGATCGTTAGGAATGGGGCGGCAACATTTTGCGAGTGTTATTAAGCCACTCTCATCACTTTTAATCACCAATTTTTGACGATCCCCTGAAATTAATTCCACAATATCACTGTGCTCTAATCCCTTTGCCACAAAATTACTCATAATGTGACCCAGTCCAATTTCGGCCAGCAAATCATCTAAGCAAGCTAGCTTCATAAATTTAAGTGTGCGATCGATGTTAAGTTGTGGCACCTGATCAATCCCGCCCGGGGTCGATAAAGCATGATTTAATAGTCGTCGACCTAAAGAAATCGCATCATTACGCTTTAAATTTTTTAACGCTTGACGAATACGTGATCGCGCTTTTGAACTCACTACAAAATTAAGCCAAGCGGCATTAGGTAAACTCCCTTCATCCGTTAAAATCTCAACCGTCTGTCCACTATCTAATGGGCGGCTGAGCGGATAAGGTTTACGATCAACAATCGCCCCAATACAGTGATAACCAATATCAGAGTGAACCGCATAGGCAAAATCGATAGCCGTTGCACCTTCTGGTAATTCGACAATACGACCTTTAGGAGTAAAGACGTAGATTTCTTTAGGAAATAGATCCGATTTTACATTTTCAATAAATTCAAATGAGCTACTTACGCTTTGTTGTAGCTCAAGTAAATTTTGCATCCAACGCTGAACTTTGATTTGTGTGGTCGTATTATTTAGTTCATCGTTCTTATTGTATGCCCAGTGCGCAGTAATACCCATTTCCGCCATCTGATCCATATCGTCGGTGCGAATTTGTAATTCAACCGGCACGCCACGAGGGCCTATAGTTGAGGTATGGAGTGATTGGTAGCCATTGGCTTTTGGTATCGCGATATAATCACGGAATCGTCCAACTCGTGGTTTATATAAGTTATGCATTAATCCTAGTACGCGGTAACAAATATCCACCTCTTTGACAACAATTCTAAAATCGTAGATGTCCATAATCGAATGAAATTTTTGTTCTTTTAATTTCATCTTTAAGTAGATGGAGTAGATATTTTTTTCATACCCTTCAACATGCCCTTCAATATTGGCTTGAGCTAAACGCATTTGGATTTCTGATAAAATTTGCTGGATCATCTCCTTACGCGTACTACGGGCAGCATTGACCACTTTTTTAATCACTTTTGCTCGATTAGGATATAAGTTTTCAAAGCCTAATACTTCGAGCTCTGCTTTAATATGATGGATACCTAAACGATAAGCCAGCGGAGCAAAAATTTCTAATGTCTCTTTGGCAATACGGCGACGTTTATCGGATCTGAGGGCGCCTAAGGTGCGCATATTGTGCGTTCGATCAGCAAGTTTAATTAAGATGACGCGCACATCTTGTACCATCGCCATTACCATCTTTCGGAAATTTTCTGCTTGCGCTTCTTGACGATTGCGGAACTTAAGTTTATCTAACTTAGAGACCCCTTCTACTAGTTCGGCGACGTGATGACCATATCGCTGCGTAATATCTTCATAGGTAACTGGGGTATCTTCAATGGTATCATGTAATAACGCCGCGGTAATGGTATCCGAATCTAGACGCAGATCGGCAAGAATACACGCGACGGCAACGGGATGGGTAATATAGGGTTCGCCACTCGATCGGTATTGTCCTTCATGCGCATCACGTGCATAGATATAAGCATCTTGTATCATATCAAGCTGCTTTTGCGGTAGGTAGGTCTGAATAATTTGTTTTAGGGGTTCAAACATTTGCATATAAAACAGACCTTACCAATAGAAAAAATTAAAGAATAGAATTATCAAATAATACCGTTTCGTGTACAGCAGGACGCGTTACCACTTTTTCATTCATTTTACTACGATCTTGAAACTCAGCAGAATCAAGAATTTTTTGATTAATTAATCCATCTTCAATTTCGCGTAATGCGATAACGGTTTCTTTGTCGTTCTCTTCTGCAACAAGGGGCGCTTTACCTTCAGACTGAATTTGACGAGCACGTCTAGCGGCAATTAAAATTAGATCAAAACGATTACCAATTACATCTACCGCATCTTGTACTGTTACACGAGCCATTATTTACCTCTTTTTAATCAAAATCACTACATTGAACATGTCTTTTTACACATGATCGTTTATTGTACTTAATTTAAATAGCTTTTGTCTATCATAAACTTATATTACCGTCAAAGATTAACAAAATATTTATAAGTTCATCGCAATATAGATAATAGTCAGTTTGGTATAGAAAGCCTATTTTTATTAATTAATCACTTAACTTTATTTTACATATTGATCAATTGTCGCTTAATCTAAAGAGGATGAGCTAAGTAATTGTGCCAGTAGCGGTTGATGGCGTGTCGCTTGCTTAACGGTCTTTAATTTTTCGGTGTCAATAATCATCGACAATTGGTGTAATGCCTGTTCAAAATTATCATTGATAATTAGATACTCATATTCCGAATAGTGTGACATTTCTGATTGGGCTTTTTTCATCCGTTTTTGGATAATTGCCTCACTATCTTGTCCACGTTTAATTAACCGTTTTTCTAATTCAGGGAGGGAAGGGGGTAAGATGAAAATGCTTTTAGCTTCAGGCATCGATGCTCTTACTTGCCGTGCACCTTGCCAATCAATATCTAAAAAAATATCAATACCTTGTTCAAGATAATCTTCAATGGCTTTTCGTGAAGTTCCATAGTAATGATCATAAACATGGGCATATTCAATAAATGCATTTTGCGCAATCATCTGCTCAAATTGAGCTTTATCAATAAAGTGGTAATGTTGCCCATGCTGTTCTCCTGGGCGTATATCACGTGTCGTATGGGAAATAGAGACTTTAGCTGGCGTGGCGGTTTGACTCGCCAAGTAAGCTTGAATTAAACTGGATTTCCCCGCACCACTAGGCGCAGAAATAATAAAAAGAGAGGCGGTATAAGATTTATTTTGCATAAATGTATCTTGTTTAATTAATCAGTTATAGTGGAATACGTTGAATCAATGCAATGTATTATTGGGGAATCTTGTAAAAAATACAACTTATAGTTATATTAATCATCGCTGCTGATGAATACGACTATTTTGATCCTAAACTAGTATTAACGCATTAGCCATTTTTAGTTGTTTTACCAAACATAATCCACCACCCTGTAAAGTTTGTTTCAATGAAAAGGTTGGTAGCTGATCGCTAATAGGTAGTAAGTCACTTCACCATTAGGTGTTTTTACTCGAATTTCATCATCGACATAATGTCCAATTAGCGCCCTAGCCACAGGGCTATCAATAGATATCCACTTTTTCGCTGGATCAAATTCATCTGGACCAACTAAACGATAATGATATTCTATGCCATTTTCATCTTCTAATTTAACCCATGCGCCAAAAAATACCCGTCCTTCTTGACGCGGATCGGGGTCGACGATTTTTAGGACTTCTAACCGTTTGGTTAAATAACGGACACGACGATCAATTTCGCGCAGGCGACGTTTACCATAAATATATTCTGCGTTTTCACTGCGATCACCAAGCGCAGCGGCGTCAGAGACAGCTTGTGTCACACGCGGACGCTCTTCTTTCCATAGATATTTAAGCTCACGATCGAGTGCCAAATAGCCTTCTCTTGTTATATAATTAGTTTTAGCCATAGCTTGTTTTTATAACCTTTTGATTATATGAAGAATTTATTTTATGATACAAAAAAAAATTAGCCATATTATAGCCAATGAATTAACCGTAAAACCAGAACAAGTTTTTGCTGCGATTAATTTACTTGATGAAGGAAGTACCGTTCCCTTTATTGCCAGATACCGTAAAGAGGTAACGGGGGGGTTAGATGATGGGCAATTACGCCAATTAGATAGCCGATTAAGTTATTTACGCGAACTTGAGGATAGGCGACAGACTATTTTACGTTCTATTGAGGAGCAAGGTAAATTAACGCCAGCCTTAGCAGCCAAAATTGCCGAAACCTTGAATAAAACGGAGTTAGAAGATCTCTATTTACCGTATAAGCCCAAAAGACGTACTCGCGCTCAAATCGCGATTGAAGCAGGTCTTGAACCATTAGCTGATTTATTGTGGCAACAGCCTGAGTTAGATCCGGACACTACAGCAACGGATTATCTAGCGGCAGATAAAGGCATTACCGATATCAAATCAGCTTTAGATGGAGCGCGCTATATTTTGATGGAGCGCTTTGCAGAAGATGCCGATTTATTGGCTAAATTACGTGATTATTTATGGAATAATGCGCATTTGGTTGCACAGGTTATCAGTGGCAAAGAAGCCGAAGGTGCTAAATTTAGCGACTATTTTGATCATCATGAATTAATTTCACATATCCCCTCTCATCGTGCCTTAGCGATGTTCCGTGGACGTAATGAAGGGATACTTCAATTATCATTAGATGCTGATCCGCAATATGATGAGCCACCTAAGGTTAGTTACTGTGAACAGATCATCCTTCAACATTTACACGTTCAGCTTAGCGATAAGCCAGCAGATCACTGGCGTAGACAGGTAATTAACTGGACTTGGCGACTTAAAATATTACTCCATATGGAAACTGAGTTAATGTCAACACTGCGCGACCAAGCGCAAACAGAAGCGATTGCGGTGTTTGCCGCTAACTTAAACGATATGCTAATGGCTGCGCCAGCAGGGATGAAGGTGACGATGGGCATGGATCCTGGCTTGCGTACAGGGGTTAAAATTGCAGTGGTTGATGCTACCGGCAAATTGGTGGCAACCGAAACGATTTATCCTCATACGGGGCAAGCGGATCGGGCAGCATCGGTTGTGGCGGCATTATGCATTAAATACCAAGTAGCGCTGGTTGCTATTGGCAATGGCACCGCCTCAAGAGAAACTGAGCGTTTTTATTTAGAGGTGCAAAAGAAATACCCAGAAGTAAAAGGGCAAAAAGTGATAGTTAGTGAAGCTGGCGCATCGGTTTATTCCGCCTCAGAATTGGCAGCGCAAGAATTTCCAGAATTGGATGTGTCATTACGCGGTGCGGTATCGATAGCTAGACGTTTACAAGATCCCTTAGCTGAGCTGGTGAAGATCGATCCTAAATCGATTGGTGTGGGGCAATATCAACATGATGTTAGCCAAACCCAATTAGCTAAAAAATTGGATGATGTCGTCGAAGATTGTGTGAATGCGGTAGGGGTTGATTTAAATACCGCTTCGGTAGCGCTGCTATCTCGTATCGCGGGCTTAAGCAAACTGATGGCGCAAAATATTGTTCAGTGGCGTGATGAACATGGACAATTTGTTGATCGTCAACAATTACTTAAGGTCAGTCGTTTAGGACCCAAAGCCTTTGAGCAGTGCGCGGGTTTTTTACGTATTATGCATGGCAATAATCCGCTTGATGCCTCAGCCGTTCACCCCGAAGCTTATCCCGTTGTGGAACGTATTTTGGCTGCAACCAATAAGTCGTTAAGTGAACTGATGGGCAATAGTCATGAGTTACGTCAATTAAAACCAGCGGCGTATATTGATGATCATTTTGGTTTACCGACCGTTATTGATATTATTAAAGAATTAGATAAACCTGGTCGAGATCCTCGTCCCGAATTTAAAACGGCGCAATTTGCTGAAAATATCGAAACAATGGCCGATTTAAACGTTGGTATGATAATAGAAGGGGTGGTAAGCAATGTTACCAATTTTGGTGCGTTTGTTGACATTGGAGTCCATCAAGATGGATTAGTACATATATCTTCACTGTCGCATAAATTTGTTGAAGATCCGCGGACGGTGGTTAAAACGGGCGATATTGTTAAAGTAAAAGTATTAGATGTTGATCTTAATCGTAAACGAATTGCCTTAACCATGCGTATGGATGAAACGGCGATTTCAGCTGATCCCCATACCCCGCGTCATCAAGGGAATAAATCACGACATTTAACGTCGAATAAAGGGAAAGCGTCATCGGTAACTAATCATGCAATGGGTAATGCTTTTGCACAAGCTTTGGGTAAATTTAAATCATGAAAACAGTCATTCCTAACACATTTGGGCTTGAGGTTTACGCCAACCAAGTCGTTGAAGCTCGGGATGTCACCGAACTTTGTCACTATTGGCAACAAGCGCAGCAACAGAATTTACCCGTTCTGATTTTAGGACAGGGCAGCAATACTTTATTGACAGATGATTTCGATGGCATGGTCATTTTAAATCGCATAAAAGGTATTACCTTTCGTGAGGTAGACAATGACTACTTATTCCATGTTGGTGCGGGCGAAGTATGGCATGATTTTGTCACCCATACCGTGATGAATGGTTATAATGGTTTAGAAAATTTAGCGTTAATCCCTGGTTGTATCGGGTCAGCCGCAATACAAAACATTGGTGCTTATGGTGTCGAATTTCAACGGTTTGCTGATTATGTTGAGATAGTGGAATTAGCCACGGGTAAAATAAGTATCATTACTGATGGTCAGTATGGTTATCGTGACAGTATATTTAAACATCAATATGGGGAAGGCTATGCGGTGGTGTATGTCGGCATTAGATTAACCAAACAGTGGCAACCTATATTGAGTTATGGTGATTTGCAAAAATTAGATGCCGATACCGTTACCGCTAACGATATTTACCAGTGTGTCTGTCAAATCAGGCGCCAAAAATTGCCTGATCCAGCTGTGATGGGGAATGGCGGTAGTTTCTTTAAAAATCCTATTGTATCTGTCACACAAGCGCAACGTATTATCGCCACATATCCCCATTTACCATGTTATCCGCTGGCTGATCATGAGGTGAAATTAGCTGCGGGATGGCTGATTGATCAGTGCGGTTTAAAAGGTTATCAGTTGGGCGGCGCCGCCGTTCATACTGAACAAGCCTTAGTCCTCATAAATAAAGCTAAAGCAACAGCACAGGATGTCGTGCGATTAGCGGCATTTGTTCGCCAACAAGTCGCAGATAAATTTGGCGTGGTTCTCGAGCCTGAAATTCGTTTTATTGGTCGATTGGGGGAACAAGATGCGACACAAGTATTAGACCAAATTAAAGGAGAAAAATGAAAAATTTTAATCAGCCTTTAAAATTAATTGAGCTATTAGCTGATGGTAAGTTTCATTCTGGAGAAGCATTAGGGGACTATTTTGGCATTAGCCGTATGGCGATTAATAAGCAAATAAAGATCTTACGTAGTTGGGGAATACATTTAACCTCGACGCCCCATAAAGGTTATTGCCTTGATAGGCCATTACAACTATTAAAATTAGCACAGATTAATACTTACTGTGATGGGAATGCTCCAGTATTATTGATCCCAGTGATTGACTCAACCAATCAATATTTGTTAAACCAAATCCCCCAATTAACGTCAGGAACAGCGTGTGTTGCTGAATATCAGACCAATGGTCGAGGACGTCGCGGCCGGCAGTGGTTTTCGCCTTTTGGATCAAATTTATATTTATCTCTTTATTGGTGTTTTAATCAGGGACCTGCCGCAACCAT
>NZ_AWGA01000131.1 GCF_000471645.3 Candidatus Schmidhempelia bombi str. Bimp | reverse complement strand
TCTTTATTACCAAATAAATCATAAGTGTAATTTTCATACACATATTCATTATCTACTTTCTTAGGTAATCGCTCAGATATTATAGTGTAATCATTTGTATTAACATAAGATATAGTAAGTGAATTATCAGAAGTACCACTTATATAAAAGTCTATTTTTTTATCACCAATATTTCCACTATAGATTCGATATATTGCTTGTGTAACTTGTGGAAAAAAAGAAATTATTACTAAAAGATATTTTAAAACATTCATTTATGTGTACCTTTATTTTGAAATATAATACTTTTTACCTTTTATTACCGCTTCTGTTTGATCGTCTATATCTATAGAATTTAAATTAACAAAAAAAGCAGGATTTATTTTATATCCTAACTTTGCTATTTCCTTTTTTTCACCTTTAGTTTTATTATTGTGAATATACATAGCAATTTCTAAATGTAAATGTGTATTAACAAGCCCT
>NZ_AWGA01000052.1 GCF_000471645.3 Candidatus Schmidhempelia bombi str. Bimp | reverse complement strand
CCTGCCGCAACCATGGGATTGAGTCTGGCTATAGGAACGGTTATTGCGCGGGTGCTTCATCAAGTTTCAGGTAAAGAGGTAAAGGTTAAATGGCCAAATGATCTCTATCTACAAGATAAAAAACTAGCGGGTATTTTAGTTGAAATGGTTGGTCGTACTGGTGATGATGCCCATGTGGTGATGGGGGTTGGCATTAATTTGGCTATGGAAAAACCTGATCAAGCCATTGTTAATCAGCAATGGGCAAATTTAGGTGATATTGATCGCAATCAATTAGTCGGAGAATTGATTCAAGCATTAAGAGTAGCCATGGCGACTTTTGAAAAAGAGGGGCTATCAGCTTTTATTGATGATTGGTATACATTAGATAATTTTGTTGATCGTCCAGTTAAATTATTGATTGGTGATAAGCAAATTCATGGGATTGCTCGAGGAATTAATCAACAAGGCGCATTGTTATTAGAACAGCAAGGTCACGTCACTGCTTATGTTGGGGGTGAAATATCCTTAAGATCGGATGAATAAGTTTGATAAGCCATATTTTACTGATAAAAGCGCCGATTCATCAGGCGCTTTTTATTTAATGAGAGCAAATTCGTTGTGGATTAATCGCTAACACATTATTCTCGGTTGTTACCACTTTTCCTCGGCGTTGAAGAAAACAGATTAATTCATATGCACTCAGATTAGATTGGGAACAGGTATGAAATTTAGCATGTTCACCAAACTTTTGGTTCATGTGCTCAAGTAGCTCTTTATCATTTTGATAGTGATTTTCTTGTATCATAGCAATGACTTCATGTCCATGAATTGATGTCATTTTGTACCTCTTTGTTAAGTATTTAAAGATAAGAAATAGACATAGTTCGTGCGACATTAAGTATAAATGGTTTAGTCCTATTTTCCTATGCTATCTTCACTTTTTTATGGCAATGTAATTCTCTATTTCTCTGATCGTAATCATTGTAAGCTTATATAGATAAATACTGGTGATGGCTATTTTTAATAGGTTAATTCTTATTTAGACATGCTAGTTGTTTAGCGAGGTAAGCATTATTGGCTAGTCACATTATCAATCAAAAAAACGAAAATGGTGACAAAACTTATTTTAATCCTTAGCATAATTCATCATCAGAAGATAAGCTTTAAAAAGGATAAAGTAACTATGCTGACATTGGTCTTTTTTATCTCTTAGTAAATAATTATAGCTATTAATTCTTTGATTCACTGTTAATATTACTTATTACGATAAAAGCAGTAAACAAAATAAGCCAAATCGCCAATTGTTGGTTATAATAGCACACTTATTGTGTATTAATTATTATTGGCAATAGGATCTGCATTTTTTAATGCAGTATATTTATAGATGGTTTAACTAGGAGATTATCATGTCTGATCCTTTAAAAAAATGCAGTGCTAATGATGTTGCAGCATGTTGTTGTGTTGATGTCGGTACCATTATTGATAATGAAGAGTGTGTTGCTAAATTTGACCAAGTTGTGGCGACCGAAGCGGAAGCAAACGCGTTGCTAAAAGATTTAACGCAACGTGCGCAAAACGTGCAATCAGAACCATGCCAAATTGAAAGTCATATTGAAAAAGTGAGTGATGGCTATCAGTTATCTGCTACGTTTACTTTCTGTTGTGGTGCGGAAAGTTTAATTTTTCAATTAGGATTACGCTAATTTTTTGTATCTAATAATAAGCATATGAATATTTATATTATGCGTCATGGTGAGGCAGGATTTCATGCCTCATCAGACGCTCAGCGATCATTAACGCCTTACGGAATCAAACAGAGCCAGCAGGTCGGGTATTGGTTAAAGCAACAAGCTATTCAACTGGATTACGCCCTAGTTAGCCCTTATCTGCGAGCACAACAGACCTATTCTGAAGTCAGTAATATATTATCTGTTGGTCACGTTGAGGTCGATTCGACATTAACGCCAGCGGGTTCGCCTGAACATGTGGCTGATTATTTATTCACTTTTTGTGACTCAACGATTAATGGCTTATTAATAGTTTCTCATCTACCTTTGGTTGGTTATTTAGTTAATCAGCTCTGCCCATCGGTTTTACCACCGATGTTTAATACGGCAGCAGTGGCCTGTATTCATATCACCCCAGAAAGAAAGACCGCCTTCCAGTGGATGCATTCAATATAATGACAGTGAAAAGTAAAACGCCCGATACATTATTCCCTTTACAAATCCCGATGATAGGACGTTCATTAATTGAAGCGTCGGCAGGAACAGGTAAAACCTATACTTTAGCTTTCTTATATATGCGTTTACTTTTAGGTATCGGTGAACAAGCTTATCATCGTCCATTGACCGTCGATGAAATTTTAGTCGTAACATTTACGCATGCTGCCACAGATGAACTGCGTTATCGTATTCGTGAAAATATCCATCAATTACGTATTGCTTGTCTACGTGGTTACCATGCCGATCCCCTTTATCAGCAGTTACTTGATTTGATTGATGATTTTAACTATGCGGCACAGACATTGCGCTTTGCTGAGCAACAAATGGACGATGCGGCGATTTATACTATTCATGGTTTTTGTCAACGCATACTCACGACTAATGCCTTTGAATCCGGGGTATTATTTACTCAGCAACTAGTCGACGATGATAGCCATCTTTGCTTACAAGTTGTGCAAGACTTTTGGCGACGTTTTTTTTATCCGCTATCGGCGGAATTGGTACGTGTTGTTGAGCAGGTTTGGAAAAATCCTAAGCAGTTATATCAGGATGTGGTCGGTTATCTTTATAATACAGAGATATTGACCACACAAATTATTAATGATAAGCCAATTGAAGAGTTAATTGTCACTTTCCATAAGGATAAGATCACTAAAATTTGTCAGGTCAAACAGTTGTGGCAACAATATCGTGGTGAAATTGAATCATTAATTGCTGGGTCTGATATAAACAAGAAATCTTATAGTAGCCGCAATTTAACCAATTGGTTGCAACAAGTGGATGAATGGGCGGTCCAAGAAACCAACGATTATTATCTGACCTCACATTTACAAAAATTTGCTGCTAACTCTTTAGCGGATAAAAGCCAAGCTAATCCGCCTAAACATCGTTTATTTACGGCGATAGAGACGCTATATAATGAATCATTTAATTTAAAATACTTTTTGTTATTTCCTATCGCTAAATGGGTGCAAATTGAATTTAAACGGCAAAAACAACAACGCTCAGAAATGGGCTATAATGATGTTTTACATCAGCTTCATCATGCTTTAAGTAATAAGTGGCAAAATCAATTGGCCGAATCGCTAGCACGTCGGTATCCAGTGGCCATGATTGACGAATTTCAGGATACGGACACCATTCAATATCAGATATTTGATCGTATTTATCAAGCGTCTCATGCTCATGCAACAGGTTTACTGTTTATCGGGGATCCTAAGCAAGCTATTTATTCGTTTCGTGGTGCCGATATCTTTACTTATATTCAGGCAAAGCAATATGTCGACCACTATTATACAATGGAAACCAATTGGCGTTCTTCTGCTGATATGATAGCTGCGGTTAATCAATTATTTGATCAGCAAACAGACCCCTTTATTTTTAATGAAATCCCTTTTATTAAGGTTAAGGCCGCTAAACGCAATAATAGCAAATCGGTTGAATTACAAGGCGAGCGTTTGAAGGCAATGCAGTGTTATTTACTGCCATCAAATATTACCACATTGACTCAGTATCGGCATGCTAGTGCTGATTATTGTGCTCAGCAAATTTATGAATATTTAGTCGCTAGTCGCCATGGACAAGCTTGGTTAGTGGAAGATAGCACGCATAAGCGCGCTATCACATCGGCGGATATGGTCATTTTAGTTCGTAAAGCTGATGAAGCCGAGATTATGCAACAAGCGCTAACTAAACGAGGGATTCGTAGTGTTTACCTTTCTGATCGTCGCAGTGTATTTGCGTCTGAACAAGCCAAGGAGCTATTGTGGTTATTGCAAGCGGTATTGAATCCAGAAAATGATCGTTATATCCATACCGCCTTAGCCACTCAGTTATTGGCAACGACGATGAGTGAGATTGACAGTTATAATCAGGACCAAGATCGTTTTGAGGAGATAGTCGAAGAGTTTCAGCAATATCGACATTACTGGGAACGGTATGGTGTGTTAGCGATGCTAAGACGTATGATCACGCAGCGTCATATGGCTGAAAATATCTTAATGCAACCCCAAGGGGAACGTATACTAACCAATTTGTTGCATTTAGGTGAACAGCTGCAGGTGGCATCGGAAGAACTCGATAGTCAACCCGCATTATTGCGTTGGTTAACTAAACAGATTCAAAATCCTACCGATAATGTAGAGAATCAGCAGCAGCGCTTAGAAAATGATGATAATTTAGTTAAAATCGTCACTATTTTTAAAGCAAAAGGATTAGAGTACCCTATTGTTTATTTGCCTTTTATGTGTGAGTATCGAGCGGCGGAAAAGCCGATTTACCATGATCGCCAAACCTACACACAAAAAGTTGCTTTATTCAATGCTGATCCTCAAGAGTTAGCATTGATTGAAGAGGAGCGGCTAGCGGAGGATCTACGCTTACTTTATGTCGCAATGACACGTTCTATTTATCAATGCACGATGGGTATTGCTGGTTTAAACGCAAATAAGGCAACAAAAACGAGCCTTAATCAAAGCGCTTTAAGCTATTTATTACAAAAAGGCGAAGCTGGGGACTATGATTTTTTAAAAAGTTGCTTACTCTCCATGACGACATTTGATTGTAAAGTGGTTGAATTAAATCAAGAATATGAAAGTTATTCACCACCAGCAGCGACACGATCAACACTAACTGCAAATCGTTTTAAACGGCAATTATATGATAACTGGCAGGTCGCTAGTTTTTCGAGTTTACAGCAATCGAACCCATCTCAGTTAGCCAATATTGTCTCTGAGCTCCTCTCTCCCGCTTATGATATTGAAGTACAACAGGATGAAAACCAACCAAACGCCTTACAAGACATTATCTTAGATAAGGGGACAGAGACCCCCTTATCGCTTTCTATGCATACCTTTCCAAAGGGAGCTCATGTCGGTACATTGTTCCACCAATTAATGGAACAGTTAAATTTCCAGCAGCCACAAACGGAGGAAATTGTTGCTGCTATATTGACTCGGCTCAACCTTAATGATGAATGGCAACCCTTTATGTGTAACTGGATCAATGATCTATTACAGATTCCATTATCTGCGGAAGGATTAGCTTTAAATCAGCTATGTTCTACCAAAAAACTTATTGAGTTACCTTTTTATTTGCCAATTCGTCGCCCCTTAAGTGCGGCACAATTAAATCAACTGTGTAAACAATATGATCCGTTATCTCGCCAATGTGGCGATTTAACCTTTGCAACCATAGAGGGAATGTTGAAAGGTTTTATTGATTTAGTTTTTGAATGGCAGGGACGTTTTTATATCATTGATTATAAATCCAATTGGCTCGGTGAGGATGAAACGGCATATACGCAACCAGCTTTAGAAAACGCCATGCGTCAACATCGCTACGACTTACAATACCAATTGTATAGCCTTGCACTACATCGTTATTTGCAACAACGTTTAACGGATTATGATTATCATCGCGATTTTGGTGGCGTTTATTATCTTTTTTTGCGTGGAATGAGTAAAATGCACCCACAAAATGGTATCTTTTATTATCGTCCAGAGCAACGTTTTATAGAACAACTGGATGCGTTATTTAATTAATAAGGTATTTTATTTCTGACCATGCTTAGCCGTGCTGTTATTTATAAAGGGTAGTTTTATATATTAAGATAATTTTAATTCTATTCTCTTTATTTAATTTCAGGCATAATTATGTGTGATTTACATGCGCTTTACTTACGGTTAATGGATTTTTACTGTAATTAATTTATGTTCCTCACTACCAAAAAATTTTATTTTGTGGTAAAAAGTGGGGAAGCGTGGTGGTGATAAGATGATTTTATAACTATTTGTTTTTATTACACTTAAATTTGCATCTGAATGAATAGAAACGTCATAGTATAACGCTTATCTTTTTTGAGTAAAAAAGGATGTTTAGCTAACCTAAATTTAGTGTTGAATCAGAGGGGTAGAATAACAGGTATCGTATAGACTATTTTATTCCTGTTGAGTGCACAATTCCATTGTGGAGTTGAATCGCTCAAATAAAAATGAGTTTTTTATCCCGTATCGGTTTTAGTCAATTTAGAACGAGTTCATTGAGCACATAGACGAATAGCAAATAGCGAGAGATAATGTCCAATGGCGTATAATTTTAGCTAATCAATCAATAGCGATAAATAAGTAATAAGATCATGCTAATTGAAGCGTTTTAATTGACGCATAAGCTGAGTTGTCTATATCGAGGATCGGTAAAATAGACACCAACTTACTTGCGTACTGAACATAGAGAAAGTTTATCCAATAAACTTAGAAAGTTAACCCTTTGATTTTTTTATTAGAGAATTTAATGACATCATACCAACATACCACCGTTTTACTGCATGAAGCGGTTGAGGCGTTGAATATAAAACCTGAGGGGATTTATATTGATGCGACCTTTGGGCGTGGCGGACATTCACGTCTGATTTTAAATAAATTAGGACCACAAGGTCGTTTAATCGCCATTGATCGTGATCCTATGGCTATAGCGGAAGCGAAAAAAATTACTGACGCACGATTTACACTCGTGCATGGTGCTTTTTCACAGATGGCACATTACGTTGAAGCCCTTGCTTTAACAGGAAAAATTGATGGTATTTTAATGGATTTAGGCGTTTCATCTCCTCAACTTGATGATGCAGAACGGGGCTTTTCGTTTATGCGTGATGGGCCTTTGGACATGCGAATGGACACCTCTAAAGGACTATCAGCGAGTGAATGGCTTTTACAAACTAACGAAGAAGATTTAGCTTGGGTGCTTAAAACCTTTGGCGAAGAACGTTTTGCTAAGCGAATTGCACGGGCAATTATCGCGCAAAATCGCCTTGCACCGATAACACGTACGCACGAGTTAGCGAA
This sequence comes from Candidatus Schmidhempelia bombi str. Bimp, assembly GCF_000471645.3. Taxonomy (GTDB): domain Bacteria; phylum Pseudomonadota; class Gammaproteobacteria; order Enterobacterales; family Orbaceae; genus Utexia; species Utexia bombi. Next base: position 1,539 of record NZ_AWGA01000052.1, on the reverse strand, counting down.
TGTAATTGATAACGCGAGCCCATTTAAAGAGAAACATAAACATCCTGCAACGCGGAGTTTTCAGGCAATACGTATCTATATCAACAGCGAATTAGAAGAGGTTTCTCAAGCTTTAGCTGCAAGCGAGTCGCTTTTATCGCATGGTGGACGGCTATCTGTAATTAGTTTTCACTCTCTTGAAGATAGAATTGTTAAGCAGTTTATTGCACAAAAAAGTAAAGGACCGGATATTCCCGCAGGACTCCCCTTAACAGAAAGTCAACTAATGCAATATGGGACGAAATCGTTTAAGTCATTGGGTAAGATCAAACCAAGTCACGCCGAAATTGAACAGAATCCACGTTCACGTAGTGCGATGTTACGGATTGCTGAGAGAATATAAAATACATTATGAATGTCAAGAAAACGCGGACTAATTTATTGAGGGTTATCATAGACGATCTTTTCCAACATTATCGTTTATCCCTGTTACTATTACTATTTATCATTATTTCTGCTTTCTTAATCTTAAACACGACGCAAGCAACACGATTATTTATTAGCGAGCAAGAACGATTATTACTAGAACGGGATGTGCTAGAAAATGAGTTTCGTAATTTAATTTTAGAAGAAAATGTGTTGGCCGATCACAAACGGATAGAAAGAGAAGTGATTAATAAACTTAATATGCAGAATGTGAATAGTAAAACAGAAACTATTGTTATTGTTAAAAATAAGTCGTTAGCAAAATAACTATGAGATTAAAAATAACAACGAAAAAGAAGATAAATCAGCCGATCATCAGGCAAGATAAAAAAAATTTTTTTGCTAAATGGCGTTTATTTATTGTTTATGGATTAATTTTTATTAGTTTTTTAAGCTTAATCGGTCATTTAGCTTTTTTGCAGGTATTTGATCCTGATAGATTAATCAGAGAGGCAGATAAGCGTTCGCTTAGAGAAAAAGAGATTACCGCTTTACGTGGAACCATTCTTGATAGAACGGGGCGAGTGTTAGCCGCGAGTGTTGATATGTATGATGTTTGGGCTGATCCTAAACTTATCAATGAAAAAGGTGGGGTAAATGCTGAAGATTCCCGTTGGCAGGCACTGGCAGATAGTATTCAAACACCTGTATTAACATTAGCGTCTAAAATTAATAATAGTAATGCCCGTTTTATCTATTTATCACGTCATATCTCTGAGACCATGGCTAATTATATTCGTCAATTAAAACTTCCTGGGGTTGCTTTTGATAAATCGCCAAAACGTTATTATCCTGCGGGAGAAAATTTGGCGCAGTTGATCGGTTTTACCAATATCTCTGGTATTGGTGCTGAAGGAATAGAACATAGTTATAATAGTTGGCTCACTGGTGAATCGGGGAAAAGAACGTTTAGGCGTGATCGCTTTGGTCGTGTGATTGAAAATATTGCCTCAATTGATAGTGAAAAAGGTCAAGATATTATATTAAGTATTGATCAACGGTTACAAAATTTAGTTTATAAAGAGTTAAGTCAAGCAGTTAGTTTTAACAAAGCGGATTCTGGCTCTGCGGTTT
>NZ_AWGA01000130.1 GCF_000471645.3 Candidatus Schmidhempelia bombi str. Bimp | reverse complement strand
TGCACTTGTTCATAGCTAAAACTGACTACCTAATCAACATGTTCAAATAGAATCGTTTCAAAACCATCGGGATTAAATGGTAAATTATCATAGAGTTGCGGATTATTTTTGTCCTCAAATTCATCGGTGGTGAGTAAGATATTACCGTTGCTATCAAGGTGTTGATTTTTGAGATACCCACCCTGCCCATCTTCAAATAGTTCAATATGATTAGTCTTAATTCCTTGGTCATTAAATCTTTCTAAGATCGCGATAAGATCTCTCTTTTTCGTCATAATAAATGTTCTGATAGTTATTCCTTGGGCATTTTTGA
>NZ_AWGA01000051.1 GCF_000471645.3 Candidatus Schmidhempelia bombi str. Bimp | reverse complement strand
CTGCGGTTTTGATTGATGTCAAAACCGGCGAAATTTTAGCGATGGCGACGGCCCCTTCATACAATCCCAATAATCGCGCTAATGTAAAAAATGAATTATTGCGTAATCGGGCTGTTACCGATGCGTTTGAACCAGGGTCAACCGTAAAACCATTGATTGTAATGGCGGCATTAGAAAATAAAGTCGCGACGACACGTTCAGTGATTGATGTTAGACCTTTTTATGTGAATCACTACGAAGTAAAAGATGTATCACCACAAGTATCGTTGACCTTAGAAGGGATATTGATGAAATCGAGTAATGTTGGCGTAAGTCGATTAGCGCTACAGATGAGTCCAGAAACCATTGTAAAATTTTATGCGCGTTTTGGATTTGGTCAACCCACTAAATTAGGTTTAGGTGGTGAAGCGCGCGGAACGATTTCTGCTCAACGTAAATATTGGAGTGATATAGAACGCGCAACTTATTCATTCGGTTATGGTTTAACCGTTACGCCACTACAATTAGCTAGAGCTTATGCGACTATTGGTAGCTATGGTATTTACCGCCCAGTATCTTTGCTCCGTTTAGATGAGCCAAATAAAGGCGTGCGTGTTGTCGATCACGATATTGCTAAAACGGTTGTACAAATGATGCGTAGTGTTGCTGAATCGGGCGGCGGAGCCAAAGCAGCGGTACCCGGGTATAGTGTCGCCATTAAAACCGGCACCGCTAAAAAGTTAGGAAGTTCAGGAAAATATGTTAATCAATATATTGCCTATACCGCAGGTATTGCGCCGGCCACTTCGCCGCGTTACTCGTTAGTGGTCATTATTGATAATCCCAAAGCCGGTCAATATTATGGTGGCGCCGTTTCTGCACCGGTATTTAGCCGTATTATGGGAAGCGTATTAAGAACCATGAATATAAAACCTGATCAGCCGATAGATAACTTTCCGGCTAATCGTTGAACATTAAAGAAGGTAATTTAATGACGCCATGTCAGCTACATGCACTATTAACCTATCTAAAAATCGATAGTATCGATTTGCCACCAGCAATGCTGGCAATAACTATAAATCAGTTACGTATAGATAGCCGGAAAATTAAGCCTAACGACGTTTTTATTGCATTAAAAGGGCATAAAGTTGATGGTCATGCTTACATTTCGCAGGCCGTGAATGCTGGTGCCATAATGATTTTAAGTCAAACGGATCAAGCAAATCAAGATAAACAGATTCGTTATGTTAACAATGCTCAGCAACAACTTATACCAATAATTAACATTTATCGATTAGAACAGCAGTTGTCTGATTTAGGCTGTTTTTTTTATGATAATCCGTCCAACAAATTAACCGTAATTGGTGTGACTGGCACTAATGGCAAAACCACCGTTACCCAATTATTAGCGCAGTGGGTAACATTATTAGGACAAAAAGCCGCCGTAATGGGTACCATTGGTAACGGCATATATGGACAACTTACCCCGACAACCAATACCACTATGTCGGCGATTGATGTACAGACGACATTGGCTGATTTGGCGCAACAAAACGTGGACGTGGTAGCCATGGAAGTGTCTTCACACGGTTTGGTTGAAAAACGGGTTGCTTCGGTTTCATTTGCAGCTACCGTGTTCACTAATCTTAGTCGAGACCATTTAGATTTTCATGGCACTATGGAACATTATGCTCAAGCTAAATGGGCTTTATTTGATCCAAAGCAGGCCTCCGTTAAAAACAGTGGTTTTGCCATCATTAATATCGATGATGATATTGGCCAAAAATGGGGAAATGTATTGTCAGAGGTAGTCGCCATCTCCATCGATAAAAATAAAATAGCACGATTAAAACAGTATCGCTATTTTATCGGGGTGCGCAATATTCACTATCATAACAATGGGGTAACAATTAACATTGTATCGAGCTGGGGGGAAGCCGATTTAGACAGTACCTTAATAGGGGAATTTAATGTGGCTAATTTACTAACCGCTTTAGCTACATTACTGGTATTAGGTTATCCATTAACGTCATTAAGTCACGTGGTGAAACAACTTAATCCCGTACAAGGACGTATGGAAGTATTCAATAATATAGCGCAACCAACGGTTATCGTTGATTATGCGCATACACCCGATGCATTAATCAAAGCATTACAAGCCGCAAGACGACATTGCACCGGCCAATTATGGGTTGTTTTTGGTTGTGGTGGTGATAGAGATCGTGGTAAACGCCCATTAATGGCACAATCAGCAGAACACTATGCCGATCAGATTATGATCACCAATGACAATCCACGAACCGAAGATGAAAGACAAATTATTGAGGATATTTTGCAAGGATTTAAGGTTAAGGATAAAGTAAAAATAGAACCGGATCGTTACCAAGCCATTAAACAGGTAGTGTCATTAGCAAAAGTAAATGATACGATTTTAATCGCGGGGAAAGGGCACGAAGATTATCAAATTATTGGCATGGAAAAAAGGCATTATTCAGATAGAGAAACTGCCGCAACATTATTAGGGCTACATTTATGATTCCTATATCCATAAAACAACTACAAGTCATATTAGATGCAGAAAGTATTGGTATTCGTAATTCAGAAACGATGATTGATTCCATTTCCACCGATACCAGAGAGATTAAGGTCGATAGTGTATTTTTTGCTTTAACGGGTCATCATTTTGATGGACATGATTTTGCGACTAATGCCATAGAATCTGGTGCAAAGCTCGTTGTTGTCTCACGTCAGATTTCAGATCATTTACCCCAGCTTATTGTTAAAGATGTACTTAAGGCATTAGGTCGCCTTGCGCATTGGGTACGTAAACAGGTAAATCCGCGTATTGTTGCTTTAACGGGATCCAGTGGTAAAACATCCGTTAAAGAGATGACTGCCGCAATTTTAAAACAATGTGGGCAGACACACTATACTCAAGGTAACTTAAATAATGAGATAGGGGTGCCGCTAACGCTATTACAACTAACACCGGATGATCAATTTGCCGTTATTGAACTGGGGGCGAACCATCCAGGCGAAATAGCCTATACTACTGCCCTTACCGAACCAGAAAGTGCATTAATTAATAATATTGCCGCAGCACATCTTGAAGGTTTTGGCTCGCTTGCGGGGGTTGCTAAAGCTAAATGTGAAATTTTTCAAGGCTTACCGGCTACAGGGAAAGCATTTTTAAATATGGACAGTCATATAGACATCTGTATTGATCAGCTAAAAAATAGACATTTAAACTTTTTCTCTTTACATTCTGAAAAAGCAGATTATTATGCACGCGATATTGTTGAATCGTCTATGCAAACCTCATTTGTGCTACATACGCCAGATACTCAGGTTGCTATTACTTTGCCTGTTATTGGGTTACACAATGTCTCTAATGCGATTGCTGCTAGCGCATTAGCGTTATCTGTTGGCGCTACTCAGGAAGCGATAGTCAAAGGATTATCCAATTTGCAACCTGTAAAAGGACGCCTATATCCTATTTCACTTAATGAATCACAATTCATTTTTGATGATACTTATAATGCCAATGTGGGCTCTATGACAGCAGCAATTGAAGTATTGGCTGCGCAATCCGGTTATCGTGTACTGGTGGTAGGCGACATGGGTGAATTAGGCGCCGATGCTAAGTTATGTCATCAACGCATTGGTGAGCTGGCTAAACAAGCGCATATCGACTGTGTATTAAGTTTCGGGCAGTTAAGCGAGCTGATAAGCCAGCAAAATAAAGCTGGAAAACATTTTACTGATAAGGCTATTTTAGTTAAGGAATTGCAACGTTTGATAGCAACGCATCCACAACTAACTATCTTAGTTAAGGGATCGCGTAGTATGCGTATGGAGCAAGTTATCGAGACATTATTAGATAACCAATCTAATTTGATGTCTTAATATTTATAAAAAAAAATTACCGTACAAGGGTTTAGGTTATGTTGCTTTGGTTAGCTGAGTATTTGGTTAAATATTTTACCTTTTTTAATGTATTCAATTATTCGACTGTCAGATCTATTTTTGCTTTATTGACTGCATTAACGATCTCACTATTGATGGGACAAAAAATTATTGATTGGTTACAAAAATTGCAAATTGGTCAAGTGATACGTAATGATGGTCCAGAATCTCATTTAAGTAAACGGGGTACCCCAACCATGGGGGGAACCTTAATTGTGGCCTCCATTACAATTTCGGTTCTGCTATGGGCAAACTTATCAAATCCTTATGTATGGATTACGCTATTGGTCTTATTGGGCTATGCCATTGTTGGTTTTATTGATGATTATTTAAAAGTAGTGCGTAAAAATACGGATGGTCTAATTGCACGTTGGAAATATTTTTGGCAATCTGTGATTGCGTTGGTTGCTGCATTGATTATCTACAGTTTTGGTAAAGATACCGCAGCCACAAAATTAGTTGTCCCTTTTTTTAAAGATATCATGCCTCAATTAGGGATATTATTTATTTTATTGGCGTATTTTGTTGTCGTTGGTGCGGGGAATGCGGTTAATCTTACTGATGGACTTGATGGGTTGGCGATTATGCCAACGGTATTTGTCGCGGCAGGGTTTGCTTTAGTCGCTTGGGCGACAGGAAATTATCATTTTGCTGAATACTTAAATATACCTCATATAAAATACGGTAGCGAGTTAATGATTGTTTGCACCGCTATCGTTGGTGCGGGATTAGGTTTTTTATGGTTTAACACTTATCCAGCAATGGTATTTATGGGCGATGTAGGTTCTCTAGCCTTAGGTGGTGTATTAGGTATTATTGCGGTTTTATTACGACAAGAATTTTTACTGCTGATCATGGGCGGTATTTTTGTGATGGAAACTTTATCCGTTATCTTGCAAGTAGGTTCATATAAATTACGTGGTAAACGTATTTTCCGCATGGCACCTATCCATCACCACTATGAATTAAAAGGATGGCCTGAACCACGAGTGATTGTGCGTTTTTGGATTATTTCACTTATACTAGTTATGATCGGTTTATTAACCCTTAAGTTACGTTAATTTTCAAACGTTATAAGAGATATCGTCAATGATAGATTATCAAGATAAAAAGGTGGTTATTATAGGTCTTGGTGTGACAGGGTTATCCTGTGTGGATTATTTTTTATCAAAAAATGTCATCCCGCGTGTGATTGATACCCGACAACAGCCGCCAGCGCTTGAACACTTGGATCAACGTGTTGTTTTCCATAGAGGCGATTTACGCGTAGATTGGCTACTTGAGGCTGATTTAATTGTGGTGAGCCCTGGTATAGCACTATCTACGCCTGAACTTAAGTTAGCGGCGGAAAACGGCATTGAGATTATTGGCGATATCGAACTATTTTGTCGTGAAATAAATCAATTAAAGGACAAAAAAGTGGTCGCTATAACGGGGTCAAATGGCAAAACCACAGTCACCACATTAGTTGGCGAAATGGCTAAAGCTACGGGGAAATCGGTTGCGGTTGGTGGCAATATCGGTGAGCCAGTTTTGACTCTATTATCTAACGATTACGATATCTATATCCTTGAGTTATCCAGCTTTCAATTAGAAACCACGTTTAGCTTACACGCAACGGTAGCAACGATTCTTAATATTACTGAAGATCATATGGATCGTTATCCAGAAGGCATAACTCAATATATGCAGGCTAAGCAACGCATTTATCATCATGCACAAGTCTGTCTCTTCAATGCCGATGATCCATTAACTCGACCTAAAGCGGGATATTGCGATTCTTGTCGCCAATTTGGGATCGCACAAGGTGAATATAGGTTAGATAGTCATGCACAATCTTTAGTCATAGATGGTGACGCTGTGCTAGATACCACGCAGATGAATTTATTTGGGTTACATAATTATATGAATGCCTTAGTTGCGCTAGCAATAGCCGATCAATTAGCAATAACCAGAGAAATAAGTTTAACTGTGCTTAAACAATTTAAAGGGCTAGCGCATCGCTTTGAATTAGTTCATGAAAAGCATGGAATACGCTGGATAAATGATTCCAAAGCGACCAATGTCGGTAGTACTGAAGCTGCGCTAAGAAGTATAAAATGTACGGGACGTATCCATCTACTCCTTGGTGGGGACGGTAAGCAAGCAGACTTTTCTCCCCTTAAGCCATATTTACAAAACAATATTACTATTTATGCATTTGGACGCGATCGGCAGTTACTTGCTCAGCTAAATCCAGACAGCACGACACAATTTGAAACAATGGCACAAGCAATGAATCAAATTATAGTAAATCTCCATGCGGGTGATATTGTTTTGCTATCCCCCGCTTGTGCCAGTTTAGATCAGTTTAAAAACTACATGGAACGCGGTAAGCTATTTGCAATGTTAGCCAAGGAGTTAGGGGCATGAAAATTTTTGCCTTTAATAAATCGACCAATTATGCCACAAAAAGCTATGACAGTGCCTTACTTTGGGCTGTATTTGGCCTAATGACCATCGGTATTGTCATGGTCACATCGGCATCAATGCCCTTAATTGAGGCTAATCCTTTTGCTTATACAATAAAAGAATTAGGGCATTTAGGTTTAGCCTTTCCACTGATGATTTTTATATTGAATGTACCCATTGCACGTTGGCAACAGGGGAGTACTCTTTTACTCATTATCACTGTTTTAATGCTAATGCTGGTATTGTTTATGGGATCGAATATTAAAGGTGCATCAAGATGGCTGCCATTAGGTATCTTTAATTTTCAACCCGCAGAATTGGCTAAATTATCACTGTTTATCTATTTAGCTAGTTACTTAACACGTAAATCCGATGAAGTGCAACGCAGCTTTTGGGGCTTTTTTAAACCAATGACCATCATGTTAATTTTATCACTGTTATTATTAAAACAACCCGATTTAGGAACAGTGATTGTCTTATTTGTGGTGACACTTGGGATCCTATTTATTGCTGGAGCACGCTTATGGCAATTTATAGCTATTGTACTTACTGGATTATTTGCGGTAATTCTATTGATTTTATTTGAACCTTATCGTGTAAAAAGGGTCATGGTATTTTTAGAGCCTTGGGAAGATCCCATGGGTGCTGGCTACCAATTAACCAGTTCGTTAATGGCAATTGGTAATGGTGGTCTATTTGGACAAGGTTTAGGTAATTCGGTCAGAAAATTGGGTTATTTACCCGAAGCACATACTGATTTTATTTTTTCAATTATTGCTGAAGAGCTGGGGTTTATTGGTATTACACTAATTCTCATTTTATTGTTCTTTTTGGCTTATAAAGCCATGTTTATTGGCTATCGTATATTACAAGAAGGTCAACAATTTTCAGGATATCTAGCATGTGAAATTGGTATTTGGTTTGGATTCCAAACGTTTGTTAATGTGGGGGTCACGTCAGGTATGCTGCCGACAAAAGGATTAACATTACCTTTTATTAGCTATGGTGGTTCTAGTTTATTAATTATGAGTATTGCCGTGGCTATTTTATTACGTATTGACTTTGAATACCGTGAGCTACAAATACAGGCCCGTTCAAGGAGTATATAAAAACGATGAAAGAAAATTATCAAGCATACCCAGCCAAAAAATTGTTGGTTATGGCCGGTGGAACCGGCGGTCATGTCTTTCCCGGTTTAGCGGTTGCTGAGTTTTTAATGGCAGAAGGTTGGCAAGTCGAATGGCTAGGGACTGAAGACCGAATGGAAGCACAATTAGTACCACAGCATGGGATTAAAATTAATTTTATTAAAATCTCTGGATTGCGTGGAAAGGGCATGAAAGCATTGTTATTGGCACCAATAAGAATCTATAAAGCAATAAGACAAGCCCAAACCATTATCCGCCAATATCAACCTGATGTTGTGCTAGGTATGGGCGGATATGTGTCAGGTCCAGGCGGTATTGCGGCCAAATTATGCGGTGTGCCAGTGGTATTACATGAACAAAATGGTGTTGCTGGTTTAACCAATAAATGGTTAGCAAAATTTGCAACGCGTGTATTGCAAGCCTTCCCTTCTGCCTTTAAAAACGGGGAAGTTGTGGGAAATCCAGTACGTAAAGATGTACTCGCACTACCGGCTCCTAATGTCAGATTTGAGGGACGCAAAACGCCAATTCGAGTATTAGTCATGGGCGGGAGTCAAGGAGCACAAATAGTAAATAAGGTTATGCCTGAAGTATTTAAACAATTAGGCGAGAAAGTGGTATTCTGGCATCAAACAGGTAAAGGAAATAAACCACAGGTATTAGCGATTTATGGTCAAATGACTTTCGGCGAAAGCAAAGTAACAGAATTTATTGATGATGTGGCAGCCGCTTATGCATGGGCAGATGTGATTGTCTGCCGTAGTGGTGCATTGACTGTAAGTGAAATTGAGGCTGCTGGACTACCAGCAATTTTTGTACCATTTATGCATAAAGATCGCCAACAATATTGGAATGCTAAACCGCTACAAGAAGCCGGTGCTGCAGCTATTATTGAACAACCCGATTTTACAGCGTCACATGTGATTGAACAGCTTAACTCATGGGATCGTACAACGTTACAAAATATGGCTGTTAAAGCAAGAAAACTGGCTATAATTGATTCAACCGAACGTGTTGCTGCAGTGATTAAGCAAGTATCAAATTAATTTCATTGTAAATGCAATGAGTTATATTTATATTACCGACTTGAATAATGAGACAAAGTAAAAAGTGAATACAACAAAGCTTGAAGAATTACGTAAAATCATCCCTGAAATGAAACGAGTTAAACATATTCATTTTGTGGGTGTGGGTGGTGCGGGTATGGGAGGCATTGCTGAAGTACTTGCTAATGAAGGATATTTTATTAGTGGTTCGGATATTACCGAAAATGCAGTAACGCAACAATTACGTATGTTAGGTGCGCATATTACTATCGGTCACCAAGCGAATAATATTGTTGGCGCCAGTGTGGTGGTTATTTCAACCGCTATACCACAAGATAATGTGGAAGTGATTGCTGCAAGAGAAGCTCGTATACCGGTTATTCAACGCGCGGAAATGTTAGCGGAGCTTATGCGTTTCCGCTATGGCATTGCTATTGCTGGGACGCACGGCAAAACCACAACGACCGCCATGGTCACCTCCATTTATGCGGAAGCAAAACTGGATCCTACTTTTGTCAATGGTGGTTTAGTTAAGGCGGCAGGTACGCACGCTAGATTAGGTAGTAGTCGTTATTTTATTGCCGAAGCAGACGAAAGTGACGCCTCATTTTTACATTTACAACCAATGGTATCGATAGTGACCAATATTGAAGCTGATCATATGGATACTTATGGCGGTAATATTGACAATTTAAAGCAGACGTTTATCAACTTTTTACGTAATTTACCGTTTTACGGTCTAGCTATAATGTGTATTGATGATCCGATTAATAGAGAATTATTATCGGTAGTAGGTCGTAAAATTATTACTTATGGTTTTAGTGAAGAAGCAGACGTCGTGATAAAAGATTATCGACAAGAAAAGTCAGTTGGCTTTTTCACTGTTTATCGACCTAATCGTGACGAACTATCTGTTACGCTCAATGCCCCCGGTCGCCATAATGTACTCAATGCCACAGCAGCGATTATTGCTGCGACTGAAGACGGCATTAGTGATGATGCTATTTTAGCCGCATTAGCCAACTTTGAAGGCACTGGACGTCGTTTTGACTTTTTAGGTCATTATAAGCATAAAGATGGTGGCGATATCATGTTAGTTGATGATTATGGACATCATCCAAGTGAAGTTGATGCCACTATTAAGGCGGCTCGTGGCGGCTGGCCTGAGCGCCGCCTAGTCATGGTATTTCAACCCCACCGATATACGCGTACTCGTGATTTATACGATGATTTTGTTGACGTATTATCTCAGGTTGATGTGTTGATTATGTTGGATGTTTACCCAGCAGGTGAAAATTATATTGCTGGTGCCGATAGCCGCTCTTTATGCTGGACAATTCGTAATCGTGGTAAAATTGACCCCGTGTATGTTTCTAATCCAGATAATGTATCACAAGTGTTATCAGGTATATTAAAAGGTGGTGATTTACTACTTACACAAGGTGCGGGTAGTGTTGGAAAAGTTGCTCGCCATTTAGCAAATATAGAACTTTTTTCTAATATAGATTATTGAGGTAATGATAATGTCAGACAAAGTTGCGGTATTATTAGGTGGCACTTCAGCTGAACGCGAAGTATCGCTAAACTCTGGAAAAACCGTACTTGAAGGCTTAATTGCAGGGGGCATCAATGCTGTTGCTATTGATCCTAAAACCTATCCTCTAACCAAATTAAAAGAAGACGGATTTACTAAAGCCTTTATCATTTTACATGGTCGTGGAGGGGAAGATGGGATTATTCAAGGCGTATTGGAGTATTTAGGCATTCCTTATACGGGGAGTGATGTATTGTCTTCTGCGCTAACGATGGATAAGCTAAAAACGAAATTAGTTTGGCAATCTTCGGGATTACCTATTACAAATTACACTGTTTTATATAAAAGCACCCCCTATGCTATTGATGACATTATCGCCAAAGTAGGTTTACCATTAATTGTAAAACCTATTCACGAAGGATCAAGTGTGGGGATGAGTAAAGTTTATCAAGCCGATCAGCTAACCAACGCCTTGCAACAAGCATTTAACTATGATGAAACCGTTTTGGTTGAATCCTGTTTAAATGGACCTGAATTTACAGTAGGTATTGTTGGTGATCAAGTGTTGCCAACCGTCCGAATTGAACCGAAAACCACCTTTTATGATTTTCAGGCAAAATATGAATCGGATGAAACCCGCTATTTCTGTCCTGGTGGTTTAACGACAAAACAAGAACAACAATTACAACAACTTGCAATGCAAGCTTATCAAGCTGTCGGTTGTTCAGGATGGGGACGTGTTGATATCATGCTGGATGACAAAGGTAATCCATATTTATTAGAAGTAAATACAGCACCAGGTATGACAAGTCATAGTTTAGTGCCGATGGCCGCTAAACAACTTGGTTGGAATATGAGTGAGCTAGTTTGTCGAATTTTGTCATTAGCAAAATAATTATTTATCGGACTATGAAAAAAATTCGTCAAGCTGAACCCAAAAAAAATTTAACTAAAAAGCGCGCATGGCTATTTCATACCCGCGAGCAGTTCATTGGTTTTATCTTTTTTTTAGTTATTATTGGAGTAAGCTTTTGGATTGTAAACACATTATTAAATTGGATGAATAATCCAGAACAAGCAGTACTCTCCCAATTATCCGTCACTGGTGATAGACAATATACGACTGATGATGATATTCGCGAAGCTGTATTAGCATTGGGCTTACCAGACACTTTTATTGGTCAAGATGTTGATGCTATAAGGCAGGAAGTGCTGCGAATTCCATGGATTAAGCAAGTTAGTGTGCGTAAACAATGGCCTGATAAATTAATTATTAATGTGGTAGAATACCGCCCAGTGGCCTATTGGAATGATGCTTTTTTACTTGATGAGCAAGGTCTATTATTTAGTTTGCCGCAAAATCGGATTACCAATAAATCGTTGCCATCACTATATGGGCCGGAAAATACAGAAGGTAATGTATTGGCTATGTACCAACATTTAAAGCAATTACTCTATCGGCAATTGTTGGTCGACCATACATTATTAGTTATTCATTCAATTAATGTCAACGAACGCTATTCGTGGACACTTAAATTAAAACCATGTATACAAATAGCTAACAATGCAACGGCTAATCAGCTGATTTGTGAAAATGAACAATATATGAAAGTTATACTTGGTCGAGAGCAAATTGAACATCGGTTAAACCGTTTTATTTTGCTTTATCCAAAAATAAAGGCGCAGACAGCATCAGATGAAATTATTGACGTTGTCGATTTGCGTTATAATAATGGCGCATCGGTACAACGCAATAAATTATCAAATTATCGGAAGTAGTTAGGGATTAAAGGCTAGAAAGCATGAAATCATCAGAAAGGAAGTTAGTGGTAGGTCTTGAAGTCGGCACATCAAAAGTTTTAGCGTTGGTCGGCGAAGTGTTACCTGATGGCATTGTTAATGTAATTGGGGTTGGTCATTGCCCATCAAAAGGCGTGGATAAAGGTGGCGTTAATGATCTGGAATCGGTAGTCAAATCTATTCAAAGAGCTATTGATCAAGCCGAACTGATGGCTGATTGCCAAATCTCTTCCGTCTATTTGTCTCTATCTGGAAAACATGTACGCTGTCAGAACGAAATTGGTATGGTACCGATTTCAGAAGAAGAAGTAACCACCGATGATGTGGAAAATGTTGTTCACATAGCAAAATCAGTGCGCATTATTGACGAACATCGAATTTTACATGTTATTCCTCAAGAATATTCTATTGATTTACAGGAAGGGATTAAAAATCCAATAGGATTATCTGGGGTAAGAATGAAATCTAAAGTTCACCTTATTACTTGTCATAACGATATGGCTAAAAATATTGTTAAGGCTGTAGAACGTTGTGGATTAAAAGTCGATCAATTAATCTTTTCAGGCTTAGCTTCCAGTTATGCTGTGTTAACTGATGATGAAAAAGAGTTAGGTGCCTGTGTGGTCGACATCGGAGGCGGAACCATGGATATTTCAGTTTACACTGGTGGTGCCTTACGTCATTCAGCAGTAATACCTTATGCAGGGAATGTGGTCACCAGCGATATCGCCTATGCTTTTGGTACGCCACCAATGGATGCTGAAACAATCAAAATTCGTTATGGCTGCGCTGTGGGGGCTTTAGTCGGTAAAGATGATTTTATTGATGTTCCTAGTGTTGGCGGTCGTCCTCCACGACGTTTACAGCAACAAACTTTAGCTGATGTGATTGAACCTCGTTATACCGAATTGCTTAATCTAGTAAATAAAGAAATTCATACATTACAAGACATACTCAAACAACAAAATGTAAAACATCAATTAGCCGCAGGTATTGTATTAACTGGTGGCGGTGCACAAATTAAAGGGTTAGTCGAGTGTGCTGAACGTGTTTTCCAAACTCAGGTAAGGGTTGGTGAGCCTCTTGATATTTCTGGTTTAACCGATTATGTGCAAAAACCTTATTGCTCAACAGCAGTTGGTTTATTGCACTATGGTAAAGCTAGCTTAATTAACGAATATTTAGAAGGAAAAAATAAAAAAATCGTCACAGGCTTTTTTAAACGTGCAACAAGTTGGTTTAAAAAAGAATTTTAATGAGTAGGTTAAAATTATATACGTGACATTGCATAAGCTAAGCTGTACAATAATAGGAAAGCATGGTATAAGGCTTAAAATTGGAGAAGGATTATGTTTGAACCTATGGTAGCAACTAACGAACCGGTTATTAAAGTCATCGGTGTCGGTGGTGGTGGTGGTAATGCTGTCGAGCATATGGTTATAGAACACATTGAAGGTGTTGAATTTTTTGTTGCAAACACGGATGCACAGGCATTACGCAAATCTAAAGTAGGTCAAACCATTCAAATTGGTAGTAGTATAACTAAAGGTTTAGGCGCAGGTGCGAATCCAGAAGTTGGAAAAACAGCTGCTCAAGAAGATAAAGAAAGTATTCGTTCTGCCCTTGAGGGTGCAGACATGGTATTTATTGCTGCCGGTATGGGTGGAGGAACGGGAACGGGCGCCGCTCCTGTAGTTGCAGAAATAGCTAAAGAACTGGGTATTTTAACTGTGGCTGTTGTCACTAAACCCTTTAGTTTTGAAGGGAAAAAACGTATGGCTTTTGCTGAGCAAGGTATTAGCGAACTAGCTCAGCACGTTGATTCATTAATCACTATCCCTAATGATAAATTGCTCAAAGTATTAGGTCGAGGAGTAACGTTACTTAATGCTTTTTCTGCGGCTAATGGTGTATTAATGGGGGCAGTGCAAGGTATCGCTGAATTAATTACTCGTCCAGGATTGATTAATGTGGATTTCGCCGATGTTCGTACCGTGATGTCAGAAATGGGATATGCCATGATGGGCTCAGGTAAAGCAACTGGTGATAATCGCGCCGAAGAAGCGGCAGAAATGGCGATTTCAAGTCCATTACTTGAAGATATAGACTTATCAGGTGCACGTGGTGTATTAGTCAATGTAAGTGCAGGGCTTGATTTAAGTTTGGAAGAGTTTGAGACCGTCGGTAATACGGTTAAAGCGTTTGCATCAGATAATGCAACTGTTGTGATTGGTACAACACTTGATCCTGAAATGTCTGATGAAATTCGGGTTACTGTTGTTGCCACCGGGGTAGGTATGGACAAATGTTCTGATGTAAAAATAGCTTCTTCATTGCATCATAATTCAGAAGCAACCCGTTATCAGCAGCCTATTGTCTCTGCGGTAAAACCTGTGCATCAGGAAGTAAGACCCGCGCAAGCAGTGAATGAGCAACCTATTGTTGCATCGGTTAGCAAAGAAGATTATTTAGATATTCCTGCTTTTTTACGTAAACAAGCTGATTAGAAGTGAACTATTTCTATTCTCTGTGGTCGAATCATTAAGCGTAATAAAGCAGTGGGGGGAACATGGTAAAACAAAGAACATTAAAACGCATGGTACAGACTACCGGTGTTGGATTACACACAGGTAAAAAAGTCACATTAATACTTCGTCCAGCGCCAGAGAATACGGGTATAATTTACCGTCGTACTGATCTGAATCCGCCTGTTGATTTTCCTGTTGATGCCAAGTCGGTACGTGACACCATGCTATGTACGTGTTTGGTTAATGAAAATAATGTAAGAATTTCAACCGTTGAGCATATTAATGCTGCGCTTGCTGCTTTAGGTATTGATAATATTATTATTGAAGTTAATGCGCCAGAGATACCCATAATGGATGGTAGTGCTAGTCCATTTGTTTATTTATTACTAGACGCAGGAATAGAAGAGTTAAATGCGAGTAAAAAATTTATTCGTATCAAAGAGACCGTGCGTGTTGAAAAACAAGATAAATGGGCTGAAATTTCTCCATATAATGGATTTAAATTAGATTTTACTATTGATTTTAATCATCCAGCAATTGATTCGAGTTCACAGCGTTGTCAATTTGAATTTTCATCTGAAGGATTTATGCGACAAATTAGTCGTGCTAGAACATTTGGTTTTATGCGTGATATTGAATATTTACAATCACAAGGTCTCTGCTTAGGTGGTAGTTTAGATTGTGCGATTGTGGTGGATGATTACCGTGTATTGAATGAAGATGGTCTTCGCTTTGAAGACGAGTTCGTACGCCACAAAATGTTAGATACGATTGGTGATTTATATATGTGTGGACATAATATTATTGGCTCAGTTACCGCTTATAAATCAGGTCATGCATTAAACAATGAATTATTACAAGCATTGTTAGCTAATCAGCACGCATGGGAATTCATCACTTTTAATGATGAACAAAGTGTTCCAGTTGCATTAGGAACAAAAACATTAGTGTTGGCTTAACGTTTTAGTTTATATGTTATTGATAGCAACGCTTCCATCATTTGATGGAGGCGTTTTTTTTATCTATTTAAATAAAGTGGTCAATTTATGAATACTAGTCATTTTTTTGCTTATTTATCTCGTTTGAAGTTAATTAACCGTTGGCCATTAATGCGTAATGTTCGTACTGAAAATGTATCTGAACACAGTCTACAAGTAGCTTTTGTTGCTCATGCTCTAGCGACAATTAAAAATAAAAAATTTAACGGAAAAGTAGATACACAACGCATTGCTTTATTAGCTATGTATCATGATGTATCTGAAGTATTAACGGGAGATATGCCTACGCCAACTAAGTACTATAATCCACAGATTACCTTTGAATATAAGAAAATAGAAAAAATGGCTCAACATAAATTAATTGCTATGCTGCCAGATGAGCTACAAGATGAGTTCAAATGTTATATTGATGAGGAATATTACAGCGATGAAGAAAAGTATATTATTAAACAGGCAGATGTGCTATGTGCATACCTAAAAACGCTGGAAGAAATGAGCGCTGGCAATAATGAATTTAGATTAGCACAACAACGATTAGAGAAGACCTTAAAGGCGCGCAGCAGTCCCGAGATGGATTATTTTATACAAGTTTTTTTACCTAGTTTCCATCTATCATTAGACGAAATAACCACTGATTGATCAGGGAGTTAGTAATGCTTTTTATCATTAACAATGATTGATATCATGGTTATTTTTGTCGATTAATGTTCAACTTCAGCACGACTAATAACACGTTTACATTTAAATGATTGCATAATCCTGTTAGCTGTATATAATTACAGCCATCTGTATAAAAAAACAGGGACAAAAATGAAACCATTAACGCCACGACAACAACAAATTTATGCTCTTATTAAAGAGCACATTCATCATTCAGGTATGCCACCAACGCGAGCTGAAATAGCAAAACAATTAGGTTTTCGATCGGCAAATGCCGCTGAAGAACATCTTAAAGCCTTATCACGTAAAGGTGCGATCGAAATTATACCAGGTTCATCTCGTGGTATACGTTTACTTTTAGAACATGAAGATAATATAGGCTTACCGCTTATTGGGAACGTTGCCGCGGGCTCGCCTATTTTAGCTCAACAGCATATCGAAGGACATTACCAAGTCGATGCATCCCTATTTAAACCGCATGCTGATTTTTTATTACGTGTTACCGGTATGTCAATGAAAAATATTGGTATTATTGATGGTGACTTACTCGCCGTACATAAAACACAAGATGTGCGACCAGGTCAGGTTGTTGTTGCCCGTATTGATGAAGAAGTGACAGTTAAACGTTTAAGTCGTAAGGATAATAAAATATATTTACTTGCTGAAAATGAAGCATTCTCACCAATTGAAGTGGATTTAGCTACTCAGGACTTTACGATAGAAGGATTAGCCGTTGGAGTGATACGTAACGCAACATGGATGTGAAATCCAAGACAAATGGCATCGAATGCTTTAATAAATAATATCAATTGATAAATTGATATTATTTTTATGGTTGCTGTTATTATGTATATAGGTATTAACTGTATTAGAATTGTGTCAGTTATCAAAGTAACTATTTTCATTGAATGACATTATTGATTCGTGGTGTCTAACCGGGGTCATTAGATTATAGATATAACTGATATGAAAATTAATGTAAGTCTTACATTGTTTTTATTTATCCAAATAAATTAATTTATTTATATTATAATGTTAATTATATGCATATAATGGAGTAACATATTAATATATTTATTCAAATAGTAATAATACTTATTTTTATCATTGTTTTAACTTTAATTAAATATCAATATTTTATAATAAGATTTATTATTTATTACTTTAATATCAAATAAGATTCTTAATTGTTATTAATGTATAAAATTTGATAAATAACAACTAATAAATTAAGTTGAAAAAGAGAATTGGAATTGGAGAGTTATTTTAAAATGTTTATGATTAGTCAATCTATCTAATTAACTAAAAAATTTATTATTAAATATTACTCTTTTATGCTTAATTATTGCTATTTATATCAGGTTAACAACCTACAAAAACGGAGTTAGGTCATGTTTTGGTTTACACTATTTCAGTTATTAGGATTAATTGCTCTAGTTACTGCATTGATCTTTTATTGTCGATTTAAAAAATTAAAATTTTTTCCTTTTATTTATCAGCATATTAAACACATTTTAATTGCATTGGCTGCGATAATCGTACTTATTACTCTTATTTGCTGGAAACCATTGTATCATACTACTGAATGTTTTTTCCGCGGAAAAAGCATGCGAGCTGAGACTAAATATTCGTGGTATTTAGGGGAGTGTCAGATTAAGACTAGAACAGGTTCTTATCTGCCGTTGAATCGTAGCCGTGGTATGCCGGAAGGAAATGAAAATAATGGTCATAATGATCTTCTTTATTAAACAAATAAATGAAATCAAAATAGCGATGAAGACTATATTTATAAAAATTAATTAAAACGGGTATTTGATGATTTTACCGATTACTTTATTGGATATTTAGTATGCAAAAATGTATTTCACTTTTGGCTCTAACACTGTTTATTACGTCCTGTACTAATACCGCAATGATGGAAAATATAAACCAAATTTCTGGCTTAACCTTCACCCAAGATGCGCGCGGAAAAACGGTGTTGGATAAATATCAAGTAATACGTGATTTAAATCAACAACACAATACACTTAGCCTTTGTATTGCGCAAGAGTTGGATAACAAACCCGTTTCCTTGCTTGGCTCATCGGCGACATTTTGGGATAGTTATGGTGGTTACTATACCTATCCTGGTAAGTCGGTTTCATTAGAAGGCGGTGATACGATCAAATTAATAGCCGATAACGCTGTGGTCGCTAAAGGTGTGACCGAATACGCCTATGATAATTTATCATCTTTAACTTCTTATGTTCGTTATACGTTGACTGCAACCAAGAAAAATCAGCATATAGTTTATCTTTTTAGTCACATATTACAGGCTAAACAAGATACGGGGGCTGCTTTTAACGAAGGTTTTATACCTGTTGAAGTCATTTATCGTGCTCATCCCGATTATGTTATTCAAGCATTAGATAAAGAAATTGAACGAATTGATACCTGTTTAGCAACCGAACTAGGTGATATTAAACATGAGAACTAATTCTTAACTAGATGAATAGAAGCATACAATTATTTTTTAATTATGCTTGTTATTCATTTGCTGAATCTGCTTTTCGGCTACTGCCAATACGATAATACCCATTAAAATCAAGGTTGCGCCAATGATCTGTACGATAGTAATGTGTTCACCAAACAGTAAGACTGAAATAAACATCACACTGACTACCTGCATATGAGAAATAGCAAATGCTGGACCGATGGGGGCTCGTTTAAGTAAATACATCCACGACCCAAATGAGCCAAGATAATTAAGCAAAGTAAGATACATCCAAAACGTGCTAAATATACGCTTTATCCATGCGATATTTAATTCAAATGGCGCAGCATAAAGCGAGGTATATTTAAAACTAATTTGTCCAAAAGTATCAAAAAGCAGTAATGATAAAAAACCAATGAAATAAAAACGCCACATTAACCTATCCCTATTACGATTACGCCAAACATAATGAATAAAATACCTATTACGCGTAGTTGGGTTATTTTTTCATGGAAGATAAAATGCCCTGATAACATGACGGTAACAATATTGGCTGAAGCTAACAAAATCGCCATAGAAAGAGGAACAAGACTAATAAAAGCTAACCAACATAGGAACACCATTGTATAGGAAAATAAACCTAACCATAGATATTTATTAAACAGTAATCGCCGCCAGCGCGGGGATAAATCATCTTTACTTGTTAGTGACTGAATGGCGGCATATTTATAAGCAGTTTGGCCCAAGGTATCTAATGCGATATTACCAATCCATAGTAAAAAAATCCAAATAGTCATAAATTACAAAATCGCTAACACATTTTCAGGCGGACGACCAATACGAGCTTGTTCCCCAACGATAACTATCGGTCTTTCTATTAATTGTGGGTTATTGTGAAGTATCGTCAGTAATTCCAATTCCGTTAAATTGGGATTATCAAGATCAAGCTCCTTATAACAAGCCTCTTTGGTCCGCATTAACGATCTTGCTGATGGTAAAGATAAACATTGGAGTAACGTTTTCAATTGCAGGATGGATGGGGGGGTAGCTAAATATAAGACAATGTTTGGTTCCACGCCTCTTGCTTTGAGTAAGGCTAACGTTTCGCGGCTCTTTGAGCAATTAGGATTATGATAAATAGTTACGGGTGTTATTGTCTTTAACGTCATTAATCTATTTCCTATCTATTCTATTAAACTTAACAACTTAATACAGTATAAGGGAAATAGATGATTTGACAAAATCTCAATATCAATAATAAAAATGGGCATTACAATCCCAATAATTTGCAAATAAAAAGTAATTAATAAGGATCTCTTTTGCTTAAATAAAACTAATATTTTATCAAATTGTTAATTCATTTAAATACATTGGCACTTTTGGCATACACCGCGAATTTCAAGGACACTATGTTGGACTTTGAATGTATTTTCCTTAGCTAGGATTTGTAACTCATTTTCAATTGATGAACAATGTTCTTCAATGATTTGCTGACAACGATTACAAATCAATAAAATAGAAATATGGCTAGGATCATCAAAATGGGGGCAAATAATATAACTATTCATCGACTCAACTTTATGAATAAATCCTTGTTCCATTAAAAAATCCAGTGCCCGATAAATCGTTGGTGGTTTAGCCTGAGGTTCAATTTCACGTAGCTGATCAAGTAAATCATAAGCACTCATAGCTCGCTCAGCCTTTAACATCAATTGAATGACACTTCTACGTTGTGAGGTTAAACGAATATTACGTTGATAGCTAATTTTTTCAATTTTTGCCATGGCATGTTCATGACAAAGTTGATTCACAGGAGAACAATGGTGTTGAGGATTAGTGCATTTTTCCATACTATTTCTGCTCTTGTGCTCGTCTTTTACGTATCTCTTTTGGATCGGCAAGCAATGGGCGATAAATTTCAATGCGGTCATCATTTTGTAATATTGCGTCTAACTCAACCACTCTACCGAAAATCCCCACAGAATGATGCTCAAGATTAATTTGGCATTGAGTTAAAATACCAGACTGGTTAATCGCCGATAAAACTGAACTATCGGCGGCCACTTTTAAGGAAATAATTGTTGGGTTTTCGGGTAATGCATAGACCACTTCGATATTAATCATAATAAACCTGCTTTGCTCGCTGACTAAAAGCTTTTACCATATCGGTCATAATTTCTCTAAACATAGGAGTAAACGCTATTTCTAATAGTTTACTATTAAATTTATATTGTAATTCAAAATTAATGCGACTATTTAATGGATCAACTTGTGTAAAATGCCAATAACCTCTCAAATATTTAAATGGACCATCCACTAGTGATAAAGAGATGTTATTCGGCTCATTAAAAGTATTTTTTGTTATGAAACGCTTACGAAATCCTAATTTTTCTACTTCTAAAAATGCAATCATATAAGTCGACTGCTGCTCAAGAATACCAGATTTAACACAATTAGGTACAAAAAGTGGATACGCCTCAATATCATTCACCAAATCAAATAGCTGTTTAGTACTAAAAGGTTCGGTAACAGAATAATTAATTTTTGTCATAAACCATTAAATTAATCAGTAAATGTGTTAAGTATATCATATAACTTATCATTATGCTTTGACCTAAAAAAATCAGGATAATAGATAACGATACAAACTAAGCAAATTATGGCATAATGAAAAAAATTTATCTTAAATTAAAGTTATGAATATGGTTAAGAAAAAAGCAAATAAAGCTGGCTCGGCAACAATTGCACTTAATAAAAGGGCTAGGCATGAATATTTTATTGAGGCAGAGATAGAAGCCGGTCTTGAACTACAAGGATGGGAAGTCAAATCATTACGAGCAGGAAAAGTTAATATTAGTGATAGTTATGTTTTATTGAAAGGGGGAGAAGCTTGGCTGTTTGGCGCCACTATTACACCGCTAAATGTTGCCTCAACACATATTGTTTGTGATCCTATGCGAACCCGCAAATTATTACTTAACAAACGCGAACTGGCTTCATTATTTGGAAATATTAATAAAGAAGGATATACAGTTGTTGCGTTGTCGATGTATTGGAAGAATGCTTGGGCAAAAGTTAAAATCGGTATTGCCAAAGGTAAAAAACAACATGATAAACGTGATGATATAAAAGCTCGTGAATGGGAACGTAATAAAGCACGTATTATGAAAAATGCCAACATTCGTTAAAATAAATCTTTATTATTACACCGATGCCTATTAAAAGTAGGTGATCGGTTTTATTTTATTTAACTTATTTTAACATTCCTTTAATGCTAAGTATATTGTTTACACAATCACAATAATATGAATTAAGTTTATAGTATTAGGATAGAACGATATTATTTTATTATTAATATATCAACTATAGAAATAATAACTTTAAAGATGATCCACCTTATTAATCAAAATAACTCATCCACTATATATTGCAATCACTTATCATCATAGGCAAAAATTATTAAACGAATAGCAACGATTACACAATCATCATTATTGGTTTTATGGCTGGTGCGATTGTCATTAACCATATTATTGAGCGCTAGAAATAAAGATATAAAAAATAATCATGAGCAAGCATTAATATAATTATTAATCAAAGCTACATAATTATATTAATAACACTGGCTAATTATCGTGAGATTAGCTATAATAGTGAGAACTATTGGGGCTGATTCTGGATTCGACGGGATTTGCGAAACCCAAGGTGCATGCCGAGGTGCGGTAGGCCTCGTAAATAAACCGCAAAAAAATAGTCGCAAACGACGAAAACTATGCACTAGCAGCTTAATAACCTGTATAGAGCCTTCTCTCCCTAGCCTTCGCTCGTAGGACGGGGATCAAGAGGAGTCAAATCCAAACGAGATCGCGTGGATGCCCTGCCTGGGGTTGAAGCGTTAAAATTAATCAGGCTAGTTTATCGGTAGCGTGTTTGTCCGCAGCAGATAAATGAAATCTAAAGATAAACTACGCATGTAGTACCAAGGATGTAGAAATTTCGGACGCGGGTTCAACTCCCGCCAGCTCCACCACCACATTATTCATTAAAATTCACCAACCATCATTAATTTATTATAATTCAAGTGTTTTTTAATTTTTTTATATCAATAAGTATTATGTTAATTCAGTGACAATCAATAGTTTTAGTTATATAATTAGTTATACGCCAAAAAACACAATATCAACGTATAACTATAAGTATATAACTATGGCACGTATAACTACACCGCTCACAGATACTAAAATCAAAACAGCTAAGCCCTCAGAAAAAGATTATACTTTATCTGATGGGAACGGTTTGTACTTACTTGTTAAATCAATAGGTACAAAGATTTGGCGTTTTAATTATTATCGCCCCACCTCTAAAGTAAGAGCCCTTGTAAGTTTTGGAGCATATCCTGAAATTAGTTTAGCTGATGCTAGACTCAAAAGAGATGAAGCAAAACAATTACTTGCTAAAGGAATAGATCCTCAACAATATAAAAAAGAGCAACTAAAACTACTTAAAGATGAACAGAATAATACTTTTGAAAAGGTTGCTACTGATTGGTTCAAATTAAAATCTTCATCTAATTTAAAAACTGATACATTAAAAGATATTTGGCGTTCTTTGGAATTGCATGTAATACCTTATGTAGGGGGTATTGCTATTACTGAAGTTAAAGCAAGAGACTTTATAAATGCTCTGGAACCAATTAAACAACAAGGAAAGCTAGAATCTATTCGACGAATATGCCAACGAATTAAGGGGACTTAGATAATTTTTGTGGTATTTACAGTTTAGTGAATATGATTTCCTACCTTTATAAAGGTAAAATAAAACGTAAGCTATTGTATCTTAAGTTGGTTAATGAGTTTCATCATCAACATAATCTTATTGATTTAGTTGATACAGGAATGAGTAATGTTGAAATGGATAGTTTAATTGAGTCTGTTTTAGCAAAAGGTTATTATAGGCAACATTATCCAATACAAATAAGTATGCCTTATCGTTCTAAATTTCACATAAAAAAAACTCAACTGTTTAAGGAAATAAATCAATTTCTTAACAAAAAAGATGGTCAATCAACTTCAGTTATCATCGGTACTCAATATCATTGGAGTGTTGTCTGCCATATTGATAAGCATTTCATCCATTTTCTTGATAGTTCAAACTTTAATAAAGCACGTCTAAGTTCATTTTCAATTAATAATACACAAAATCGTTATCAGTTAGGTTTAGATGATATCTATTTTTTTGAGCGTGAAACATGACTATAACAACAATATCATCAGATGAAGTTATAATTATTAATCAAGCTAAAAAAATAATTGCCAACCATATGAATAAAGGGAAGAAAATTTCTTCACCAAAGGATGTAACCGACTATTTTATATTAAACTTTGGGCTATATGAATATGAAGTATTTGGGGTTTTATATTTAAATCAGCAAAATCAAGTTATCAAATTTGAAGAACTTTTTAGAGGAACTATAAATGAAACAAGTGTTTATCCTAGAGAAATAGCTAAACAAACACTTATTTACAATGCTACATCAGTTATCTTAGTTCATAACCACCCTAGTGGTGAATGCAAACCAAGCCAGCAAGACATTCAACTTACACACAAAATAGAACAAGTTTTATCCCTAATAGATGTTACAGTTTTAGATCATTTTATAGTTGCTAAGCATAATTTTCTTTCACTGAAAGAAAATGGATACTATTAATGCTATTTGAGTGTATTAAATTGTCAAATTAGATTTATATCCTCGATACATTTAATCTAATCTCATCACAAATTCCATCTAGTATATGTTTAAAACTTGCAATGCCTCACTTTATATTTTATTACTTTTCGCTAAGAAGATAGAAAAAATTATTTTAGTTCATTATAAAACACACTTTCCAATAAGCCGAAAATCAAAATAAATTACTACATGGACATAAATAACATTCCATATATAAAAATAATTTGACTTTACATGTATATTCTCTATAATAACTTGCAATCAAGTAATAACCACATGAGGTCATTAATAAATGAAAAAAACTATTAAATTAGTTGTAAAAACTCTTTTGGCATCTAGAGATGATTACAATAAAGATAATGATAAAGAAATAAGCCGATTTAGAATCACACGAAGTAGCATAAAAAAAGCTGCAGATCTAAATCAGCTCCCTGACAATTTTGAAAAAAAATTATTCTTTGAAATGACTAAATATGGATGGCTAGGTTTTTTAGATTTCGATGACAATTTTGTTTTTGTCAAAAATGAATCACTAAAAAATTGGGCCCGCTTAGGATCTACTCGTATCAATAAAAAAAAGGAGGAATTAGAAAAAAATTATTAATGATGAATCTATCATTAGTAGGCTTATTACTATGTCGGAATTACAAGAAATGACACAACTTTGTAGAAATACTTTAATGTCATTAGCTAATAAGGGGGAATTTCATGTTTATAAACTAGGTGAAAGGCGAATTGCATTTAAGCTGGAAGAAATTGAAGATTGGCTTACTCGTTGCAAAGTCAAGCCAATCTCAAATCTAACAAACGAAATTCAGTAGCTTTATGTGTATATTTTGTTGTTGGCGCAACAAAATATACAACTACTAATATCAATAATGTGAATAGGAATAAAGCCTATTTACTCACCTTTATAGGATATATAAATTATGAAAAAGAATCAATGCTCGAATTTCGAGTCTATTCTTCATTTAGAGTCAAATTGTAAGCGTTACTTCAGTAATCCTAAGTATCATTTCTTAGGTAGCTTAATAGAAGATCTTAATAAAGCTAAAGTTAATGTTGTTGATTTCATTACTAAACGAATTGCTTATTTCAAGAAGAAGATCAAAGTTGATTTAAACAATGGTATTGAAGTGAGGATAGCTGATAAATTTGCTCTTGTATATGCGGCTGGATGCCTTGCTATTGAATATGACGTGTTGCCATTTAAAAGAAAGAATATATTGAGTGGTGTAACTAAATGCTATTACTATTCACAAAGAACACCTGAGTATGAACAACATTATCAAGACGTTTTAAGTAATCTAAAAAAACAAGTTTATGTTGATTTACTTAAAAGTAGTGGCAAGTATACTGAAAAAGATATCAAATCGTTTGATGTGGTTCAATGCAAGGTTAACAATCAATCCGTTTTAGCCATTACCAAGAAGTACTTACAACAAATATGTGGTGAACAAGATGTTAATGGTTTTCTTAGATCTTTGCTAAATAAAGGCATTTTATTAACACAAAAAGATTCACGAGGTAATCTAAAGTATACAAGACAAATTCGTTATAAACTGAAAGGTTCCAAGATTAGTAGAGCGATTGAGAGGCGGTATTGTATTAAAATTTAATTAATAATAGATTAAACAATCTTTTGCTGATATTTTTATTAGTAAGAGATTGTTCTAGAGTGATTTTATAGTTATATCATTAAAATTATTAGACTTATCCACAATTATTAATTACCATGAGCCTATTATTTGTAATAATCTTGTATAGCCTGATAGTTATAATTACCAAAATCGTTTTCATGTTTGTTGTATTGAATTAAGGTGAGTTAATTGACAAAAAAACAGATCAAGAAGTTTATGGACGGAGTAAAATTGTCTAATTTATACAAATTTTCTCTCCTAATTTAGTTTTCTCCAAACAGTATTAAGTTGAATTTAAGAAAGAATTTGAATATTATGAAGTAGTATCGTTTGTATTAAAAATTAATACAACTTATCATAGTTATATGTTTAGTTATATTTTAATTCAGTGAAATTAAAATTTTATTATTAATTAATCTATTAATCGTCAAATTCAACTGACGCCAGCCTTTAAAGCCCATTAAATCACACCAAACCCAATAACAACAAGCCTTAAAAGCAATTTTATTATCCAGTAAGTATCATTAAGATACATTTACAACCAAATTTTTTAGGTATATGCTTAGGTATACAAACACAATATACCCATATATCGTATACCTAAAATAATTCTGGCTAGAAAAACACATCCATTAACAGACACCCAAATAAAGGCTGCCAAGCCAAGAAATAAAGATTATTCGTTATTTGATGGTGGTGGTATGTATCTCTTGGTTAAATCGAATAATTGTAAAATCTGGTGTTTTAAGTATACGCGCCCGTATGCCAAAAAAGGCGCTTTAATTAGTTTCGGTAGTTATCCTGAGGTTTCACTACAGCAAGCTAGAAAACAACGAGACGAAGCACGCTGATTAATTAAGCAAGGTGTAGATCCTCAAGAGCATAAAGCAGAATAAGAACAACGCAAACATGACAAAATTACTATTACCTTAAAAAGGTAGCTTCTGATTGGTTTAAAGTTAAAAGTGGTAAAGGGTTAGCTGAGAGTACGCTAAAAAGAATATGGGAATCTTTAGAATTACACCTATTCCCTTATCTTTTTGGTACTAAAAAGTGTGAACATACCAAACAATGATAAGCCAAATCCTGCCAATAGAATCTGGCTTAAACAAAACTTACTCTTCTATCTCTTTTTTAAAATCGGAAGCCCATTGAAAGATTCTACTGACTTTACTAAGTGTTTCGAGTCTATTTTTACCTAACACTTTATAACTATGTATTCCCCCATTTATCGGTTCGCCTGTGGTCAACTCTTTAAAGTAGCGAAAACGCTTATACACCTGAGGATTTTTTACCCAGTCTGGAATATTTTCGATATGATAGGTAATATAGACATCTCGCACTGTTCCTCCCCCTACGCCATTAATGGTATCCTTGATACGTTCAATTTTATCCACGACTACCCGACCAAAACAGAAGTTAGTTTCTCCAAATTCCCAGTCCACATATTTTCGACCTAACTCTGTAAGATTATAACGATATAGCGGTTTACCATCAGTTTCACCCGCCAGCTCCTCAGTAAAAAAACCTAGTCCACTAAAAAAATGTAGGGTGTCATTTTTTAGACGGTTATAATATGCTTTTTGTGTTTCAGACGAAAAAGGTAAATCCTGCCCCTCTATATATTTAATGGTATATGGGTACATAGATTGCGTTATCTTACCCACCATCATACAAATCGCTTTATCGCCAGTTTGATTATTCCAGTCATA
>NZ_AWGA01000129.1 GCF_000471645.3 Candidatus Schmidhempelia bombi str. Bimp | reverse complement strand
CTTTATGCCGTTCATTCCGGTTGCTTGAAAAGTTACAGTGTAACAAATTACGATCTTTTTAATTAAAATCCGCTTAAAACTTTAGTCCAGAGTCTAACCATTAAACGATCTATTTTAGGCGATTGTTCTTTAATAGGAAAAAGTCGAGCTAATACATCTTCTGGCGGATAAATAGCTGGATTAGTAATGACATCATTATCTAAATACGGCTTTGCATCTTTATTAGCATTCGGGTAAAAAATATGGTTAGTGATATTTGCAATCACCTTAGGCTCTAATAAATAATTTAAAAATTGATACGCTTCTTCACTATTTTTAGCGCCATTAGGAATAGCTAAAGCATCAAAGGTAATTATTGCCCCTTCTTTAGGAACTAGGTAATGAATTGATTTTTTTTGACCCGCATTTTTTGCGGCTCTAGCTGCTTGAAAAAAATCACCTGACCATCCAATAGCGACACAAATATCACCATCCGCAAGATCGTTAATATATTTTGAGGAATGAAAGTAAGTAATATAAGGACGAATTTTAGTTAATAGATTAGCAGCTTCATAATAATCATTCGCTTGTTTACTATTTGGATCTTTGCCTAAATAATTTAAAACAGTAGGAAATATTTCGCTTGGCGCATCTAAAAATGCCACACCACATTGACTTAATTTTTTAATATTTTCCTCATTAAATAATAGATCCCAACTATCTAAAGATACATTTTCACCTAAAATTTGTTTAACTTTATCAACATCAAAACCGATTCCTGTTGATTGCCACATATAAGGTATGGCATATAGATTTTTTGGATCAAATTTTTCCATCATTTTTAAAAATTTAGGATCCAAATGCTCATAATTAGGTAACTTATCTTTATCTAAAGGCATATAAATATGTGCATGTAGTTGCCTGGCCAAAAAACTATCTGTTGGCATAACAACATCAAATCCTGTATTACCCGCCATTAATTTACTATCTAATACTTCGTTAGAATCAAACACATCATAAGTAACATTAATTCCAGTCTTTTGCTGAAAATTTTTAATGGTATCCGGCGCAATATAATCAGACCAGTTATAGAAATTAAGCTGTTTAGCTTGCAAAGATGTATTTAGAAAAATCAAGAGAAAAAGAATAAATATAGGGTATATTTTCAGTTGGAACATAATTTTAAACACTTACATCATTCCTTAGATTAGATAAATAATTAAAAATATTCACTTTATTATATTAGCAATAAACTTATATAAATACGAAATTCATTATATAGTAGAACGAGACACTTTAACTATAAAATACCCTATGTTCACACTATTTATTTACTTATTATTTTAATAATAGTAAATTTCACTAACTTTTTCTAAAATAACAACAAAATA
This sequence comes from Candidatus Schmidhempelia bombi str. Bimp, assembly GCF_000471645.3. GTDB lineage: Bacteria > Pseudomonadota > Gammaproteobacteria > Enterobacterales > Orbaceae > Utexia > Utexia bombi. The sequence continues at coordinate 8,209 of NZ_AWGA01000129.1, read as the reverse complement.
AAATGTGAATCACAATAAAATGAAGCTGATTGCCTGCTTATTAAGCAAATAAATATAAAAGAGATTGACTGAATAAATTTGCTTTATATAATACAGGCACGCAGTTAGATATGTCTCCTTAGCTCAGCTGGATAGAGCAACGGCCTTCTAAGCCGTAGGTCACAGGTTCGAATCCTGTAGGGGACGCCATTAAAACCTAAGATAATCAAGAATTTAAATCAATAACCCAGTGCTTTATAAAATTTAACTGCTTAAGTTACTGCTTAAGTTGGATCTAATTTAGCTTATCAATATTTATAATAAATCAAATTTCTTAATTTTAATCATCAACAGTAATCAATTTGAAAAGCATAATAGAAACACAAATGGGGATCCTTCCCCTTTTTTACGACCTTGCATGAAAACAGTCAATCAATAAATCCATTAAAATTTTGCGCAAGCAGCACCAGAGAATCGTAATAAACAGCTATGTTCGCTCTCCAGTTTACCCCACCATTACTTGTATGTACTTTTGTACCGAACTGTATATTAAGCACTTTATCGGTATATTTATTTAAATTTATAAGTATGTTTTGCTCAGAACGTACTTCATTTTGTCCTTTTCCTATTAACACTTCATTTTGCCACTGTCCATTAACTATAATATAAACTGAATAGTCCAATGGGCTACGTTTATCGTTATTGTAAAATCTTGCTTTAATAGCACCAAACAAGAGTAAAAACTGCTCTCTTTTAGCACGTTCAACCTTTACAAATGGCACTGTAGCGTGATGGAATGTGTTTCCTCTCATTTTCACATGCTTTGCTGATATTAAGTTTCCTTTTATATTATCAGCACTAAGTGTGCCTCTGATTTCGCAATTTTCACCGATTAGGACATTGTCTATTTCACCTGCATTTGCTGAAATCTTTCCATGAATGTTAGCTTTTCTAGCATTAAGTGTGCCGTCGGGTAGTAGTTCAAACGCCGGCGGATAATCTTCACTTACAACTGTTCCGGCTATAATTTTTCCTCCACTAACTAAAGGCGCTTTGATTTCAGTACCTGCAATTAATCTATCACCGCGCATTGTGCCTGTCGCAATTAAATCACCGTCCAAAAACATCGCTGGCTCAATCCATTGTGCGCCGTTGTACATTCTAGCTTCTGAGTAAGCAACTTTGCCCGAACCATCTAATGAATAAATTATCAGTGTGGTATCACGAGCCGGATAAAAACCAAATTCACGATAGAACATTTGAGTAGCATCGTCGTTATTTGTCGGGAATTTGCCGTCTTGCCTTTGAATTCTAAACAACCCCCCCGCCCTGCAATTAAGGTCCTGGTATTAGCTATGAACATCTCTGAACGACCAACAACATTAACCGCATTTACACCGTACCAATATTCAGTGTCTGGCTGGCAATCAACATCGGTTAGCGACATAGCGCGTCCAAGATAATTGCTTTTTTCCTCAACCTCTGCCTTTGTTTTGCCTTTGTAGAATTCGAATTGCGTTCCAAGACTTGATACGGAAGTCATAACAGGACGTATAGCAACATTGAAGCTACTTGGCGTTAACACTAAACCTGATGGCTTGGCCGGTGGCAAAATAGAAAAGACTATCGTAGTTTCATCGCCTAGCCGTCCATCCTCCGCTACGCCCCTCACTGTTGCGTTGAATTTACCTTGTTGTAATTCTGATAAATAATACTCAGTATCATTTACCGTTTCACGACTAATTAAATTATCATCACGATAGATTTTTACCTCAAATTTGAGATTCTGAATTGTTCGAGGTGTTGACCATGATAATCGTGCTTGATATAAGTCGGATTCGGGAATGACTTCGGCTTGTAGTTGTTCAACGGGCGGAATTGACCAGCCAAAAATAGCACCGCTTTCTACCTCAAATTTAGCCCCGTTATCAACAATCGCTTCTTTTTGTGGCTCATGTTGTAGCGCAGTGATTGAGTAAGTGCCGTCGCTGTTTTCAGCGATTGTTATCGCTTTGAACAAGCGTGGTTTGATTTTATTATCGTATAAGCTCCAAACCGAATATTCATCAACACTAACACTATTCACCAAAACAATTTGGTTTGGCTTGATTTGCGCTTGGATTTTGACTTTTTGTAGCTGCATATCAGTATCCGTGACACACAAATAGGCATTTTTTAGATTTTTAATATCAATATCTCTATCTAGCGTAACAGTGTCACCCTTCGCTGCTACAATTCGTCCGCCGATTGTAGCTCCTGTGAAATCATTATCCGCAATACCAATAATATCACCGGGTAAATGACGAATTCCTTCACGGCCAACACTAAATGTTACTGTTTGTGTTTCTAATTTTTCAGTTTGAATTAGCCATTTTCCTACTCTATGAGCTTGACCTCTCGAGGTACAACCGAACGCATCAACTTGTGACACATTTAAACCAAATCGTTTTATTAGGTCGTCATCCGCAACATATTCTGTTGTTGTTTCCCAATTATTACTAGGGTCAATATAACGAACATGCACAGCCGTGTGTCGTGATTTTTGTGCTGCTGATGTGTAGTTAAACTGCCCATCTACTACGTTTGCATTTGCATAAATCGCTACTGGGTCGCTTGGTCTGTCCATCACTACCGTGTATTGCGTACCATCCCAAATCGGCATAGCTCGAAATATTGAGCACAGGTCGTGAACAACATCGTAAGCTTGTCGTTGTTCTGTTATATAACAGTTACAGGTAAAACGTGGCTCTTTGCCGCCGAAGCCGTCATCAACTAGCTGGTCACAATATTGTGCAATAGTATAGAGTGCGAATTTATCCACGCCAAATTGACCTAACCTATTACCCATACCGTAACGTGTATTGGTCAAAATATCGTAAAATACCCAGGCAGGATTATTGGTCCATGCAAGCTTGAAGTTGCCAGACCAAAAACCTTTATATTCCCGTGTATTTGGGTCGTAGTTATCGGGCACTTTAACTATCATCCCTTTAATGAGATAGTTCCGTCTTGGAACACCGCTAAATTGCTCTGAATCAAACTTCAACCCAACCACCGCCGTGTTAGGATAGGAAAATTTAGTATCGTAGATTTCAGTATATGAACTCCACAATGTGTTATTAACCAGCGATGATGATGTGCTGTCTGGCGTTCTGCGCACGACTCGAATATTAAACGGTGTTGGCGGCAAATCGTCTAAAATAACGGATGTTAAATATTTTGAACGTGTTTTTTTATTATTTAAATTAACCGTTTTTACTGTTTTCCATGCGCTACCTACCCCTATTTGCATCTCCATTAATACTGATGTTCCATTGATATCTCCGTTTTTATCGGTTGAACTTAATGCCTGTACGCCCGCAGTTACTCTTACTCTATCAACATTGGGGTCGGTAATGGTTCTAACAAGCGGCGTTGAGTGCTTCACTTCCAAATTAACCGGTACTTCATTTTCAGTCGCTGGAAATCCTTCAAGCGGTGCTTGTACCTGGGTACCTGCCGTCCATTCAACCTCAACTCCTTTAAAATTATATGACCCATCTGGTGCTTGAATGGGTGTGTCATTTAGTAAAACGCTCTGTAATCCATTTACCGGTCCTTCTATCTGTCCCTCACACAGCAAATCAATAATACTCAGTTGCTGATGGGATTTTAGATTATCACGAGCTTCATACGGTGTTTTTGCTTTTTTCGAACCTTTACCCATTTGTTATGCTCCTTCTAATGTCTCGATTCCTTGCGATAAAACTTTTGAGCCAATTTTAATTTGCCCGTAACAAAGCGGAACTGGCGCACCCTGTGCTATCGTGTTATCCAGATTAGAAAAATAGGTGTTTTTATTGATACCGCCCTCTGCTGATTTATCGGTTTGGGGTAGTTTGGTCAACATCATGGCTACACCGCCAATCATTAATCCAGCACCTGACGCCATGAGTGAGGCGCCCCAAGCACCCCAAGACACTGGAGCAAAAAAACCAACAGCAAAAAGGGCTGCGCCAGCAATAAAGCTAAAAACCCCTCCTTTTGATCCTGCGGTTTTTGGCACAATATGAATAACAGCATCTTGTGGAATTCGGCTATGTAGACCAAACTGTAAATTGTCCTCGTTCATATCTACGCCGTTAATTCGTACTCGAAAATAGCCATCCATAATCTGCTTTTTCAAGCCTTTTACCTGACAATATAAGCCGTTTAATGCTTCCGCTGCTGTTTCAACGCTCATAGTGAACTTATCGCCATATTGTTTAAGATTGCCGTAAAAGCGAATGATTGCCATTTTTTATGCCTCCAGATTGAATGAGTGTAGTTTCGCCAAAAACCGCTATAGAAATCGCGTTTTGATAGCCGTTTTGGGCAGTGATGTAAAATAAATTGATTGCCGATATAGATAGCTGCGTGATTTGGCGTTGTTGAACCAAGACAAACCAAGATGACGTCGCCCTCTTGAATATCCCGAACCTGTTCAAAATCATTTTTAGGTAGTAAATCTAAGTAAAGGTTTTGCCCGTTATGCCACCAGTCATCTTGACGTACATAATCGGGCAAATCGATACCCGTTAACATATAGGCGTCACGTATTAGCGTTAGGCAATCGGTCTCGCCGTGCTTGAATTCGCGACCCAGTAACGGCTTGATATACCTGAACTTATGAATTTTGTTATCACAAACCAACCACCACGGCGTCGGGGTGAGAGTGAACAACTGCGGTTATTTTCCCCTGCAGTTCGGCTTGAATCCAATCATCTGGCGCAATTTCAAATGTCTCTGTCGATGTCGGTGAGATATTTTTACACGGTAGATATGTTTTATTATCAATAACAAATCCGCAGCACTCAGCCTCACCGCATTGTTTAGCATGGTTAAGTATTTGTGTTTTCATATTATTTAAGAGATTTTTGCAGCAGTTGGAAAACCGCCGAATGGAAGAATGCCGTGTTGTCCAAATCGTAGTTTACAGCCAGTCAAACAGCGGCTACATTTGTCTTTAGTGATGTCATTAGTCGGATTATCAAATTCATCAGCTACTGCGCCACCAGTATAACCGCATTCAGATGAGCGATATATCCAACCGCAGGTATTAGCGATAATTGTCCTAGCAGGGATTAATGCCCCGTCAGACTCACACGGTAGCGCTAATTCAAACGTAACCACCATTGCATTTTGTTGTTTGACTTGTTCGATAACATAATTTGAGATGATTTCGCAAAACGGGTCAGCATATTGATTACCATTCTCAAAGTTAACAGCGTCTAAGTATTTAACGGGCACTTCGTGACGTGTGACAATTGCGCCCAGTAAGCCGTCAAAGTCATTGATTAATCCAGTTATAAAGCCAAGCGCATTGCTCACGCTCATCGTCGGCCGATTACTTGTCCCCTGCCCGTTTTTCTCAAACCCTTCAACTTTTATCGGGTATGGCTCATAGATGTTGCCCTGCCATGTAATCGGTCTCCGAAGCTCATTTAATCCGTTATGAAATCGGAATATTGTTTTGTTTCCAACGATTTTAGTTAAATCAACTTCGTACAAATCAATAATCGTATCTTGTGCTATTTTCGTAATATCAAGCAGCATTTTTTTGGGGATCATGCGATTACCTCCTCAAATGTGGCTGTTATTGTTGTTACTGTATTCATAACGTTAGATGTCCAAGATGTACATTTAACTGTGATTAATCTGTGCGTATTTGGCTCGATCCATTTAAATGCATGAAGTCCACCATGACGCGTTAAAAAGTCATTGATATGTTGCGCATCTTCTCGTGCAACTTTTAGCGTGACGCTGTATGAGCGCAAATCATTGTTAATACCGTCTTTAATTCGTTGCTCGTAGCCGTCACCAAACTTGATGGTTTTTATTTTCGGCTCAGCTTTTTCACTCATGCTTGGCGCAACTTGCCAAAAAAATGTTTCCATAATTATAAATATCTCCTTGTATTTTATGTGTATGCGTGTGTATAATTATTTTCAGGTTAGGAGGTAAACATGAAATCAACTGACCTGATAAAAGAACTTACTAACGCAGGATGTGTTCTGAAACGAGTTAGAGGTAGTCATCATATCTTTTACTCACCGATAACTAATAAAACGTTTCCAGTTCCTCACCCAAAATCGGATTTACCGATTGGCACTGTAAGATCAATCAAAAAATCGGCGGGGCTGTTATAGTCCGCCACCTTTGGAGGTATTATGTTTTTTACTCTTGGCATTGAAACACCGAGCGATAGCAATACAGCGTACGGCATTGTCGTTCCTGCGTTATGCAATGATAAATATGATTGTTATTCTGCTGCTGATAAAGAAAGTGATATTCCAGCAATGGCAACTGAAGCTATTTTGTTAACTGTTCAAGATATGATTGAATCAGGCGATTATGATGTCAAAGATATTCACAACGATCATATTTCGTATAAAAATAACGATGAGTATGCCCATTGCGATACGTGGGTAATTATTGATGTTGATTTGTCATCATTTGTTGGTAAACAAAAAAGAATTAATATCACATTGCCTGATATTCTTATCGATAGAATAGATAACGCAGTTAAAGCGCCGAATTCTTTTTATAAAGATAGAAGTAACTTCTTAGCTGAAGCAGCTAAAAATCAGCTAGCTCGATAATAATTAGCTTTGATTGATATCGGTACCGATTACGCGATGAACGCACTTACTAATATACAGTTTATTAATAATGAACAAGGACAACCACAATTTGTGGTTATGCCTTACAATCAATACTTAGAGTTATCAAACGCAAAACCAATCGATGTTGAAACAGGTGTACCAAGCGAAGTTGTTAACATGGTTTTTGATAATAACTATTCTCCTGCACAAGCATGGCGTGAATATTTAAAGTTATCTCAAGTTGAAGTTGCGAATAAAATAGGTATTAGTCAATCGGCTTATTCTCAATATGAAAAAAGCCAAAAACTAAGAAAAGCAACGCGGATTAAAATTGCCGAAGCGCTACAAATCAAACCTGAACAGTTAGATTTTTAATAAAAAACCCGCCGAAGCGGGTTAGGATCTAATAATATTTGATCTGAAATTAACTTATTGATAAATAACAATTTAAAATTTAAAGTATTTATCCTTTCATAATAAAGTATTAATAATCAATATATTAAATATTTGATCTGCATTTGATTGATCACTAGTTTTTCACGATAATAACCACCTGCTGGCGGTTATTTTCTGGCGGTTATTTTAATAGTAGTTAATTTTTAGAAATTTTTAATCTGATGGTAGACAATACTCTATTCCAGTTTGTGGTAGTGCTGTGTATATATTCGATTGAGCCCGTTTTATTTGATTTTCAACTGCTTCAAATAGTGAATCTGTCATAAAAAAAGCCCCATGAAGGGGCTTGTATCCAAGCTCTGTGTTTTATTTCTAACTTTTAACAGTACTTATTAATTTTTGAATAGAATCCGTATTTTTAATACAGAGATTCCGTGAGTCAAATTCTCTTGACCAATAAAAAAGCCAGTCTTCTAAAAAATCTATATCGTATTCCCCTGTAGCTATTCCAACTCCCACTTCAACAACTTCTGAGTCTGGTGCAGTAAGCTCCTGTCCATTTAATAACAAAAATAAATAACCACAAAACATAGCCGTTCTTTTGTTAGCATTTGCAAAAGGATGATTTTTAATTAGACTTTCAATTAGCACAGCCGTCAATTTAAAAATATCTTCAGTTTGTCCATGATATCTGTAAACGTTAGGTCTGGCTTGGGATGAACCTAATGCATTCTCATCTCGAACGTATATAGGTTCTTTAGGTGTCTGCATTTGAATTAGCAATGAATTAATAAGCTTTATATCATCAACAGAAAGAAAATTAATTCCATCAACTATTTTTCCAAATTCAGATAAATGCATTTATTACACCTTAGATAGGTCTTTCATAGCTTTTTTATAACGAATAAATCCGAAAGAAAAAGCATTCATAACTTGTTCATTATGACTACAATTATTACCTAATGCTGGTTTTGCTTTAACCTCAACATGCTTGTCACGTGGAGGAATGTAAAGTCGATTTTCCTTTTTTTGAGCGTGACCCATAAAATTTACCTCATTAGTTTTATATAAAAAAGAGTAAGAAATAATAATATCTTACCCTTAACTCAATTATAATTACCATAAGGTAAAGAGTAAAGAACATTTATACAAATTAAAAAAATCAATATTTCTCAGCCGCCTGTGCTTTCTAAGCCGCCTATGCGGCGGTT
>NZ_AWGA01000050.1 GCF_000471645.3 Candidatus Schmidhempelia bombi str. Bimp | reverse complement strand
TCTTTAACCCCATAATCCTATTCCTTTACTCACCCCTCCCTTCTTCAACAAAAAGAAAAAATTTATTACCTCATTGCTCTTCCCTTATAAATTTAAATCATATTAATATTTTTCCCATCCCCCCTTCTTCAGTAAATTCCTGTTTCTTAAAATAACAATTTTGTTATTATATTAAACCATTCAAATCGCCATACTTAGCTTAATACTCCAAATATGAGAAAATTTTTATCACCTAATTTTTTAAACTACTCTGTCCCCTGTGAACAATGCAGTATCGGCCCTCTCTGTATGCCTACTGCTCAATATCAGCATTCTTGTAAATTCAATAAATACAAAATTACGATCGCTAAAAACCAACTTCTCGTCAAGGCAGCTCAACCTTTTTCTAAACTTTATGCCGTTCATTCCGGTTGCTTGAAAAGTTACAGTGTAACAAAAGAGGGGAAAGAACAAATCCTCGGCTTTTATCTGCCTGGGGATATAGTTGGATTTGAAGCAATGACTTATCATAAATATATTAATTCAGTTAAAGCCTTAAGTAACACGACTATTTGTGAGTTCAATTATCATGATTTTAGTACATTTATTGAGAACAATAACGAAGCCAGAAGTATCACATTACGTTTAATGAGTACTGAAATCTTAAATTATCAGAAACTTCTTCTAATGCTATCACAAAAAAATGCCGAAAAACGGTTGGCTAGTTTTATTTATTCCATTTACTACCGTTATGCATTGCGTGGTTTTACTTCCACCAATATCAAACTAGCTATGAGTCGCCATGATATTGCCAATCACTTAGGACTAACTATTGAAACTATCAGCCGTATTCTTAAGCGCTTGCAACAACTTGACATTCTCCATGTTAAAGGAAAACATATTTTTATCAAAAATCTTGCAGAACTGATTAAGTTTTCAGGAGAATTAGAGTAATATTACTCGTTTCAATGATTTGATTATCATCATATTATTAAGGTCTACTTTATGTTTAAATTAAAAAAAACACTAGTTATCGCACCCCTATTTTTACTTTTACCGACAACAACTTTATTTGCTGCGACAGAATTAACCAAACAGCAAGCAGATACATTACAACCTTACAAAGAAATCTCTATTAGAGGAACGTATCCAAGTATAAAAGATGCAGTTAAAGCTGTTGCTAAAAATGCTGATAAAGAGGGGGCAACAAGTTTCTATATTAAAAGTATGAATTTTCATTCTCGTAATGAATCCTTACGAATTATTTATGCTGATTTATATAAAGCAGATGCACCTAATTTAGATCAACATTCAAAGGAACAGTACCGCATTTTCCACGGTGTATATGAATATCCAAAACACATTGCTACTGGCTTTGAACCATACACTATTATAAAATTACGAGCTTATTATCCTAACCAACACGATATTAATAATGCTGTCGGTAAAGCTGCCGCGGATAAAGGCGCTTATGCTTTCTTTATTGATCGTCAAGTTGAAGTAAGTGGTCGTAATACTGCAGTAACCGCTTATCTTTTCAAAAAAGATGCACCTATCCGTCAAGTTCAACCTGATGATGCCATTCCTTATGATTCAGAAGCGGGACAATTAGCCTTAGCACAAGGTGGTGATGTAGCATTACAAGTTGAAAAACCAGGTTATTACTCTTCTACTGCTTTTAATGAACAATATTATGCCGAAAAATTCAAATCTCATAGTGAGCAAGATATCAAAACTGATCGTGAAATAGAATTAGCACCTAAAAATAATAAAATAAATACCACAAAAGATGCAACAGCAATGGCGGTTGTTACAACAGAAGAACCCCAGAAAGTTATTACTAACCAAAAGTCTAAAGCAACAACACCGAATGGACGATATACGATAAAGCTTAAAGATGGAACAACCATTCAAGAACTAAATGATGCCACTGCCGCTAAAATGGTACCATTTGATTCATTAAAATTTAGAGGCTATTTTGTCTCCGATAATCAAATATCAACACAAGCTGCACGAAAAGCGGCAGCGGCTGGCGCTAAGTATTATCATATTAGTCGAATAGCCCAAGAGCCAAAAGGGCCAAACCGTGTTGTTTATATTGATTTATTTAAATAAGCGAAAGTATACATTTAAAAAAGGCACGATCAGTGCCTTTTTATCTATAAGATTTTAGTGTAAATAGACAAACTTTAATTGCTTTTATTGCATGACTGAGTGATATAAGGATTATCATTCCCTTGGATTTTGGTAATAATTTGATTCCGCTCGCATTCCCACGTAGTTGGTGGATACATTTTATCCCATGCCTCCATTAACTGCCTATCTTGTTTAGATAATCTCACCTTATATTTATTAGCCATGTAAAAATAAGTTCGTGCAATTTCGCCTTTTACCTCATCCCGTGGTTGAAATTTTCTATTTTTAAAATCTACCGCTGATTGACACTGACCATATTGATCAAATACGCGCGTAAATTGGGAATAACCAAAATTTGAACGATCTGCATTTACTTCACCAATAGCTGGACGTAAATTATGCATATCCCCTTCCATCACATTGAAAGTAGGAACTTTAGCGCAATTTTTGCGCCCTCCATTTTGCCAACATTGTAACTGTGAACCAAAATGGTGTGCTGGCATGACATGTTCCCACTCAATGCGATTAGCTCTGATCTCATTTTTACGAATTTTATAACCACAAGAAGCTAAATCGACGATACCTTTATTTCCTTCAAAGGTAAATTGGCAACCACAATAGAATGTTTTTTCCTCTGGATGGTCATTATAAACTTTAACTAATTGCTTTTTAGCATGGCTAAAATTTTGTTTAGTTGCAGAAGAGGAATGGTAAACATTTTCTATTGAGTAAGATAAAAAAGGGGTAAATAAAGTGATCAATAATAATTTTTTCATTGCTGTCTTATTTCTTTTTCGGTATGGAATAAATATTTAGTCTTAATACATAACCATATGATTTTTCTAGTAATCAAAAAATCATTGTATGACGAATAAGCTAAATAATTTATTTTTTGATATATCACGTATAAAGCAATCTATTTATTCGTGAATATAAGTTAGATTAATTAAGTGGGAAAATAGTAACATGGTAGAGTTATGACGCAAGTTACCTTCACGTCAATTGATGGTTTTTTATCTATTTTCATGTCAAAATTTAAGCTAATATATTTAAAGGTATGATTCGCATACCTTTAAATATTAGATATTATTCTAAATCTTTAAAGATTTTTATAGACATTTTCGATTTGTTGCATAATACGTTTGTCTGATATGGAATAAGGCGTGCCTAATTGCTGAGCAAATAAGTTAACTCGTAACTCTTCAATCATCCAACGTATCGCTATTACCTCAGGGAGTGGTTTCTTCTGCTGGGATAATTTAGATAATAGTTGTTTATACGCTTTTTGCACTACTTCGATTTTATGCATATGTAATCTATCACGATTAGGATCAGCCATTAATTTTTCTAACCTTTTTTCAACAGCTTGCAGATAACGATAAATATCCTTTAAATGTTGATAACCCGCTGATGCAACAAATCCTTTATAAATTAAACCTGTTAATTGGGCTTTAATATCAGATAAAGCAAACGCTAAGGATAAATCAACTTTTCCTTTTAATTTTTTATTAATGTTAAAATGAAGGGTTAAAATACGTTCAACTTGTGAAGCAATATCTACCACCAACGGATTTATTTCACCTTTTACTTTAATTAATAAAGCCGTAAATTGATCATTATTCCATACCAAACCGCCATGTCTATGAATCAATTCGTCAATACCACACGCAATACAATCATCAATCAATTCCAAAACTTGACCAAATGAATTAAAGTACAACCCTAATTTTGCTTTATTAGGTAATTTTTCATGTAGATATTTTATGGGTGATGGGATATTTAATAATAATAAACGTCTTAAGCCAATCAACGATAATTGCTGTTGTTCCTCTTCGGTTTCCACCAATTTAATGCTGACAGAATGCTGATTATCTTGCAGTGCTGGATAGGCTTTAACCGCATAGCCACCTTTTTGTCCTTCATAAATTTTAGGTAATATACCAAAATCCCAAACCGTTATCTCATTTTTTTCTATTTTATCATCAGTAACAACTTCAGATAATGTTTGTTGTAATTGCTGTTTCAAAGTGTGCTTTAGCGCTAACAAATCTTTACTTTCGGCTAATGTACGATGGTTATGATCAATAACGCGGAAAGTGATTTTTAAATAATCAGGAACTTGTTCCCATTGCCATTGTTCACTGTCAATCGTTACCCCTGTCATACGTCGAAATATGTGTTGCATTTCATCAATTAAATTACCTTTTAAAGGCGTAGCTCGTTCTAAAAATGCTTCGGCATAGTTAGGCGCTGGAACAAAACTGCGTCTTAACGATTTAGGCAAAGATTTAATTAACGCTATTATCAAGTCTTTACGCAATCCAGGGACTTGCCAATCGAATCCTTGTGGGCTAAGCTGATTCAAAATAGTAATAGGAATATGAACGGTAACACCATCAGCGTCACTACCTGGTTCAAATTGATAAGACAAAGGTAATTTAAGCGTATCTTGATACCAAAAATCAGGGTAATCAAGTTGATTGACTTGTTTTTCAGCCGATGCATTGATCAACATCGATTTTTCAAAAAGTAACAAATTGGGTTGTTGCTGTTTTATGCTATTCCACCAATGATCAAAGTGTCTGGCAGAAATAATATCAGAGGGTAAACGCTCATTATAAAAACCATATAAAGTTTCGTCATCCACCAAAATGTCTTTACGTCGGGCTTTATGTTCTAATGTTTCTACATCATCAATTAATTGCTGATTTTGTTTAAAAAACGTGTGTTTGGTTAGCCAATCGCCCTCAACTAAAGCATGACGAATAAACAGCTCACGGCTTAATTGTGGATCAATCTTACTATAATTAACAACTCTTTTGCTGACGATCGGCAACCCAAATAACGTCACTTTTTCATAAGCTAGGGTCGTCCCTTTGTTTTTAGACCAATGGGGTTCACTATAACTACGTTTAACTAAATGATTTGCTAATGGCTCTATCCATTCTGGATCGATATCAGCCGCCATACGTCCCCATAGTTTAGTTGTTTCAACCAACTCTGCGACTACACACCATTTAGGTGGTTTTTTAAAAATAGATGAATTAGGAAATAGCGAAAATTTAATATTTCGTGCGCCATGATAAATGGGTTTATCAATATCTTTCATTCCTATATGCGATAGAAGACCGCTTAATAAAGCGAGATGAATAGCTCGATAGTCCGCTTCTTCACTGTTAATTAAAAATTTGAGTTCTTTAACTGTTTGTCTCAACTGCGTATAAACATCTTGCCATTCGCGTATACGCAAATAATTCAAGTATTCTTGATGACATAATTTTCTAAATTGATTACTGCTTAAAGAGTGTTGCTGCTGTTGTAAATATTGCCATAAATTAATAAAACTAATAAAATCAGATGTTTTATTTATAAAACGCCGATGCTTTTCATCCGATGCCTGCTGCTTATCAAATGGTCTTTCTCTGGGATCTTGGATGGATAAAGCGGCGGTAATAATCATTATTTCTTTTACACACCCCTGTTTTTTAGCTTCAATAACCATACGACCTAGACGTGGATCAATAGGTAACTGAGCTAATATTTTACCCACATCCGTTAACTGATAACGGGATTGTATAAATTTAATACCCCCTAACTCTTCCAGTAATCTGATGCCATCTTGGATATACCGTTTGTCTGGCGATTCAACAAAAGGAAACGCGACGATATCCCCTAAACCTAAAGCCGTCATTTGTAATATTACTGACGCTAAATTAGTACGCAAAATCTCTGGTTGCGTAAATTGAGGGCGTGATAAATAATCTTGCTCTTCATATAGTCGGATACAGATACCTTCAGAAGTTCGTCCACAGCGTCCTGCTCGTTGATTAGCTGATGCTTGCGATATGGGTTCAATCGGCAAACGCTGGATTTTGGTTTTAGCATTATATCGACTTATTCTAGCTAAACCAGTATCAATAACATATTTGATACCTGGTACGGTTAAGGATGTTTCTGCGACATTTGTCGCTAATACAATTCGACGTCCTTGATGTAACTGAAAAATTCGATTCTGCTCGCTAGCCGATAATCTAGCATATAAAGGCAACACCTCGGTATGACGTAAATTAAGTTTCTTTAATGCCTCGGCAACATCACGAATTTCACGCTCACCAGTGAGGAAAACTAAAATATCACCCCATTTTTCATGGGATAATTCATCTACAGCCTTAATAATGGCGTGCACTTGATCATTATCATCGGTATCTGTTTCTTCGCTTTGCTCAATAGGACGATAACGTATTTCAACTGGATAGGTTCGCCCCGAAACCTCAATTATAGGCGCCTGATTAAAATGTTTCGAGAAACGTTCAGGATCGATAGTTGCTGAAGTAATAATCACCTTTAGATCCGGTCTTTTTGGTAAGATTCGCTTTAAATAACCAAGGATAAAGTCAATATTTAAGCTACGTTCATGCGCCTCATCAATAATAATGGTATCATACTGTAGTAACCATTTATCTTGCTGGATTTCCGCTAATAAAATACCATCGGTCATTAACTTAATTAATGATTGTTGACCTACTTGATCATGAAAACGAACTTTATAACCAACGACCTGCCCTAATTCCGTATGTAACTCCTCGGCAACTCTCGTTGCAACCGATCGAGCGGCCAAACGCCTCGGTTGTGTATGTCCAATATAGCCCTTAATCCCTCGTCCTAATTCTAAACAAATTTTGGGGATCTGTGTCGTTTTACCCGATCCAGTTTCACCGGCAATAATCACTACTTGATTATCGCGAATAGCTTGATATATAGCGTGCTTCTTATCAACAACAGGCAACCCCTGTGGATAGCAGATTTTTGGTAAATTTGCCAAACGCTGTTGATATTTTTGTTCGGCAAGAATCAATTTATGATTAAATTGTTCTAGCTGATTATCAGTAATTTTATCTTTTTTAAGTAAGGTATTAAGTTGTGGTTGAAGTTTGCTTTTATCGGTTAAACATATGGTATTAAGTCTTGTAAAAAAAGGTTGTAATTGTTGATGATGTAGCATAAATTAGTCACGACTAGTTAACTTAAACTAAAAATCTATTAGCATATTGATTTTTATATTATAGCATATTTATCATTTTACGGAGGTTTTATGAAAAAACTTACAGCACTTATTGCAGGAGCTACCTTAAGTGCAATTTTATTGACAGGTTGTCACTCTGATGAAAAAGTGAAACCAGATGCCTTGCTATATCATCGTTTTGCTTTAGTTAAAGCAAATGGAGATGAAGTCAAAGTAGAACAAGATCAAGAAGTTCCATATATTGAATTTAATGAAAATTTCAACATTAGTGGCAAAATGTGTAATAACTTTTCAGGTCAAGCTATTTATAAAGATGGGAAAATTACCAGCGATAATTTAGTCTCAACCAAAATGCTCTGTCCAAGTGATCAATTAAATAAACTGGACTACATGATTGATGAAATGCTAAAAAGAGGGGCGAATGTCGCACTAAGAAACAATCAATTAACGTTAAAATCCGGTAACGACATATTAATATTTAATTTAAGAGATGTCGTTAATTGATTACTGTTTCAGTAACGCTTAGCAGCAATAAAAAACCGAGTATTTACTCGGTTTTTTTATGGTAAAAGATATTTATCCTTATCATTCATCCAGATTTTTAACAATCACATAAGCTTTCAAACAAATAACAAATAGATAAATGAAAGTGAATAAAATTAAACTTGCATAAACAATTTGACGATTATACTCAAAAATAATCAATGCCAATAATACCGTGGTAACGATTATAACGGTTTGAAGTTTAGTTATTCGATCAGAAAACGTCGATTTTAAATGATAAACTTTGACAAATAAATCAATATAAGCATTGATAACTGCACATAACGCAGTCGCCCATCCTACATACGCAGACCAACCAAACATCCATAAACCATAGCCTAACCCAAGATAAATCACCACATCAGAATAACGATCGGCAAAGGTATGATAGACTATTGAGAATGGACTATGAACCCCACCTTCTTTTTCAACCCTATCAATGACAATATTACAAAATAAACGCAATAAAATACCCATAATAGCCACAAGTAAACAACAAGAAGTAAACCAAATATGGTTAAAACAAAAAGCTAATAAAAAAGCGAAACTAGCAACTTGAGCAAAAACCATACTTAGCAATGCTATTTCATTAGGCGTTACCCCTTTTGTGACTAGCCGAGTTGTTACATGTTGAATCCATCGTTGCTTTACATCGGATAGATGACAGTGTTTAATTTTCTGTATCATGGAATGACCTATGTTCTTAATCAATAGCAGCATTACAAACAAATATAAATGATATGGGTTAATTTAATAAATGTAAAATCGTAAACAGATAAAATACTGAATTATTCTTTATATACTGAACAAGTGAATAGAAAAAAATATATATCCTATAAATAGGTTAAAGTAAAATCATAGTCTAATTTTATTATTTATTACACACAATAATAAAAATATTGATACGGTTATAATTTTTGCATCTAAGCTTCTTTTTCGGTTTAGACAAAACCAAATCAACTTTATCAGACCTAATCGACTAACTTCAGTCTCTTTTTAACATTAGTTAATATTTTTAGTTTGGTTATATCACCTAAGGCAATAATAAGATTTAGGGGTAGCCTGCTACTATTGAGGCATTTAAATCTAAGTTTATAATCAGCTTACTGTTATATATAAATTACAATAGTTCTTCTCATATTATGAGATAAAAAATATCAACTCAGTGTCCAGATATATCATTACTGTTTTGTTAAGTTGATTTGTTTTGATGTGAATATCAAACTTACAGTTGATATAAATCTCTAATTAAATATTTATAAAAATCAACAAAAAGAGTTAGTAAGTTGATTTTAAAGTTTATTTGACTCATTTTTTAATCAAGAAAATATGTTATATGGAGTTCTAGTAGGAGTTAGATGTAAAAAAACCGTATAAAGTGGATGACAAACAGTTATTGTGATAATAAATGGATTATTTCTTCAAAAATTGCCACATTATTATCCTTGTCTTTCAAAAAATCGCCGAAGCGGTTAGATTTTTATTAAATAATCGACGATATCCACCACACACGCCCTAAGATAGCAAATTCACCAGATTCTATTTGTTCTTTATTTATAATTTCGTCTTTGAATTTGGGATTGAAAGATCTAACAGTTATAGTACCATCTAAGTTTTGAATTAATACTTTTACTTTTTGTGATTCTCTGATACGGATAGCATAAATTTTGCCATCTTTTATCCGGTTATCCGCCATATCTATCGATAGTGTGTCACCATCAAATAATCTAGGGTTCATACTATCACCAGAAACTCTCACCACCCTTATTTGGTCAAAATGAATTCCTTCTCGCTTCAATGTGCTTGCGCTAAATGGTAAAGTGTAAATCTCTGTTTCATTATTATTTATTACTCCGTGACCAGTAGAAAGCTCTATATCTAACACTGGAACAGTAACAAATTCTATGCTATTTTTTTCTGTATTACTCATTTCCCAGCATGTTGCAGGCTTTAGTCTTGAATTGCTAATATAACTATCATCCATTTTTTTATTACCTTTACCAGATAACAACCACTCAAGAGAATACCCAGTGGATAGACATATCATTCTAGCAGAGCTAATGCTTATCTTATTTCGTTTAAACCAATTATTAACAGCTTGATTTGTGACGCCTGTTATTTTAGCCAAATCAACTTGTTTAATATTTTTATTAATCATTATTTCATTAAGGCGTTGGATTACATCGTTCATTGGGCTTCTCCTTTTGTAGAGTAATAGTAAACCAATCTTTTAGATTATCAATCAACTAAAACATAAGCAACAGGTTGATATCTTTTTATTTAGTTTATTATTATTGATGTTTTGTTTAACATAAGGTTTAAGTGTATAAACAACTTACACCATTTGATATAGCGATTGCTACCGTTGGCGGTAAGTAACAAGAATTAGCTAAAAGATTAGGGTGTACTGAACAAATATTAGCAAAATAAAAAAAGAAGGGGTCTATTCCCACCAATCACCCTGAGTTCTAAAAAAGAAGTTATTCCCTCAATTTTATCAATAAAAATTAGGAGTAAATAAACTAACTAACGACAGTTACTGTCGAGAAATAGTACAAGCGCTGACAAATGTTGGTATTGATAAATATTATTGCCGCTCAAGCTAAAAAATGGGATATTGGATGATTGTTTAGATAAAGCAAAAAACATGAAAAGAGACTGGCAAAATCAACTCACTAGTTGCACTTAGTGAATTTAAATATTTAACGAATAAAATAAATCATATTATAGAACATGTGAATAGGAAGATAAATTAATGTCCCAACAATAGCGGAGAATCGCTTTGTGTTATGATGGTAAATATCGAATTTTAGACGATATACAGAGAGAAATAAAGAAGCATTTTAATCAATCTGATATTACACCAGCAATTAGCACAAGACTGTAAGAAAAAGTTCGGTTATACAAATATGATTACGTGAAAGACAAGTATCACATACTCAATCAAAAAAACAAAAGGCTTATTATTACTACATATTAGAGACTAAAAAGCCTTGTATAACAAGGCTTAATATGAATAAAAAAGACTATATGAGATCATATGATATTAATTGTAGTTATTCCCATTCAATTGTTGCCGGTGGCTTACCAGAAATATCATACACTACTCGCGATATTCCATTTACTTCATTAATAATTCGATTAGATACACGACCTAAAAAATCGTAAGGTAGATGTGCCCAATGAGCAGTCATAAAATCTACAGTTTCAACGGCACGTAATGAAACAACCCAATCATAGCGACGTCCATCCCCCATTACGCCAACAGAACGTACAGGTAGAAATACACTAAATGCTTGGCTTACTTTGTGATATAAATCTGCTTTGTATAATTCTTCGATAAAAATCGCATCCGCTTGACGCAATAAATCGCAATACTCTTTTTTTACCTCGCCTAATACACGTACGCCTAATCCTGGTCCTGGAAATGGATGACGATATAACATTTCATATGGTAGTCCCAACTCCAGTCCTATTTTGCGTACTTCATCTTTAAATAATTCACGTAATGGCTCAACAAGTTCCATTTTCATCTCTTCTGGTAATCCACCAACATTATGATGAGATTTAATAACATGGGCTTTGCCAGTATCTGCCGCGGCAGATTCTATTACATCGGGGTAAATCGTACCTTGTGCTAACCAATGCACATCCTTTAATTTTGCTGCTTCTTCATCAAAAACGGCGACAAATTCTCGTCCAATAATTTTACGTTTAGCTTCCGGATCTGAAATGCCTTTTAGTGCATTTAAAAAGCGATGTTCAGCATTAACGGCAATAATATTAAGTCCAAATTTATTACCAAACATATCCATGACTTGTTGTGCCTCATTTAGCCTTAACAATCCATGATCAACAAAAACGCAAGTCAATTGATCGCCAATAGCTTGATGTAACAGTAATGCGGTTACCGATGAATCAACGCCCCCCGATAAACCCAGTAATACGTTATCTTTTCCAACTTGTTGTTTAATCCTATCAATAGCATCAGTAATAATTGATGAAGGTGTCCAAAGCTTTTCGCAATGGCATATATCAATAACAAAACGTTGTAATAATTCAAACCCTTTAACCGTATGAGTGACTTCAGGATGAAATTGGACGCCATAAAACTGTTTTTCATCATCAGCGATAATGGCAAAAGGACATGTTTCAGTACGCCCAATTAAGGAAAAATTATTTGGCAGTTGCGTTACTTTATCACCATGGCTCATCCATACATCAAGTTGTTTTATTTCATCAGCAGTAATACTATCAAAAATACCCTCAATTAATTTTGATGAGCCGACTAAATCAACTTTAGCATAACCAAATTCTCGCTGATTAGAAGCAGTTACCTGACCGTTTTCACCGACTTGAATCGCCATCGTTTGCATACCATAACAAATGCCTAACACTGGAACACCAGCATTAAAGACATATGCTGGCGCACGAGGACTCCCTTCTTCCGTAGTACTCTCTGGTCCACCAGATAAAATGATCCCTTTTGGATTAAACGCTTTAATCTTTTCTTCAGACACATCCCATGGCCAAAGTTCACAATATACGCCAATTTCACGTACTCGACGTGCAATCAACTGTGTGACCTGTGAACCAAAATCCAAAATTAAAATCCGCTGTTGGTGAATATCTTTTTTCATCACGTATTTTCCTAAAAATAAATATGCTGAAGCTTAAGAAATAAACATCATAATTGATTGATTTTGTTATATAAATCAATGGTAATTAACCCTATTACCTTATTTACCATTTTTAAAAGCAATATGATTAATTACCATAAAAGATGAGGTGATATCATATCACCCCATGTTATTTGCTTGCTATTAGCTTAACTTTAATTAGTTTTTTAATAACACTATTATTGTTGTGTAGCCTGAATAGCAGTTAGTGCAATAGTGTATACAATATCGTCCACTAATGCGCCACGCGATAAATCATTCACTGGTTTACGCATACCTTGTAGCATTGGTCCGATTGAAACTAAATCAGCCGAACGTTGCACTGCTTTATAGGTAGTATTACCTGTATTTAGATCTGGGAAAATAAATACGGTTGCTTTACCGGCAACAGCTGAATTAGGTGCTTTCGATTTAGCCACATCTGGCATTACGGCTGCGTCATATTGTAATGGACCATCGATCATTAAATCAGGACGCTTTTCTTGCGCAATACGTGTTGCTTCTTTCACTTTTTCAACATCAGCACCCTGACCAGAATTTCCAGTTGAATAAGAGATCATCGCGACACGTGGTTCAATACCAAACGCAATAGCTGTTTCAGCGGATTGAATCGCAATTTCTGCTAATTCCTGAGCATTAGGATCTGGATTAATTGCACAGTCACCATAAATATAAACTTGTTCAGGCATTAGCATAAAGAATACAGAAGAGACTAATGAACTTGTCGGTGCGGTTTTAATTAATTGTAATGGTGGGCGAATAGTATTCGCAGTCGTATGTACAGCTCCAGAAACTAAACCATCAACTTCGTCACGCTCTAGCATCATGGTACCTAATACCACATTATCTGCTAATTGTTCACGAGCAATCACTTCCGTCATACCTTTATTTTTACGTAATTCGACTAAACGACCTACGTAATTTTCGCGTACCTGTTCTGGATCAATAATGTCTATATTTGCTCCTAATGTCACGCCTTGTGAAGCCGCAACACGTTTTACTTCTTCAGGATCACCTAAAAGAACACATTTAGCAATACCGCGTTCAGCGCAAATGGCTGCTGCTTTAATCGTTCTTGGCTCATCGCCTTCTGGTAGTACAATAGTTTTGGACGCTTTACGTGCAAGTTCAGTTAATTGATAACGGAAAGCAGGCGGAGATAAGCGGCGTACTGGTGTAACAACTTCAGTTAAGGATTTCACCCACTGAGTACTCATATGATCAGCAATAAAGTTTTGTACTTTTTCAATCCGTTCTTTATCGTCAACAGGTACTTCTAGATTAAAATTCTGTAAATTGATTGATGTCTGCCATGTATTAGTTTCAACGGTAAAGACAGGTAAACCGGTAGCAAAGGCTTGAGCACATAATTGTTCTACTTGTGGATCTAATTGGTAACCACCCGTTAGTAAAATTGCCCCAATTTGAATACCGTTCATAGCAGCTAATGACGCAGAAACTAATACATCGACACGATCAGCAGATGTCACTAACAATGCATCTGGTTGAAAATGCGTAATCATATTAGGAATACTACGCGCGCAGAAGGAAACATGTTTAATACGACGCGTTTCGATTGCGCCTTCATTAACTATTTTTGCCTTTAAATGCTTAGCAATATCAGTTGCACGACAAGCACTTAAATCGATATTCCATGGGATACACCCTAATACAGGTAACGAACTGCTTTGTTGCAACTCTTCCAAGGTAACTTTTTTATTATCATATGTTGGTTTATGATAGATTTCATTAATGATTGGTTGTGCTAATGTTTGTTCATCAATCGGTGCATTTACTTTATTGATAATCACCCCGATCACTTTTTCATTTTTGATACCACCAAAATTAGAACGTGCAATCTCTATTCTTTCCGCTAATTGTTCTTTAGTATCACTACCTAAAGACATCACGAAAACAATTTCTGCGCCTAGCGTTTTTGCGATATCATGATTTAATTGATTCGCAAAAGGATAGGCATTACTTGGTACAATCCCTTCAACTAATACGATATCAGCATCTTGTTTATTGTTTTCGTAAAGCGCGACAATCTCTTCCATCAACACATCTTGCTGACCCGAACTAATCAAACTTTCGATACGACTCATTTTTAATGGCTCAGCCGTAACAATATTTGAATTAGCACGTAAAATAGTCGTAGTTTGATCAGGTTTATCCCCACCTGCTCGCGGTTGTGCAACAGGTTTAAAAACACTTAATTTAATACCTTGACGTTCCATTGAACGGATAACGCCAAGGCTAACACCAGTTAAACCAACGTTGGTACCGGTAGGTATTAACATAATGGTACGAGACACAATTTGTTCCTTCTTATAAAAAACCGCCGGATTCG
>NZ_AWGA01000128.1 GCF_000471645.3 Candidatus Schmidhempelia bombi str. Bimp | reverse complement strand
CCCGCCATTAATTTAATGTTTGCAGCTGCCTCTTCTAATGGAGTACCGATTGCCGTAACATATAGTGGATGTTTACTTTGACCACGTGCCACTTCTATCAAATATTGACTATTTCCAGCAAAAGGTTTTTTAGCGACGCCAATAATAGGTATATTGTTATTTAAAGCATTATAAAGATAGCCACCTAAGCCTATCTGTCCTTCTGCTAAGTGCACATACCCATCAATAATAATGCTTGAAATCGTTGATAAATCAATACGATTCAATAGCGACATAATACAAGGTAGTTCGCGGCGATAAAATTGGCCCGATTGATAAGGGGCAACATTATCCTGATAATCCGTAATCACAGCATTAATATCTGACGTGGTATCAGTCCAATGTTCAAACAAAATCCCCACTGTTTTTGCTTGATTCTCCATATAGTAAACATCAATTGCAAGTATCATTTATCGTTATATCCTTTTATTAAATACGTAATTATATGTTTATTTATTACTTAATGTTTTAAATTATCAGGTAAATATTCTTGAAAAATGCGTTTATAGTAGTCAACTAAATCAACATCAATAGAGCAACTTTCTTTTAAAAAAAAGAGTACTGATGCTAACTCAGTAAAACGTTGTTTTTGCTTTTTTATAATGAAAGGATCATCGCCTTTATTAAGATCTAGTTCTGATACGGTTAAATGTTGTAAAGACTGCAGCTTTTGTATTTCCATTATCGTTGATGGTTGAACATTTGTATGGTATAACTCTAACTGC
This sequence comes from Candidatus Schmidhempelia bombi str. Bimp, assembly GCF_000471645.3. Taxonomy (GTDB): domain Bacteria; phylum Pseudomonadota; class Gammaproteobacteria; order Enterobacterales; family Orbaceae; genus Utexia; species Utexia bombi. The sequence continues at coordinate 427 of NZ_AWGA01000128.1, read as the reverse complement.
TTAACCTGATTTAAAAGACCTCGATCTAACCATTGATTAAATAACACATCATCAATATACCAAATCGATAAATTATCAGCAAAGATCGCTGGTTTTGCCAGTAAATCGTCAAAGGTTTTAAAATCAAGGCCAAGATCATCCCTTGGTACCAGTAACGAGACATAAGCATAATTGTCTTCAATAAGAGCACGACTGATCTGTTTTTGTTCATTGAAATATAATTTTAAATTACCTGAGTAGTTTTTCCCTTCATAATCCGAATAGCTTGATTCAATCCTTTTATATGTATTGTTTTCCCACTCTAAAGACCACGTCCTATCTCTCATTGTTTCAGTAATATCCATATGATTTTCTTCGTATTTTTTTATTCTTCCTGTACTATCAGGAATAAAAACAATATGTTTTACCACCCAGCCATCAATACATA
>NZ_AWGA01000049.1 GCF_000471645.3 Candidatus Schmidhempelia bombi str. Bimp | reverse complement strand
CCGCCGGATTCGGCGGTTAAGTAATTTATTACGCCGTTAAGCGTGCTGCATCTTGTGCAATCACAAGTTCTTCATTGGTTGGGATAACCAATGCTGAGCGAGTTCCCTCTTTATTAATTGCACCACTGTTACCAAAACGTGCCGCAAGGTTACGCTCTTGATCTAATTCAAAACCTAAAATGCCTAATTTTTCTAGCACATGACGACGAACTCCTTCAGAGTTTTCACCAATACCACCAGTGAAGATGATTGCATCTAATTTGCCATCTAACAATGTACTGTAGCCACCAATATATTTAACTAAACGGTGAACAAAAACATCAAATGCATTAGTTGCGCCTTCATCTTTGCCGTAGTTATCTTCAACATAACGGCAATCACTACTTGCTTCTGTTAGACCCAATAAACCTGATTTTTTGTTTAAAAGATCGTTGATTTCAGCGACAGACATATTTAAATTATCGTGTAAGAAAAACATAATAGCAGGATCGATATCACCGCTACGCGTTCCCATTACCAAACCTTCAAGTGGTGTAAGACCCATTGATGTTTCAACACATTTACCATTTTTAATCGCTGAAACAGAGGCACCATTACCTAAATGGCAAGTAATAACATTTAAATCATCAACTGATTTATTTAACATTTTAGCTGCTTCACGGCTAACATAGTAGTGGCTCGTACCGTGGAAACCATAGCGTCGGATACCATGCTTCTTATATAATTCATAAGGAATCGCATATAAGTAAGCTTCTTTAGGCATCGTGGTATGAAATGCCGTATCAAACACTGCAACATTTTTATCTTTTAAATGCGGGAATGCTTTAAATGCTTCACGAATACCAATAAGATGGGCTGGGTTATGTAAAGGTGCAAATACTGCTGCGTCCTCAATACCTTTTAATACCTCATCAGTGATAACTACTGATTCCGTATATTTTTCACCGCCATGCACAATACGATGTCCAATCGCTTTGATGTTAGCTAATAATTCTGGTTTAGTAACAAAAATTTTATTAACAATAAAATCTAATGCTTCGCTATGAGCAGCGCCAGCGCCTAACGCGGCTTCAGATTTGTTACCATCTAATTTCCATTTGATTCGTGCTTCAGCTAAATTAAAACATTCGGCTAGACCTGAAATATATTCATCGCCATTAGCTGGGTTGATAATTGCAAACTTCAGTGAAGAGCTACCACAGTTAAGAACGAGGACTAAATTACTCGACATAGTGATCCCTATTTTTTACTAAATAAAACGATAATACACTCTCTTAATTTTTTGAGTGTGGATAATTAATCACCGATAAATTGGTGATAAACTTAATATTTTGTGTTTAAATAACGTTATTAGATATATCTTTAGATGTAATGATAATATTTTATGCTATTAAATAGCGAATGTCGAGGAGACCCCAACAAATGAATCTTATTAAACTAATCCATGCGGGTCAAAATTATATGCAAATTTGCCCCAAAGATAAACGGTTGTCCACCGCCTTTCCTGAAATCAACATTATTAGATTAACGCAGTATGCAATACGTTTTATGCCGCCGCTGGCTATTGCCATTTTTGTTTGGCAATATTATATGCATGCTAAATTAGTGCTTTGTATTATAACTGCATTATTTGCTTTAAGTTTGCCAGTTCAAGGTCTGCTTTGGTTAGGAAAACGTGCTAAATCAGCGTTACCTTTAAATTTATTAGATTGGTTTAATCAATTAAGAGCTCGCCTGATTACCGATAACATTATTATCAACAAACCGATAGAACCAACTTTTAGCGAATTAATGCGACTACTTGATTTAACCCAAAAGCACATTGGTGATTATTTAGATATTGATCATGACCATCGTCATGGCGAGGAAGGTCAATGATAAGAAATGATACAAATCTATTTAATCGGTTAACACAACAACTTGAACAGCTTAGTCAGAAAATTGCATGTGTTACTGATAATGAAACAGAATACTTATTTGATCCACATCTTTTTCAACCACCAACACAGATTAAAGGTCAATTATCTATTTTGCAACATTATTTAGCGCAAATAAAAAAAAATGTCGCTTACCTTAAACAAACGATAGACAACGATCAGCCAGAAAAAGTGGCTTACTTAACGGAAAAAATAACCAACCAAATTATCGCTATGCACCGTGAACTAGCTACCCAATCTCTGCGTAAAATACCACCAGTGAAAGTGAAAGAAACGCGTTACGAGACACATTGCCGTTATTTAGAATATCAACGTCGGCTTAATAGCATGAAACAGGAATTAGAATACACACTTAACACGACTACGTATTCAACGCAACGGCAACACATTATACAAAAAATAGCCGCACTTGATGTACGATTATATCGATGTCAGCAAGCTATTGCAAAATTGGAAAAGCAGCTTGAAAAAGATAATATCAATTTTAATTAATAATTAAAAAGGGAAGGTCGTTATCTATATTTATTCGTACTGACAAAATAGTAATATTAAATTAACTCATCATTATTCATCAGTTGCATACCATATTGTTTACCCATTTGCATTTGGGTAATAATTTGATTGAAGTTACCTTCTCTAATTAAATGACTAATTGCGGGAGTATTAATTAACACTTCGTATAACGCTTCTCGCCTACCTTCCGGTTTTGCCACCAATTGTTGCCAAATAACCGCACATAACGAAACCGCCAATTGTGCTCGTACAAAATTTTTTCGTTCAGTTGCGACAATATCGATAATTCGATTAAGCGATTCATAAGCAGTATTAGTATGCAAGGAGGCAAAAATAAGGTGTCCCGTTTCTGCCAATGTTAGTGCCGTCTGTATTGTTTCATCATCTCGTAATTCACCAACAACAATGATATCAGGATCTTGTCGTAATACGGCTTTTAGCGCCAAAGAAAAATTCTCAACATGCGTGTTAATTTCACGTTGCTGAATAATAGATTGCTTACTTTGATAAATATACTCAATCGGATCTTCTAAAGTTATAATATGTTTATTTTGATGCTGATTGATATGTTCAATTAAAGCGGCCAACGAAGTAGACTTACCACTTCCTGTCGCACCTGTAATCAAAATTAATCCATGTGATTTTGTGATGATTTCATTTACAACTGGCGGTAGATTAATTTGCGCTATCGTTGGTATAGTCGCGTTAATAAAGCGAAATATGGCCGAAATACCATGATACTGATAAAAGATATGCATTCGGTAACGACCATATACAGGATCATTGATCGCAATATCGATCTGTTTGTTAGACATTAATTTTTTTAGCTGTGTTGGCGATAAAAATAACCTAAAATAGGCGTCTAACTGCGCATGAGTTAATATGATTTGTTTTAATACTTTTAGCTTTCCATCAATACGGATAGTTGGCGTTTGACCACTACAAAGATACAAATCCGATGCTTTTTGCGTTAAACTTAAGGCAATAAGTGATTCCATAGTACCAACTTTAGGTGGCGATATAAAATGAATAAGATTGGACAAAATTTACAATTTATCAAACAAAGGATAGCAACAGTTGCCCAACAATGCCAACGTGATCCAAAAACAATTACGCTTGTTGCTGTAAGTAAAACCAAACCTGTGGCGGATATCGAACAAGCTATTATGGCTGGACAATTCGATTTTGGTGAAAATTATGTCCAAGAAGGTTTAGAGAAAATAAACTATTTTACAGCGCATTGGCCTCAATATCCGCTGATTTGGCATTTTATTGGTCCATTGCAGTCCAATAAATCACGTTTAGTTGCTGAATATTTTGATTGGGTTCATACAATAGACCGACAAAAAATTGCAGAAAGATTAAGTATGCAACGACCAGTAGAAAAAGCGCCACTTAATGTCCTTATACAAATTAATATTAGTGAGGAGACCAGCAAATCTGGAATTAAGCCATCACAAATGATGACGCTTGCCGAACAAATTAGTGTTTTACCCCATTTAACCTTAAGAGGATTAATGGCGATTCCTTCTGCTGAAGGAGATACGATTAAACAGCGCTTAGTTTTCGAAAAAATGAAGTTATTGTTCCAGCAACTTAAAGCTACCTATCCCTTAGTAGATACGTTATCGATGGGAATGAGTAATGATATGACAAGCGCAATACAATGTGGTAGTACATTGGTAAGAATTGGCAGTGCCATTTTTGGCGCTCGCGACTATTCCAACTAACAAAAATTTACCTAATATAAAAAGAAATAGCTATGATACAATGATACCTATCTTTACTAAGGATTAATTTATGCTTTCACTTAATTATATCATGACCACTTTACTTACCTTTGGTTTATATATTTTTATATTACGTTTATGGATGCAATATGTACGCGCAAGCTTTTACAATCCCTTTACCCAATTTATAGTTAAAATAACCCAACCAATATTAGCACCACTAAAACAATTTTTACCAACGATTAAAAACGTCGATACCTCAACACTATTAGTGCTTTATATTTTAGGTATGCTAAAATTAGCGTTTATTATTCATTTCCAATTCAATGGACCTATATGGGACAGTGTGTTTTTATTTTATGCCTTTTACCCGATATTACATGCAATAGGTCATTTAATTTTTTGGCTATTACTATTTCGAGCCATATTAAGTTGGATAGAACGCGGACAATCTGGCGCTGAAGAAATTCTTGCCCAATTGACGGATCCATTAGTCCAACCTATCCGTCGCATTGTACCGCCATTAGGCAATATTGATTTTTCGTTTATGATTGTGGTATTTATTTTGCTCGCATTAAATTTGTTGGCAACAGAGCTATTTGGTTATTTATGGATTGTTATGTAGAAAAAAAATCACCTATTCAGTTTGATCGTCAGCAAAATATATTAACTATTCAGTTATATATTCAACCTAAAGCTAGTCGCGATCAAATTGTTGGTTTACACAATAATGAAATTAAAGTAGCAATTACTGCGCCACCTATTGATGGACGCGCGAATCAACATTTAATTAAGTTTTTAGCTAAGCAATTTAAAGTGGCTAAAAGTTTAATTATGGTTGAGAAAGGTGAGTTAGGTAGACATAAACAAATTAAAATAATTAATCCGACGCTAATTCCAGACCCATTATTATCATTAATCAATCAGGAAGCCATTGATTAACATCAATATAAGCAATGTTAACATTAAAATTATCAATTAGCATTTTTATGATGACAGGAAGAACTTAAATGCAATCTACACCGCTTATACTTACTATATTGGCTGGCGCATCAACGTTTATTGGTGCAATATTAGGTATATTAACTAAAAAACCATCCGTTAAAGTCCTTGGATTCTCATTAGGCTTTGCAGCAGGCATTATGCTGTTAATCTCATTGATGGAAATGTTACCCGCAGCGTTAGCCACACCATCGGCATCACCCATCATGTGTTATTTGATGTTCATTGTTGGATTAGTGGGATATTTTATTATTGATTATCTGCTTCCTCATTATCATCCACAAAAGATTAATAATGAGTATGAACTTATCGATAACAATCATAAAATTGAAATGCCTGATAACAGCAAACTAAAGCGTACGGCCGTATTGCTAACATTAGGTATTAGTTTACATAATTTTCCAGAAGGCATTGCTACATTTATTACAGCCAGTGCCAATTTAGAATTAGGCGTAGGTATTGCAATTGCGGTTGCCATCCATAATATTCCAGAAGGTCTGGCCGTTGCTGCACCAATTTATATCGCTACTGGATCAAAATGGCAAGCTTTGTTTTGGTCTGGTGTTTCTGGTTTCTCTGAAATTTTGGGTGGAATATTAACGTTTATTATATTAGGTAATATTATCACTGAATCACTGATGGCAGCAATTATGGCTATGGTTTCTGGCATTATGGTTGCCTTGTCAATCGATGAACTTATCCCATTAGCTAGCGAAGTGGATCCTGATCGCAATCCAAGTATTGGTATTCTCTCGGGTATGACAGTAATGGGATTTAGTTTAATTCTCTTACAATATTTTTAAAGAAAATGGCGTGATTCTGTTTTAAAGATAAATCAGAATCACTTTGCCATTACAAGTGGATATCTAAATTAATTGGTATGGGTCGACCACTATAGTGTCTAATCTCTCGTATATTATCTTAAAATAATTAAATCTTGTGGTGCAATATTGATGACAATATTCATAACACTACCTTATTCTGGACTATCAATGATCGCTTTAATTTTTTACCATGCGACATAAATAGTGTCTGGTTACTTTGATGAGGTAAACGGTGAATGAGGTTGCCAAAGATTAAAATATTATAAATGCGCCATAGACCACTAACCATGGCTGATAACGTATAATTATTCGCACTATCTTTATTATTTTGAAGGAATTCCTTAGAATTAATATGTACGCGAGAATAGCCTTGTTCCAACGTAATCTCACCATTATTTCGCTCACGAATGGCTGGTGCTCAAGGTTATTTTTATTAATTAGTACTTTGATGAGATCTTAGAAAGAAAAATATAATGAAATAGCATTAATTTTATCCCCAATGTAAAAAATCTTCAATCTCACAGTTAAGTCATTTTACTGGCTCTATTTAATTTACCATATTCTAATAAGGGGATATCTTTGTTCATTTTCTTATATTGATCTGTCCACACATTTTAGTATCAAAAAGTGTAGACATACCACTACTATTACTCAATATTTTGAATCTGTTCACGCATTTGTTCAATTAGTACTTTAAGTTCAATTGCACTTGCCGTAATATCAGTATTAATTGATTTAGAAGCAATCGTATTTGATTCGCGATTAAATTCCTGCATCATAAAATCTAAACGTCGCCCCACCGCCTCCTGTTTATTAAGAATATGATAGGTTTCTTTAATATGTGTCGTTAAGCGATCGAGCTCTTCTGCGATATCTAAACGTTGCGCCAATAAAATTAATTCTTGCTCTAAGCGATTATTGTCAAATTCAATACCTGCTTCATTAAATTTTGCGATTAATTTCTCTTTTTGCCAGTTTAATATCTCGGGCATATGCATACGTATTTTATTAACCTCATTTACTGCAGCGTCTAAACGTTGACAGATTAATGTTTGTAATGCCGCCCCTTCCCGCTCCCTAACATCAATAAATTCATCTAGTGCCAAATCAAGTAGCGTTAACATTTCTTGTGAAATAGCATTTAAATCTTGTTCTTTCGCGACCATCACCCCCGGCCAACGTAAAACATCTATGGGATTAATATCGCCTACTGAATATTCAGTACTTAGCCAATCCGATGCAGATAATAGCTGAGCAGCTAAACTTTTATTAATGATTAATTGCTGCTGAGCTACACTCGGATCAAACTCAACGCGGAGATGGCATTCTATTTTTCCCCGTGTTAAGCGCTGTCTTAAGCGCTCACGTATCATCGGCTCTAAAGCTCGAAACTCCTCTGGTAATCGAATATAGGTTTCTAAATAACGTTGATTAACTGATCGAAGTTCCCAAATTACACGTCCCCAAGTCTGACTTAGTTCTTTGCGACTATAAGCCGTCATACTACGTAACATATCTTTAACCCTTAATTTTGTCTAAAATCTCGCTGGGCATTGTAGCATAAATTCTGTATAATATTCGCTTAGCTTAGGCTAAACATCATTAATGCAATACAAGTTCTAATAATGATGTCCCCTAAAAATACTGTCAGATTAAAATAATATTTGGAGAAACCGCATGCGTCCAGCAGGCCGTCTTGCACAACAAGTGCGCCCTATAACACTTACTCGTCAATATACAAAACATGCTGAAGGTTCAGTTCTTGTGGAATTTGGTGACACTAAAGTACTCTGTACCGCAACCATAGAAGAAGGCGTGCCTCGTTTTCTAAAAGGACAACAGCAAGGTTGGATTACAGCTGAATATGGCATGTTGCCACGTTCAACCCATACCCGAAACCAACGTGAGGCAGCAAAAGGTAAACAAGGAGGAAGAACATTAGAGATCCAACGATTAATCGCTCGTTCTCTACGTGCTGCAGTCGATCTCAAATTACTGGGCGAATATACCATTACTTTAGATTGTGATGTCATTCAAGCAGATGGTGGCACCAGAACTGCCTCGATAACTGGTGCATGTGTTGCTTTAGCGGATGCCTTAAATAGCCTGGTTGCAACAGGTAAGATAAAAACCAATCCTATGAAAGGGTTAGTTGCCGCGGTATCGGTTGGTATAGTGTCTGGTGAAGCGGTCTGCGATTTAGAATATATTGAGGATTGCAATGCAGAGACAGATATGAATGTGGTGATGATTGATGATGGTCGTATTATTGAAATTCAAGGCACCGCTGAAGGTGAACCATTTAGTCATACAGAATTATTAGCGCTATTGGAATTAGCGAAAAATGGTATAAAAACGCTATTTGAAGCGCAAAAACAAGCCTTAAATAACTAAATGCTAAAAAACGACGTTAAGTCGTTTTTTTATATCAAAAAAAGTTATATTTATCTCACAAAGGAAATTCTGGAGAAAAGCATGAAAACATATAAACGCCAATTTATCCAGTTTGCATTAGATAGGCAAGTACTTAAATTTGGTGAATTTACCTTAAAATCAGGTCGAAAAAGTCCCTATTTTTTTAATGCTGGACTGTTTAACACAGGTAAAGATTTGGCATTGTTAGGACGTTTTTATGCCCAAGCGCTTATTGATGCCAATATACAATACAATATTATTTTTGGACCTGCTTATAAAGGCATACCAATTGCAACTTCAACGGCGGTAGCGCTTTCTGAGCACTATAATTTAGATATTCCTTACTGTTTTAATCGTAAGGAAGCGAAAGATCATGGTGAGGGAGGAAATTTAGTTGGAACACCAATTAATCACCACAGTCGCGTCATGTTAGTTGATGACGTCATTACAGCTGGTACAGCTATTCGCGAATCAATGACTATTCTTAAAGCTAATAATGCACAATTAGCAGGGGTATTAATATCGTTAGATCGCCAAGAAAAAGGGAAAGGCGAATTATCTGCTATTCAGGAGATAAAACAGAGCTACCAATGTGAAGTTATTTCTATTATTACCCTTGATGATCTAGTTGATTACCTACAACAAAATCATAACAATACCGACCAATTAACCAAGGTAAAGGAATACCGTAATCGATATGGAATCACTCAAGCTTAATGTTAAGTTGATAGTTAGCTCACTTCGCCATGAAGTGAGCGAATTTCTCATTGACTAGATAACGCGTTCTAACTGTTGATACTTCAATGAACTAACCATAAAATGCAATCGATTTAATACATTCACTTCACCAGCGCCATCATCAAAATCCAAATATAAAAGATTTAACTTAGGATAAAGATCACGCATGCGCTTTTCTACGCCTTTAGAGACAACATGGTTAGCAATACAGCCAAATGGTTGTAAGCTAATGATATTATTAATACCTTGCTCTGCTAAACTACTTATTCCTGCGGGGATTAACCACCCTTCCCCATATTGATTACTTAAATTTAAAATCTGTTTAGCTTTCTCCGACATGTCACGGATATTATGAAATGGTCGATAATATTTAAATCGCTGTAAAATAGTATTAGTTTTATTGACTTTGCTTTGGGTGTAATGTTCAAAAAAAGCTAACAGATAGCTTATAAGGCTTTTAGATTGTAAGTTTTGCTCAATATTAGTGTCATAATTGACAAAGAATTGAGAGAAAAACTCCAACATAGGCGGTATCACTGGCTCAATGCCTTGCTTAACTAACCAATCAAGGCTATGTTGATTACCAAAATCATTATATTTAACATAAATTTCACCAACAATACCAATTTGCGGACAATCAATAGGTTTGGTTGGAATCTGGTTAAACTCAGTCACGGCACGCTCAAGTAAGGTAAATATGTGTTTATAGCGACGGCGTTCACCTATATAATCCTTTATTTGCTGCATGTAATATTCTTTTAAATTATCACTTTGTCCTTTATTTATTTCCCTTGGCGCACAAGCATAATACATTTTAGAAATAGCATCAGCAAATAATATGCCAATAAACGTGGCAGGCACGGTCTTTATCCAATTTAATTTAAAACCAGGTTGTTGGGTATTGATCATACTATTAGTACTCAAGGAAATAATAGGTACATCAGCAAATCCATTACTTATCATCGCTTTTTTAATTAATGATAAATAACTACTAGCTCGACATTGACCGCCCGTTTGTGTGATACCTATTGCCACATTTTGACGCTCATATTTCCCAGAATGTAATGCTTTAATAATATCACCGACAATGATCGTCGCAGGATAACAGATTTCATTATTACAATATTTTAAACCCCATTCGACGGACTGTTTATCTGGCTTAGGTAAAATAACTAATTGATAACCAGATAAAGCAAATAATGGCGGTAGCAGTGGCGAATAAAAATCAGAAATATAAGGGGCAAGAATAATACGCTGTTTTTTATCCTGCCGATTAAATACCGGAAGTTGAGGTCTGATTTGCTCAATAGGCTGCCTGCTCTGGTTTAATTTTAATGATTCAAGAATCGATCGTAATCGTAATTTAACCGAACCTGTAGCAGTAATTTCATCAATTCGAATAAGGGTATTGGTTTTCCCTTTGGATTCCAGTAACGCTTTACACTCATCAGTAACAATGGCATCCGGTCCACAACCAAATGAGTTAAATTGAACAAATTGGATATTATTTGGCTGATTTGCGACAAAACTAGCTGCGGCATATAAACGATTTGGATAACTCCATTGAGCACAAACTTGTAATTCTGATGATAATTGGTGATGCGGCGTTAAAAGTGAATCCTCAGTAATCACATCACAATCCAATGCATTGAGAATTTCGGGGGTCTTATGGTTAATTAAACTATCACAATGATAAGGTCGACCCGCTAATACAAAAACATAACGATTAGTGGTTTTTGCCATGGACAAAATTTCTTGCGCCTTAAGATAAAGCGATTGCTTAACATGGGCTTGCTGCTCAAGAGCTTGCTTAAAAGCTAAATTGAATGTGGTTTTATCCAAATTAGGTAATAATGTTTGACAATAGTGCCAACATCCCTTTTTTAGTAATTTAATATCGGTAAAATTGATGACTGGATTATCTAATGGTATCCCATAACGATGATGAGGATTAATTGCGCTTAATATCACTTCCGCATAACTACTCACAATTGGGCAATTATAATTATTCTCTGCATTATCAAATTGATTTGATTCAAATATTACCATTGGCATAAAAATACGATCAACTTGCATTTGTGCCAATTCCATAATATGCCCATGGACTAATTTGGCAGGGAAACAAATGCTATCTGACATTACCGTTCCCGCCCCTTTTTCATAGATATCCATTGTAGATATAGGTGACAACGTCACATTTATATTACATTCTGTAAATAAGGTATGCCAAAATGGAAAATGTTCATACATACCTAATACTCGTGGAATACCTAATGTCAAGTCGGCATTAGGTTTACTCGGTTTAACCCTATCGAATAATAATGCGTTTTTATAATCAAACATATTAAATGCATGATGATTTTTAATCGGAGCATTACTCAAAAAACGTTCGCATTTATTACCTGAATAGTAACGCTGTCCATTATCAAAACGATAAATGATGATATCACATACATTATCACAGCCTTTACAACGTGAAGCTTTGGTACGGCTATTTTGGGCTTGATGCAAATTATCAAGTCCAATAAACGTTGATGTTTGTGGCTGTTGTTGATAGTTTGCTTTCGCCACTAACGCCGCACCGTATGCCCCCATGAGCTCAGGTATACTGGAAGTTGAAATAGTAGCGCCGGTTAATTGCTCCAACGCACGAAAGACGGCTGGATTTTTAAATGTTCCACCTTGCACAACAATATGTTGTCCTAATTTACTGATATCATGCAGTTTAAGCACTTTATAAATGGCATTTTTAATGACTGAATACGCTAAACCTGCCGCAATATCGCCCATCGATGCATTTTCTCTTAATGCTTGTTTAACTTTAGAATTCATAAATACCGTACAGCGAGTACCTAAATCACAAGGTTTAGTTGCATGACAAGCCGCATTAGCAAAATCGATTGTGGTCGAGTTAAGCGATTTGGCAAAGGTCTCAATAAATGAACCACAGCCGGCAGAGCAAGCCTCATTTAATTCAATATGATTAACTACCCCATTCGTGACAAAGATGGCCTTCATATCCTGACCACCGATATCCATAATAAAACTAACCTTCGGTTCGATATGTTTAGCTGCCGCAAAATGTGCCATCGTTTCAACCAAACCATCATCAATGGCAAAGGCTGCTTTTAATAGTTCTTCTCCATAGCCCGTTACCGCGGTTCGCGCTATATTTATTTGTCTTGGATGATGTATTAATTGCTGCTTAAGTTCACTCAATCCCGTTATCAACGCCTGAACGGAATGACCATTATTGGGCGCATAATAGTGAAAAAGTAACTGATTTTGTTCACCAATTAACGTAATTTTTGTAGTGGTTGAACCACTATCAATGCCCAAAAAGGTTTGACCCGTTAAATAGGCAGACAAAGGCATTTTAACAATATCAATATATTTTCTTTTGTTCTGCCATTCTGAAAACGAGGGTTGTGTAAAAAGAGGTTGTAAAAGATTTTGGGCAAAATGAGTTGAGTTAGATTGGGTTATATTTGATTCAAGACGCTGGATAAATTCGTCAATAGATAACACTGTTCGCTCTATTGGATGAAGTGCCGCTCCCCAAGCTGATAATAATGTTGGGTGCTCAGTCTTAATTAAATCATCTTCAGTTAATTTTAGTGTTGCTAATGCGGCTTGACTTAACGTTGGTAAAAAAGAAAAAGGTCCTCCAATTAACATCAATTTAGGTACCACGTCATAGCCTCGTGCTAATGTATTAACTAATTGAATGCAAACTGCATGTAATACCGAATAGGCAATATTCTCTTTTGATACATTGCGACTAATTAAATTTTGCACATCAGTTTTGGCAAAGACCCCACAACGTGATGCAATGGAAAAAACCTGATCATGTTGACGAGCCAAAGCGTCAAATTCATTAACAGGAACATTGAGTAATGTTGCCATCTGATCAATAAATGCACCAGTACCACCAGCACAACTGCCATTCATACGAATATCGGGCGCTCTATCGGCAAAGAAAAAAATCATCTTGCTATCTTCACCACCGATATCAATTAATGTTCTTACCTTTGGATACCGTTGTTGTACTACTTCTGAAGCAGCAATCACTTCTTGAATAAAAGAAATCGCCGCTTTCTCCGAAATACTCATTCCAGCCGAACCCGTTACTTTGACGGATAATTGAATATCATTCCCCAGCTTTTGTTTTATTTCATTTAGTATTTGCAGCACACTCGCCACAATATAGGTATTGTGACGAATATATTTATGGTATAAAAAATTACCTTCATTATCTAACACGACTGCTTTGGCTGTCGTGGAGCCAACATCTAAACCAAACCTAAAATTATTTGTCATAAATCAATTTCACCATGGTATATTGTGATATATAAATAAAACAAAATATGAGCAATATAAAACTAGTCAATACCGATCTTAATTTACAGCAATTAGATTATGCAAATAGATTAAATAATTTAACGAATTAATTACATAAAAAAGTCATGATTTTTTAACTATAGATAAAAATAAGTATGTTATAAAATAAAAATGCCTACCATGATTAACGTGAGTTATCGAAACGAATAGGTTCTGTTTCTTTAAAAGTTACAAACGTATCACTTAAATTAATAGCGATTTTAATCAGACTAGTTATAATAATACCCTTAATCAATAAGGTGAATTTTAATGACAGATATAACTGATTTTCTTTCTTTAGATCTTGATGAATCGCTATTAAAAGCTATCGAGGAAAAAAATTTTAAACATCCAACAACCATTCAAGCACTCACGATTCCAGCCGCGTTAGATGGTCGAGATATTATGGGTAGCGCACCAACGGGAACGGGTAAAACATTGGCTTTCCTTATCCCTGCTATCCAACATCTATTAGATTTCCCTCGTCGTAAACCAGGGCCACCAAGAATATTAATTTTGGCACCGACCCGCGAATTAGCCATGCAGATTGCGGATCAAGCACTACAAATAACGCAGTATACCGATTTGAGTATTGCTACCATTACTGGTGGTGTGGCCTATATGAATCATGCGGAAGTGTTTAGTAAGAATCAAGATATCGTCATTGCGACAACCGGCCGTCTACTACAATATATTAAAGAAGAAAACTTTGATTGCCGTGCGGTTGAAATGTTAATTTTAGATGAAGCAGATCGCATGCTAGATATGGGATTTGCACAAGATGTAGAAACGATTTCAGCAGAGACGCGCTGGCGTAAACAGACCTTACTATTTTCGGCAACACTTGAAGGACAGGATGTTCATGACTTTGCTAAGCGAATTTTAAATGATCCAATTGAAATTGATGCCGAGCCATCACGACGTGAACGTAAAAAAATCCAACAATTTTACTATCGTGCTGATAATCTTGAACATAAATTGGCACTTTTACTCAAATTGCTTTCGCAAGACGAATGTCAAAAAGCGGTGATTTTTGTCCGTAAACGTGAACGAGTCCATGAATTAGCGAGTAAGCTACATGAAGCAGGTATTCGCTCCTGTTACCTTGAAGGTGAAATGGTGCAAGCTAAGCGAAACGAAGCGATTAAGCGTTTACAAAATAACCGCGTTAATGTGTTAATTGCGACAGATGTTGCTGCGCGTGGTTTAGATATTGATGACATTACCCACGTATTTAATTTCGATTTACCACGCACAGCAGATATTTACTTACATCGCATTGGTCGCACGGCTCGTGCGGGTAAAAAAGGAACAGCAATTTCATTAGTCGAAGCGCATGATTATGAGTTATTAAAGAAAATCGAACGTTATGTGCATGAAGCGATTAAAATGCGCACCATCGATGAGTTAAAACCGAAAAGTAAAGTTCCTTCATTAACAGGTAAGAAAAAACCATCAACAAAAGCTAAAGCCAAATTAAAAGAGAAAAAGGCGGAGAAGAAAAAAAGTAAAGTGAGACACCGGGATAGCAAGAATATTGGTAAACGACGAAAACCGAGCCAATCGCCGCAAGAACAGCTAAAATAATAGTCTAAATCTATCAAACCAATTACTTTAAACAGTTTTTAATTATCAAACAAAAAGATAATAATAGACAGGACAGATCAAGATATAAAGACAAAATTAAAAATTTAGGAGAACTATTATGGTATTAGTAACACGTCAAGCACCAGATTTTACTGCCGCTGCGGTATTAGGTAATGGAGAAATTGTTAACAATTTTAACTTATCGAGCTTTATCAAAGATCAACCAGCCGTCATCTTTTTCTGGCCTATGGATTTTACTTTTGTTTGTCCATCAGAAATTATTGCTTTTGATCACCGCTTTAAAGAGTTTGAAAAACGTGGGGTAAAAGTGATCGGTGTTTCTATTGATTCTGAGTTTGTTCACAATGCATGGCGTAATACACCAGTAGAAAAAGGAGGAATCGGCCAAGTACAATTCCCTATCGTTGCCGATATCCGTCATGCTATTGCACAAGCTTACGGTATTGAGCACCCAGAAGCAGGTGTTGCCTTACGTGCCTCATTCTTAATCGATAAAAATGGTATCGTACGTCACCAAATCGTTAACGATTTACCAATCGGTCGTAATGTTGATGAAATGATCCGTACAGTTGATGCATTACAATTCCATGAAGAACATGGTGAAGTATGCCCAGCACAATGGGAAAAAGGTAAAGAAGGTATGCAAGGATCACCAGACGGTGTGGCGAAATTTTTAGCTAAAAACGCGGATGCCTTATAATTATAATAAGTCATTTATATGATAGAAAAACCGAGTTACTACTCGGTTTTTTTACTTCTACGACCTTCATTATTTACCTATTTATCAATAGATTAATAAGAATAGATAGCGTCTTTTTTATCTTCGCGTATAATCTACCCGTTAAAATTTCAACCATCATTTTTCTTTTATGATAATTAAATAAGTTAGTAATATATTATGAATAAATTATCCCCTACTGTTGGATTTGTAAGTTTAGGCTGTCCTAAAAATCTAGTTGATTCTGAACGTATTTTAACCGAACTACGCACACAAGGTTATCGTGTGGTTCCTACTTATGATAATGCTGATTTAGTCATTGTAAATACCTGTGGCTTTATCGATAGCGCGGTACAAGAATCGCTTGAAGCGATAGGTGAAGCGTTGGATGAAAATGGTAAAGTTATTGTGACAGGCTGTTTAGGGGCTAAAGAAGATCAAATTAGAACCGTACATCCAAAAGTGCTTGAAATTTCTGGTCCACACAGTTACGAACAAGTACTACAACATGTCAATAAATATCTACCTAAACCTGAATATAATCCACTGACCAGTTTAATTCCAGATCAAGGCATTAAATTAACCCCAAAACATTATGCTTATTTGAAAATATCTGAAGGCTGTGATCATCGCTGTACGTTTTGTATTATTCCGTCCTTACGTGGTGATATGGAAAGTCGACCTATTGGTCAAGTATTAGATGAAGCTAAACGTCTTGCGGATAGTGGCGTTAAAGAGTTATTAGTGATTGCCCAAGATACGTCCGCTTATGGTGCTGACGTCAAAAATCGTACCGGTTTTTGGAATGGTATGCCAGTTAAAAATCATATAGTTAACCTTTGTGAACAACTATCAAGCTTAGGTATTTGGGTTCGCTTACATTATGTTTATCCTTATCCACATATCGATGATTTGATCCCATTAATGGCACAGGGGAAAATATTGCCTTATTTAGATGTTCCCTTACAACATGCAAGTCCGAAAATACTTAAATCAATGAAACGTCCAGGAACAATAGAACGAACATTAGAACGAATAAAAAAATGGCGTGAAATTTGTCCTGAAATCACCTTACGTTCAACGTTTATTGTCGGTTACCCTGGTGAAACAGAGCAAGATTTTGAGATGTTATTAGATTTTTTACGCCAAGCACGTCTTGATCGCGTTGGCGCTTTTGCTTACAGTCCAGTTGAGGGATCTGCGGCGAATCAATTACCTGATCAGATCCCAGAAGCGATCAAACAGCAGCGACTTGAACGGTTTATGCAACTACAGCAACAAATTTCGGCAGAGAAATTACAAGAAAAAATAGGTAAAACAATAAATGTCATTATTGATGAAGTCGATACAGAGGGGGCGATTGGACGTAGTATGGCCGATGCACCTGAAATTGATGGTGTTGTTTACCTTAACGGCGAAACACGCTTTAAAGCGGGCGATATCGTTACGGTATATATAGAGCAGGCCGATGAGTATGACTTATGGGGTTATGTAACGGCCTAATTGAGTAATCTATTATGTTAAAAACAACACTATATAAAGAAATTAAAATTATTATCGCGTTGGCAATACCGGTATTTATTGCACAAATATCCCAGTCTGGCATTATGTTTATGGAAACCGTAATGGCTGGACGCTATCATGCCAAAGCACTTGCGGGCGTTGCCTTAGGTTCGTCAATTTTTTGGCCTGCTATTTTATTTGCGCAGGGTCTATTGTCCGTGTTAACCCCCATTATAGCTAATCTTAATGGTGCAGGAAAACGCCATGAAGTCGCGGATCATATTCGGCAAGGTGTGTTATTAAGTGGTCTATTATCGATAATCGTCATGACAATTCTTTATTATGGCGATAAGATTATTTTAGCAAGTAATATCAATAAAAATATTGATATGGAAATGCTGAATAATGCTACTGACTTTTTACATGCGATTATGTGGGGAGTGCCTGGCTTTTTATTATATTTAATTTATCGTAATCAATGTGAGGGGTTATCTAATACTAAACCAGCAATGATCGCGGTACTTATTGCGTTAATCGTCAATGTGCCAATTAATTATATTCTGATCTATGGCAAATTTGGCTTACCTGAATTAGGTAGTCAAGGATGCGGAATTGCCGCTGCAATTGTGTTTTGGTTACTATTTTTTATTTTAAGAAGTTATACATTAGTGGCGGAAAACCAACGTGATATTCGACAAACCCCTATTAAGCGCATTATTAATCCCAACATTCTATTGCGTATCGTGACGCTAGGTCTACCTTTAGCCTTAGCCTTTTTCTTCGAAATTAGCTTATTTTCAGTTATTTCTATGTTAATTGCGCCACTCGGTGAAATTACGGTCGCAGCGAACCAAATTATCTATACGATTAGTAGTATGACATTTACTATACCGTTAGCGTTATCTGTTGCAACCAGTATCCGCGTAGGATTTTTACTTGGCGAACAGAAGATAGATCAAGCAAAACTCGCCGCCTATGTTAGTTTAGGCACAGCGTTTATTCTTGGATTACTTATTGCACTAGCCCTACTAATGTTTAATCACGCTTTGATTCAACTATTTACACACAATCAGCTCGTCATTGAATTATGCCTTTCTCTCATCGTATTGTTAGCCATTTATCAATGTTCGGATTATGTCCAAACTATCGCTAATAGTATCTTACGTGCTTATAAAGATACGAAAAGTATCTTTGTATTTACCTTTATCTCTTATTGGTTAGTTGGCTTACCACTGGGTTATATTTTGGCGCTGACTAATTATATTGTCCCTGCCATGGGAGCGGCTGGTTTTTGGATAGGGGTCATTGTTGGTTTAAGTCTGGCTGCAATATTATTATTAAGTCGCATGTACTGGATACAAACATTGCCACGCGAGCAAATTTTATCTAAAACCGCTAAATAACAAACCATATCACTGTTTATATAATAGGCAAACAACCTTAAAAAAAGGGAATTTGCCTCTTTTTTTGATTTTTTTACTTGATACTAAACCCAATGCCCGCTAATATCTACGCCTGTGTTAACAGCACACATTGGTTAGTCTTATTGCGTCCGTAGCTCAGTTGGTTAGAGCACCACCTTGACATGGTGGGGGTCGGTGATTCGAGTTCACTCGGACGCACCATTAACCTATCTCCGCGTTCTTAGCTCAGTTGGTTAGAGCACCACCTTGACATGGTGGGGGTCGATGGTTCGAGTCCATTAGAACGCACCATTAACATTCGTTTAAATATTCCTATTTTCAAGTAGTGATGCTTAAAATAAGCAGCTTATCCAGGTGACTAAAACGGTTACACCAAATCAATTAACCTTAACGCCAAGCAGGTAATTTTTTCAGTAATACATAAGCAGTATCTTTCGCTATATTCTCATCCATTTGATGTACCTTAATTAAAGTATCAGTTAAATTAGCCCATCTTTCGTCAAAGGTTTGCATTGACCCATCATTACGCGCACACAGCTTACAATAGTTTTTAGTCATGTTATATAAAGGATAATCCGCCAAGCTAGTCATCGGCATTCCACACGAAATACACATTTTCATTACACTGCGTCCTAATTATTTATCCATTTTGTTCAATCCTACGCTGAATAGGGTTAACTTTCAATCTCTATGCGTCACGTTGCAGCATATATTGCTATCAGGGAAAAATAAAACAATTTAGGCGGCATTATATTTATCACTAAATGGTGATATATATTATTCTTTGTGTTGATGGTAAATAATGATCAATAAGCTACAGATGACTTATTCACCTCGATTGACTTAAGCTTACTCTTTACTATTATCACTAATCCTTTAGATTAACGTCGCTATTACCATTAATACAAAGTAGTTTTTACGTCGTAAAAGTTAGATATCATCCTATAAATTAAGTTGAATTTTCTGCTCTCTCGCATAGAATACATATATGGTTGATAAAATATTACAGGTTAAAGATTAATAGTATGTTAGAAGAAACTCGCCGCAAGATAGATGATATTGACTCAGAAATAGTGACACTTTTTGAAAAAAGAATGGATGCAGTTAATGAAATTGCACGAATAAAAAAAGCCCATAATTTAGCTATATTTGATACTGATCGTGAAAAAACTGTCATTGAAAACGCACAAAATCGTTTAAAAAATCCAGAATATAAAATGGCAGTGGCAGAATTTTTCCAACATATGATGCAAACAACTAAAACTTATCAACGTCAAATAATAAAAAAGTAATTTGTATTGTATTAGCAATAATAAAAAGAGGCGAACTCGCCTCTTCTTATTCATTTAAACACAGTGATTATTTTTTACTATAGTTACGTTGTAACTGATCGCGTAAATTAGGTGGTGTGCCCTTAATCGTTAGGGTATCCGTTGTTGGATCCCATTGTATTCTTTCACCTAATAATTCCATATCAAAATTAATGG
>NZ_AWGA01000127.1 GCF_000471645.3 Candidatus Schmidhempelia bombi str. Bimp | reverse complement strand
ATTACCCAGCGGCACTCTAGATGGGGGCAAGCCAAGTATTTGGGATATCAGCGTGCACAGCCAAACGGTGGAATCGGCGTTCAAAGTGCAAGATTACAACTACCGTGATGCCAAAGCGAGTTTACTAGGACAAGTCAATACCCAGCCCAAAGACACCACTACCCACGGCACCCATTACCTTTATGGCGCGCATTATAAAGGCTTAGACAGTAATCGAGTAAACCATAACCTAGATAACCAAGAAGCGACCTCAGACAGTGATGATAACACAATTGAAAGCGGTAACTGGTATGCACGAATCCGCCATGAGCACGCTATCAGCCAGCAAACTCTCATCAAAGGTAAAACTAATCAGTATAACCTAGCACCAGGGCAACGGATTTACCTTAATGGTCATCCTCTGACCCATATTGATGACGGCCTTGTTATTTTAAGTGTCACCGGTAAGGGCAACCGCACTAATGCTTACCAGCTCAGCTTTACCGCCATTCCCTTTAATAGTTTAAAACCGTATCGCCCAGCCCCTATTGCTTGGCCGCAAATTAGCGGCACCTTACCTGCAAGGGTAACCAGTCCAGATAACGACACTTATGGTTATATCGACACCCAAGGGCGATACCGTGTAAAATTCAATTTTGACTTAAAAGCGTGGAAAAAAGGCAACGAAAGCCTATGGATAAGGCTGGCTAGACCGTATGCGGGTGACCGTTATGGTTTTCACTTTCCACTGATTGATGGCGCCGACGTTGCGATTGCCTTTATGGGCGGTAACCCAGACAGACCCTATATTGCCCACGCGATGCACGACAGCAGCCACCCTGACCTTGTCACGACAGCCAATAAACACCGCAATGTGATTCGCAGTGCGGCTAACAATAAATTGCGTATGGATGACAAACGGGGGCAAGAGCATATAAAGCTGGCAACCGAATATGGTAAAACCCAATTAAACATGGGGCACCTTGTCAACCAAAATAAAGAGGGGCGTGGAGAAGGGTTTGAACTGAGAACTGACGAATGGGGAGCAATTGCAGCCAATAAAGGGCTATACCTTACCACCGAAACCGAACCCAAGGCACAAGGCAAACAGCTAGATATGCAAGCCGCGATTACGCAGCTTGAAAACGCCTTATCGATTGCCAAAGCGCTACAAAATGCAGCGACCCAGTCCCAAGCACATAGCGCTGATATCGACAGCCAACAACAACTAAACACCGCGCTCAGCCAACTAACCCAAAGTGGTCTGCTTGCCTATGCACAAGAGGGGATAGCCTTA